>NZ_JBEZYD010000002.1:426827-718452 GCF_040638335.1 Nonomuraea sp. NPDC026600
CTGGCCGGTCAGCCGGTCGAACTCGGCTTGGTACTGCGCGGCGGTGAGGTTGTGCCGGGCCACCCATGGCGGGCCGCCGGTCTGCTCCCAGATGGCGGCGAACAGGGCCTGCCCGCCGACCTGGTAGCCGTCCACCTGCACGAGGCGGTAGCCCTGGCCGGTCAGCCGGTCGAACTCGGCTTGGTACTGCGCGGCGGTGAGGTTGTGCCGGGCCACCCATGGCGGGCCGCCGGTCTGCTCCCAGATGGCCGCGAACAGAGCCTGCCCGCCGACCTGGTAACCGACCACGTGCGCCGGGCGGTACCCCTGGCTGGTGAGCCGGGTGAACTCGGCCTGGTACTGCGCCCCGGTGAGGCCGTGGCGCGCGACCAGCGGCGGTCCGGGCATGCGTTCCCAGATGGCCGCGTACAGGGCCTGCCCGCCCGCCTCATAGCCGTCCACGTGCGTGAGCCGATAGCCCTGGCCGGTCAGCCGGTCGAACTCCGCCTGATACTGCGCCGAGGTCAGGTTGTGCCGCGCCGCCCAGGCGAACGGGCCGGCGGCTCGCGCCGTACCGGCGACGAGGCGCTCGGCGAACCCCGCCGCCGGCACCATCCCGGCCCTGTCCAGGCCGATGAACGCGCCCAGCGCGGCGCCCGCGTGCAGGATGGTGCGCCGGCTGTACGGCATCGATGGGTCGCCCATGTCGTCTCCCCCCAGAGTCGATCGATCATCTCGATCGTGGGACCGGGGAGGGGGGATGACATGAGCACCCCCCTACTCAATTCGGCGACGCGGAGGCGCCTTCCACCGCGTACATGACCAGCGTGGTGAGCACGTCCTTGACCGAGTCGCGCTCGCGCACGTCGCACAGCACGACCGGGATGGTCTCGCTCAGCCCGAGCGCCCGCCGTACCTTGGCCGGGTCGTGGCGGCGGGCGCCGTCGAAGCAGTTCACGCAGACCACGAACGGGATGCCGCGCTGCTCGAAGTAGTCCACCGCCGGAAAGCAGTCCTGCAGGCGGCGGGTGTCGGCCAGGACGACGGCGCCGAGCGCGCCGACGGACAGCTCATCCCACATGAACCAGAACCGGTCCTGCCCGGGAGTGCCGAACAGGTACAGCCACAGCCCATCGCGAATGGTGATGCGGCCGAAATCCAGCGCCACCGTGGTGGTGGTCTTGGACTCCACACCGGAGGTGTCGTCCACCCCCAGGCTGCGCTCGCTCAGCAGCTCCTCGGTGTGCAGCGGCCGGATCTCGCTGATCGTGCCGACCATGGTCGTCTTGCCGACGCCGAAGCCGCCCGCGATGAGGATCTTGATGGCCAAGGCCGAGGCGACCGAGGTCGCCCCCGGCTCAGAGGCTGCGTAGTCCATGCAGCACTTCCCTGTAGATGCGTTCGTCGATGGTCTGCGCCGCCGGCCGCGGGCGCTCGATGGTGACCAGGCCCTCTCGCCGCAGGTCGCTGAGGATCACCCGGGTGATGTTGAGCGGCAGCTTGAGGTGCGCCGCGACATCCGCCACGGGCGTGGGCCTGCGGCACACCGACAGCACGGTGTGATGCTCCGGGATCAGGTCCACGGGCGCGTGGGAGCCGCCGACCGTGGTGACGATGGCCACCAGGTCGAACGTCTCGCCACGCGGGCGCGCCCTGCCCCCGGTCAGCCCGAACAGCCGGATCAGCGGCCCGGGATCCTCCCCGGTCACGGTCTGGCGCCGTTCCAGGCGGGTGCCGGTGCCGCTCCCCTCGGCTGCGAGGAAAGGTGCTCGCCGACCCGCTTGACCATGAGCGCCATCTCGTAGGTGACCATGCCCAGCTCGGCGTCGCCCGAGGCGATCACGGCCAGCCGGGCGCCCTGGCCGGCGGCGGTGACGAACAGGAAGCCCCCCTCCATCTCGATGATCGTCTGACGTACGCCGCCCAGCCCGAAGTGCCGTCCCGCGCCCATGGCGAGGCTGTGGCTGCCGGCGGAGATGGCGGACAGGTGCTCGGAGTCCTCCCGGGTCAGTTCCCGGGAGCCGCCCATGGCCAGCCCGTCGGCGGACAGCACGATGGCGTGCCGGATGCCGGGGACTCGCTGGGTGAGGTCGTCGAGCAGCCAGCTCAGTTCACTTCTGGGGTCGGGCATCGGGATGGTCGTCCTTTCGATTCCATACGTCTTGTCCCTGCTCCGTTTGGCTGCGGCCTTGCTGCCAGCCGCGCTGCATGGACGACATGAGCTGGGAGAGCTCCTCCGGCGAGCGCACCGAGACGGAGCTCCGGTCCGCGCGCCTGGCGGCACGCAGTTGCGGAGCCATATTCGCCTGCGGGACCCGCATCGGCAACCCGTCGAGGTCTTCGTCCGCCTCCTGGGCCGGAACCGTGACGCTCCACTCGACTGACGGGCCGGAGGGGATGGAGGCGCCGGGCACCCGTCGCGTGACGGGGCCGGTCCTCGGCTCGGCGACGAATCCGTTTCCGGGCTCGTCCGCCGAGCCGCTCACAGGTCCGGTTCCGGTCGGCGGTGTCTGCCTCGGTGCGGGGGTGGCTTCGAACCAGGCCACGCGCTCGGGCTCCGAGTCACCTGTGGGCCAGTCCGGGATGTCGCCGGGGCCGCCCGCGTCCCCGTTGTCACCCGGGAACTCCCGGCCGTTCGCGGCCTCCGGCCCGCGGGCCGAGAAGGGCTCCGGTTCGAGGCTCGGGAAGGCATCCGAGGGGAAACTCGGGAAGGGGTCCGGAGCGACGCTGGGGAGCGGGTCCGGAGCGACGCTCGGGAAGGGGTCCGGAGCAACGCTGGGGAAGGGCTCCGGGGCCACGGACACCACGCGGGGCCGGCCGTCGGCGGGCGCCGTGCCGAGCGCGCGCATGGGCCTGGCCACGCGGCCGGTGGTGCGCTCCGCCGTGTGCGTCGCCGCGGTGACGGTCGGGGGCTCGGAGAGGGCGAGCAGGGCGGAGGGCAGCAGCACGATCGCCGTGGTCCCGTCGTACGGCGAGCGGCGCAGCGAGATCTTGATACTGTGCCGGACCGCGAGCCTGGACACCACGAACAGGCCGAGCCGGTCGCTGTCGGCCAGGTCGAACTCCGGCGGGTCGGCCAGCCGGGCGTTGAGCTCGTCGAGGGTGGACTGGTTCAGCCCCAGGCCCCGGTCCTCCACCTCGAGCGCGAAGCCGTTCGCCGCCGTCATGCTGCGGATGTGCACGGTCGTGTCGGGCGGGGAGAAGACGGCGGCGTTCTCCACCAGCTCGGCGACCAGGTGGATCACGTCGGTGACCGCGGCGCCGACCAGCAGCGGGGAGTTCGGCATCGGCGCGACCGTGACCCGGGTGTAGTCCTCGACCTCCAGCACCGCGGCGCGTACGACGTCGAACAGCGGCACGGGGTCGCGCCAGCGGCGCGCGGGGGCGGAGTCGGACAGGATGATCAGGTTCTCCGCGTGCCGCCGCATGCGGGTGGTCAGGTGGTCGAGCTTGAACAGGTCCTCCAGGACCTCCGGCTCCTCGATCCGGCGCTCCATGGTGTCGAGCAGCGCGAGCTGGCGGTGGAGCAGCGCCTGGTTGCGCCAGGCCAGGTTGAGGAAGACCTGGGCGACGCCCTTGCGCAGGGTCGCCTGGCCCACCGCGGCCTCGACCGCCGTGCGGCGTACGGCGGAGAACGCGTTCACCACGCGCTCGACCTCGGCGGTGTGAGCCGGATCGAGGCCGGGGGCCTCGGTGGTCGGATCCACGTCCAGGTCGCCGCGGCGCAGCCGCTCGACCAGCCGGGGCAGCCGCTCCTCGGCCAGCTCCACCGCGGACGACTGCAGCCGCTTGAGCTCGGAGATCAGCGAACGGCCGAACCGGAAGGACAGCGCCACCGACCCGACGACCGCCAGCAGGCCCAGGACCAGGACCAGCCCGATCCGCCAGTACGCCCCGGACTTCAGATCCTCGGACTCGATCGAGGCGCGGCCCAGCTCCGTGTGCGTGTCCCGGTTGATCACGCTGAGGAGGGACTCGGCGTCGCTCTTCCACTCGGCCGGCTCCACCGGCGGTGATCCGTTGGTGTCCCACACGAACAGCCGGTCCTCCACCGCCAGCAGCCGCTTGTACGGGGCGCTGGCGACCAGCCTGTCGTAGCTCGCCCGCAGGGCGGGACCCGCGTCACGCTCGGCGTTGGCGAAGAAGATCCTGCGGCTGGTCATCGCGGCGACGAACGAGGCCCGGTCGGTGGGGGTCATCTTGCGGTGCACGATCGTGTTGGTGAGCACGGCGTGCTCCCGGCCCAGGTACTCCGACGTGGCGCTGTAGGCCGCCATGCCGCGCACCGCCTGGTAGGACGAGACACCGCTCAACGCGTCGCGGTCGCTGAACTGCCGGTTGGCGACGTCGATCAGGTCGTTGTACGCGTCGATGACCTTCACCCGCGGGGACAACCCGCCGTCGTCCGCGGACGCGCGCAGCGACTGGAGGCCGTCGAGCGCCTGCACCAGCGCCTTCACCTCGGCCGGAGTCTCGCCGTCCGCCCCGACGTCAACGGATCCGATGACCTCGCGCAGCCGCTCGGCCTTGCTGTCGGTGATCGGCCGCTGCTCGGCCAGTGGCGCGTACGACCCGGTGCCGCGCGGTGCCGCCGCCGAAAGCTGGCGCTCCTGCTGTAACTCGATGATCAACTCCAGTACCGGCGACCCGATGGCCTCCCACCGGTCCTGCGTCTGGGAGATCGAGGCGATCTCGTCCACGCTGGAGTAAGCGATGAACCCCCACAGGGCGATCATGGAGACCAGCGGAAGCAGGAGGATCCTGAGCAGCTTGGTACGGATCGGCGGGGGCGAGCTCATCCAATATGTCCAATTCCGCGCGTGGTGTGCGCCGCTCAGCCGTCGTGAACTGGTGGTGGCCCCCCAGGTTGCCTGCCACGACTGGTACGTACGCCTGTGGTGCGTCCACTATGCCGATGGGGCACATGCACTTCAAGCTCCAGATGCGAAGAATCAGGCCAAATGGCGTGTTGACTCCATGTCAGCACACGATTCGTGATCGTCATCGTTGGCTTTTCACCCACAGTGACGATTGTCGGACCAGCGCTGCCCGAAACTGCCGCGTGATCTCCGCCTGCCATCATCCGGCCTCATGATCCGTCCCTTGCTCGCGGGCACGTGCCTGGTGAGCATGCTCCTGGGTTGCACTGCTCCCCTCCGGCCGGTGGCGACCCCCACCGTGGCCCCCGCGCCCGCCCCGGCTTCCGGCGAGGTGGCGAGCCCGGCCGTGGCGCACTATCACGCCACCGAACTGCGTCCGGGCGACTGCATCGAGCCCATGCCCACAAGCTTCATGGTGACGGTGGTGCGTTGTACGGTGCCGCATGCGGCGGAATTCGCCACCACCTACGTCATTCCGGACGGCCCGTGGCCGGGCTCCGGCGAGGTACAGGGGCTGGCCGCGGCGGGGTGCGGGCCGAGGATGCGGTACGTGGCGTCGAGGAGGGGCGAAGTCGGTGCGGCCGTACTCGTTCCGGCGGAGGCGGACTGGCCGCGATACAGAACGGCGTACTGCCTGGCCGTTCCGTTCGATGGCGGGAAACTCGTCGGCCGCGTCATCAAGTAAATTGACCCATTCTAGTAACTACTCAATAGCCGATAGTGAGATATCGGAAAATCGCCGATCACCCCGCGATATTCGCCGGCCCATGGGAGGGGTCGAGCAGGAAGTAGTATCCGCCGCCGACCGTGAGCGTGTACCTGTCGAGCGTCTGTCCGGCCAGCCGGCGCTGGACCCCGGCGAACCCCTGCTCAAGGTCGCCCTGGAAGGCCACGAACAGCATGCCCTGGTCGTCGGGGCCGTCATGGTAGGAGTAGCCCCGCCGGAGCATCCTGGGGGCGGCGACCCCTGAGGTGCCTGGGTTGGCGCGGCGGGTATGGGCGTCCAGGGGAGTGATCCGGCCCTCCGGGTCGGCGTCGAACACGGGTCTGCCGGTGGAGTGGGTGCCGTCCAGCCAGGTTCCGTCGCGGCGGCGTCCCATGACCTGCTCCTGTACGGGCACGGGCTCGAGGTCCCACAGCCGGGTGGCGAAACGGATGATGCGGACGACCTGGTAACTACCACCCACCGCCCATCGCGGTTCGCCCGAGTCGGCCGCCACGCGGACCACCTCCGCCGCGTCGGGGCTGCTCCGGTAGGAGGGGTTGCCGTAGCCCTCCATGAAGCCGAACAGGTTGCGGGCCAGTGCCCGCCCTTCGCTCAACTGGCCGCCCGCCCGGAAGCCGTGCTTCTCCCATCGGACTCGAACTCCGGGCACGGCGCGCCGCAACGAGCCGCCCACCTGCCGGGCCAGCTCGGCGGTGCCGGCGCTGACCTGGAGGAGCAGGTCGCCGTGGACCAGGGCGGGGTCGAGCACGTCTCCGACGAAGGTGGGCATCGGCGTGAGCGCGACAGGCCGGGCCGCCGCCAGGCCGGCCTTGTCGAACCACGACGCACCGAGGGCGATGGCCGCCTGTGTTCCGCCGCCGGGCTCGCGTGCCAGCCGGGCCAGCGCGTCGAGGGAGCGTACGGCATCGGCGCCGGATGGTACGTCGAGCGCGGTGAGGACGACGTGCGAGGCGGGGGGCAGGAGTGCGGCGGGCAGCGGAGCGACGTCGGCGGCCTCGAACGCCGGCTCATCGCCGGAGTCCGCGGCGGTCATCGCGCAGACGGCCGTGAGGCCGGCGAGGGCCATGGCGCCGCGCCGGGTCGTGACCCCGGAGCCGGAGGTGCGGGCTTCGGGAGTGCTCACGTCAGGGGTGCCGACCGGCGTGGTGTCACAGGTTCTCCGTACTGTTCGACAGGACACAAAACAACAGGTTTCTGATCGGGTCAAGATCTGTTGCGGAACTGAGACGCTGTAAATAATCAGTCTTGTTTTCAGTGATCGTCCCACTTAGCATTCCCAATCGCTGAGTAAAGCCTACATAAAGCGGACAGTCGGGATAATTCCGACTTTCTTTGGGCATTGTCGCGGGGAGTGCTGTATGTCGGGTTTTGTCCGTGGAAAGCTCCTGGTGATACTGCTCGCGCTGAGTGTCGTCTTTTCGCCACTCCCCGTACTGGGCCAGAGCTCCCGAACCGTCGTACCCGCGGCACTTCCCGATCGCGACAGGCCACCGCCGGCGAGCGCCAAGGCCACGGCGGCCGTCGCGGACGCGGCCGGTCCCGCCGTCTACGCCTACGACGCGGCGGGCATGCTGACCGGCGTCACGCACCCCGGCGGCGAGGCCGCCAAGTACAGCTACGACCTGGCCGGCAACCTGACCGGCATCGAGAGGTACCCCGCGACGCAGCTCTCGGTGATGAGCGTCATCCCGGTCGCCGGCCGGCCCGGTTCGACCGTGCGCGTCTCCGGCACCGGCTTCTCCGCCACCCCGTCGGGCAACGCCGTCTCGTTCAACGGCGCCGCCGCCACCGTCACCGCCGCCACCGCCACCTCGCTCACGGTGACGGTGCCGGCGAGTGTGACCACCGGTGCGGTCGCCGTCACCGTCGGCGGCACCACCGCGCAGGCGGGGACGTTCACCGTGGCCGCCCCCGGACCCGCCCTCACCGCGATCACTCCGCAGGCCGGTCCGCCGACCACCGCGGTCACCGTCACCGGATCCGGCTTCGCGAGCGCGCCGTCGGACAACATCGTCAGCATCAACGGGTTGCGCGCCGAGGTGACGTCGGCCACGGCCACGCAGCTGACGTTCGTGGTTCCCAACGGCGCGAGTTCCGGAAAAGTGCTGGTCGCGACCCCCGCCGGAGAGGCGACCTCAGCCGCGGACTTCCTGGTCCCCCTGACCGCGGTGGACCCGGCCACCATCGAGAACACGACCCGTCTGCAGATCGGCGGCGAGGGGCAGCCCATCCTCATCTCCAGCGCGGGCAAGTCCGCGCTCGTCGTGTTCGACGCCCCGGCGTCAGGCGAGGTCGACGTCGGGCTGACGGGGAGCACTCTGGGCACGATCAACGCGATCGCCTACAACTACGCGAGCACGAAACTCCAGAACGTCACCGTCAGCGGCAGCGGGGGATCACTGCACCTCAGCGGTCTCGCCGAAGGGCGGACCTACCAGCTCTTGCTCGATCCGAGCACGGCGACGGCGACGGGTCAGGTCACGGTGACGCTGTCGGCCCCGGTGTCCGGCGGCCTGCTGTCGCCCACGGCCGCGGGATCGACGGCGACGATCGCCCGGCCGGGCCAGCACGCGGTCTTCACCTTCGCCGGGACCGCGGACGCCGCCGTGAGTCTGGGATTCACCGGCACCACGATCGACAAGTTGTGGAACGTCGCCGTGGTGGCGCCGGACGGCTCGGTGGTCGACGACCAGAGCTACTCCGCCGGCGCGTCAGGTGAGCTCGATATCCCGAAGCTGCCGAGGTCGGGCACTTACCGGGTTGTCGTCGATCCCGCCCTCGCCGCGACCGGCTCGGTCACGGCGACGCTGTCGTCCCCGGTGTCCGGCGGCCTGCTGTCGCTCACGGCCGCGGGATCGACGGCGACGATCGCCCGGCCGGGCCAGGACGTGGTCTTCACCTTCGCCGGGACCGCGGACGCCGCCGTGAGTCTGGGATTCACCGGCACCACGATCGACAAGTTGTGGACCGTCGACGTGACGGCCCCCGACGGCACGAAGGTGGTCGACAGCCGGATCTTCTCCGCCGGCGCGTCGGGGGAGATCGACATTCCGAAGTTGCCGGCGTCCGGCACCTACCGGGTCGTCGTCGATCCCAACACGGGCGGCACCGGATCGGTCACGGCGACGCTGTCGTCCCCGGTGTCCGGCGGGGTGCTGTCGGCGACGGAGGCCGGGTCGGTCGTGACGATCGCCCGGCCGGGCCAGGACGCGGGGTTGACCTTCGCGGGCACCGCCGACGCCGTGGTGAGCCTCGGTCTCACCGCGAACACCTTCGGCAAGACGATCTACCTGGACGTGGTGGCGCCGGACGGGACCGTCGTCGTGGACAACCAGTACCTGTCCCCGACGACCTCCGGTGATATCGACATCGCCAAACTGCCGCAGACCGGCACCTACCAGGTGCTGATCGACCCGGACCAGGCGAGCACCGGCTCGGTCACGGTGACTCAGTCGAGCCCGGTGTCCGGCGGCCAGATCACGGCGACGGGCGCGGCCGCGGTGCTGCCGATCGCGCGGCCCGGTCAGGACGCGGTCCTGACCTTCGCCGGGACGGCGGACCGCCCCGTGAGCCTGGGGTTGACCGCGAACACGCTGACCAAGCCGGTGTACGTCAACGTGCTGGCGCCGGACGGCACGGTCACGGTGAAGAACTTCTTCGTGGGCACCGCGGCCGCCGACGAGATCGACATCGAGAAACTTCCGCAGACCGGGACGTACCGGGTGGTGATCGATCCCAACGACGCGGTCACCGGCTCGATCACGGCCACGTTGTCCGAGCCGCTCACCGGGACGCTGACCTCCACCGGCGCCGGAGTGGCGGCGGCGATCGCGCGCGCCGGTCAGGACGCGGTCCTGACCTTCGCCGGGACGGCGGACCGCGCCGTGAGCCTGGGGTTGACGGCGAACACGCTGACCAAGGCCGCGTACGTCAACGTGCTGGCGCCGGACGGCACGGTCACGGTGAAGAACTTCTACGTCTCGGCTGCGACGGCTGATGAGATCGACATCGTCAAACTTCCGCAGACCGGGACGTACCGGGTGGTGATCGACCCCACTCAGGCGGCCACCGGCTCGATCACGGCCACGCTGTCCGAGCCGCTCACCGGGACGCTGACCTCCACCGGCGCCGGAGTGGCGGCGGCGATCGCGCGCGCCGGTCAGGACGCGGTCCTGACCTTCGCCGGGACGGCGGACGCCGCCGTCAGCGTCGGCCTCACCCCCAACACCGTCAACCAGGCGATGTACGTCAACGTGCTGGCGCCGGACGGCACGGTCGTGGTGAAGAACACCTATGTCTCGGCTGCGACGGCCGATGAGCTCGACATCGTCAAACTCCCGCAGACCGGGACGTACCAGGTCGTGATCGACCCGATTAGGGCGGGGACGGGCTCGGTCACGGCCACGCTCTCCAACCGGATCGCGGCCGGCCCGCTCACCCTGGGCGGCGCCGCAGTCAACGCCACGATCGCCCGCGCCGGGCAGGACGCGGCCTACACCTTCACCGGCACCGCCGCCCAGAAGGTCAAGCTCGCCGTCACCGGGGTGCCGAGCTTCACCGGGCCGATCTACGTGGCCGTCATCAAGCCTGACGGGACCCAGCTCAGCAACACCTACGTATCCGCCAACACGACCGTCAACGTCGCGGACCTTCCCGCGGCCGGAACGTACACGGTCGTGGTCGACCCGACCAAGGGCCTGACCGGGCAGGTCGGCATCGCTCTCGCGACCAGGACCGCGCTCGCGCCGTCGGCGCCCGCCGCCACTGACGCGACATCGGGTCCGGCCGCCACCCCGTCGGCCACCCCGGCGATCCGGCCCGCCACCCTCTTCGGCGAGACGCCGTACGGCGAGGGGGACTGGAAGCCCGACAAGGGCAACCTGCAAGGCGTCGACTGGAACATCCGGCGGGCCGCGCCCGCGACGATCGAGGCGGCACAGGCTCCCGCCGGGGTCACGGCGCTGTCCGGCGTGATCCGGACGATCGACGGCAAGCCGCTGCCGAAGGTCGCGCTGACCGTCGGCCGGGTCAAGGGGGCCACCGACGGCAAGGGCCGTTTCCTGCTCACCGGTCTGCCCGCCGGAACCTCGACGCTCGACGTCGACGGTGCCGCGGCCAGCACGAAGGGCCACCGCTACGGCTTCTACTCGGTCAAGGTGGACCTGGCCGCCGGGCGGACCACCGTGCTCCCGTACACCATCTGGATGCAGCGGCTCGACACCCAGTACATGGTGAAGTTCGACTCGCCGACCACCAAGGAGGTCGTGCTCACCACGCCGAAGATCCCCGGCCTGGAGGTGCGCATCCCGGCGGGGTCGGTGATCCGCGACAAGTTCGGCAAGGTCATCACCGAGCTGGGCATCACGCCGATCCCGATCGACCGGCCGCCCTTCCCGCTGCCGCCGAACGGCATCGTGCCCGTCTACTTCACCGTGCAGCCCGGCGGCACCTTCGTCTTCCCCGACGGCGCCCGCGTCGTCTACCCGAACTACACCAAGCTGCCGCCCGGCCAGACCGTGGACTTCTGGAACTACGACCCGGAGCGGCAGGGCTGGCACGTCTACGGTCATGGCAAGGTGAGCGCCGACGCGACGCAGGTCGTACCGGATCCCGGCACCAAGGTGTGGTCGTTCTACGGCGGGATGTTCAACACGGCGGGACTGCCGAAGTGGCTGCGGGGCTGGTTCAAGGACGTCTGGGACTGGATCAACGGCGACCCGGTGCAACTGTCCACCGGCCAGCTCATGGACTCGCGCACCGACCTCGCCGTCGACGACGTGCTGCCGATCGAGGTCACCCGCACGCTCTACCAGGGCGACACCGCCAACCGTGACTTCGGGATCGGGCAGATCGGGGCCTACAACGCCTTCCTGCATTCGGAGGAGCAGTACCAGGAGGTCGACCTCTACATTCCGGGCGGCGCGATCATCCACTACGACCGGACCTCTCCCGGAACGGGCTTCTCGGACGCGGTCTTCGGCGCCGTGGACACTCCCGGCGAGTACCGAGGCTCGACCATCAGACGCGACAACACGCGCAGTGGCTGGGAACTGTGGCGGCGCGACGGCATGCGGTACTTCTTCCCGCAGTACGAGCCGCTGGCGGAGATCAGGGACCGCAACGACAACACGATCACCTTGACGCGTGACGGCCAGCTCAACCTCGTCCAGATCACCTCGCCCAACGGCAAGTGGATCAAGCTGGCGTACAACACGAACAACCGGGTCACCGGGCTGCGTGACAACATCGGCCGCACGGTGGGCTACACCTACAACGCCGGCGGCCGGCTGGAGACGGTCACCGACACCGGCGGCAAGGTCATGAGGTACACCTACGACTCCGCCGGCCGCATGTTCACCGCGACCGACACCCGGGGCATCACCTACCTGACCAACGAGTACGACGCCGCGGGCCGCGTGGCCAAGCAGACGCTGACGGACGGGCAGATCTACACGTTCGACTACGTCACCGACACCGCCGGGAAGATCACCGAGACCCGGGTCACCCAGCCGAACGGCGCGGTGCAACGGGTCACCTTCAACGCGGCCGGCGCGGCGACCAGTCAGACCGAGGCGTACGGCACGGCCGAGGCGAGCACGACGACCTTCACCCGCGGCACCGGCCAGCGGATCGACTCGATGACCGACTCCACGGGCCGGACCACGTCCATGTCCTACGACGGCGAAGGCCGGGTCACCCAGTCCACCCGGCTGGCGGGCACCCCGGCCGCGGTGAACGGTGTGAAGACCGTCTATGGCGGGCCCTTCGACCTGCCCTCGGCCGTCACCGACGAGTTGGGCAAGACCACCACGTACGAGTACGACGACAAGGGCAACCTCCTCACGGAGACCGACCCGCTGGGCCGGGTCAGCAAGACCCGCTACAACTCCGCGGGCCAGGTGCTCACCGTCACCGACGCGGCCGGCAAGGTCACCACCAACACCTACAGCCTCGGCGACCTGAAGACCTCCACCGATCCGACAGGCCGCGTCACCCGGTTCTTCACCGACAACGCGGGCCGGATCACCCAGACCACCGACCCGGCCGGAGCCGTCGCGACGATCGCCTATGACGCCCGCAACCAGATCGGCTCCGTGACGGACCCGCTGGGCCGGACGTTCGGCTTCGGCTACGACGAGAACGGCAACCGCAACAAGCTCACCGATCCGCGCAACAACTCGATGGCCTGGGAGTACGATGCCTCGGACCGGGTCACCAAGGTCACCGATCCGCTCGGCCGATCGACGGTCACGACGTACGACAAGGCCGGGCAGGTCGCCACCACGACCAGCCGCAACGGCAAGCTGACCAAGTTCGCCTACGACGCCCTCGGCCGGACCAAGCAGGTCGACTACGGCGTCAGCGGCACCACCGCCGAATCGACCGTGGTCTTCACCTACGACGAGGCCGACCGGCTCAAGCGCATCGCCGACACGGCCGCCGGGGGCGACACGGTCTTCACCTACGACGATCTCGACCGGGTCACCCGGGTCACGCGCCCGGCCGGGCAGGTCGACTATGGGTACGACGCGGCGGACCAGCGGACCAGCGTCACCGTCCTCGGCCGGGCACCCGTCACCTACGACTACGACGACACCGGAGCGGTCAAGCGGATCGCCCGCGGAAACGTGGCCGTGGCCCCGCACTACGACGACGCGGGCCGGGAGGACCGCCTGGACCTGCCCGGCGGCTGGAGCCAGCACTACGGCTACGACGACGCGGGCCGGGTCACCGGGATCACCTACCGCCACGGTACGACCGACAAGGGCGGCCTGGCCTACGGCTACGACCCGCTCGGCCAGATCGCCGACGTCACCGGCTCGTTCGCCAAGGTCGCGCTGCCGGCGGCGGTCAGCGGGATGGTCTACGACGCGGCCAACCGGCTGACCAGCCGCTCGGGGCAGACGCTGTCGTACGACCCCGACGGCAACCTCACCGGCGACGGCACCACCACCTACGACTGGAACGCCCGAGGCCAGCTCAAGGGCCTCAGCCGGGCCGGCCTGACCGCCGGGTTCCGTTACGACGCCGAGGGGCAGCGAGACCGCCGCACGGTCAACGGGGCTGTCACCGGCTACCTGGCCGGCGGGGACAACCCCATCGCCGAGACCGACGCGTCGGGGAACGTCACGGCCGAGCTGATGTCCGGCGCGATCGACCAGTGGTTCGGCCGCACCAGCGGGGCCGGGACCCAGACCTATCTCACCGATCTCCAGGGCAGCACGCTGGCGCTCGGCGCCGACGACGGCAGCCTGAAGACGGCCTACTCCTACGACCCCAACGGCGGCACGGCGGTCACCGGTGACGCGGGCGGCAACGGGTTCACCTACACCGGCCGCGAGGACGACGGTACCGGCCTGCTGTTCTACCGCGCCCGCTACTACAGCCCGACGCTCGGCCGGTTCATCAGCGAGGACCCGGTCGGCGTCGACGGCGGGGCCAACCTCTACGGCTACGCGGCCGGCGACCCGGTCAACGCGACCGACCCGAGCGGCAACAGCCCGATGCTGGCCGCCTGCCTGGGCGGCGCGCTGTTCGGCGGCGGCCTGGAATACCTGACCCAGCGGCTGTCCGGCCGCAAGATCGAGTGGGGCAGCGTCGGCACGCAGGCACTGCTCGGCTGCGGGCTCGGGATGTTCGGCAAGGCGTTCCAGTTCGGCAAGGTCGCGCAGTGCGTGGGCAACAGCTTCACCGGCGACACCCCGGTCCTCATGGCGGACGGGACGCGCAAGCCGATCAGCGAGGTGCGGGTCGGCGAGCTGGTCATGGTGACCGATCCGGCGACCGGGGCCACCCGCGGCGAGCCCGTCACCGCGCTCATCCAGGGCCTCGGGTCGAAGAGCCTCGTCGAGCTGACCGTGGACCTGGATGGAGCACGGGGCACGGTCACCGCGACCGACGGGCACCCGTTCTGGGTCCCGGACCGCCGGGAATGGGTCGAGGCCGGCGACCTCGTCCCCGGCACGTGGCTGCGGACCTCCGCCGGCACCTATGTGCAGGTCAGCGCGATCCGGAAGCTCTTCAGATGGGATCGCGTCCATAACCTCACGGTCGGCGGGACGCACACGTTCTATGTGGGCGCCGGCGCGGCGAACCTGCTGGTCCACAACGGTGCCTGCCCGAAGGCGGCCTGGCTCGGCAAGGCCAACTTCACCAGCCAGAAGACGATGAGCAAGAAGTTCGACGCCCACGCCGCCGACTTCGGCATCAAGGGCAACCGCAACAAGGCCTCGATGCAGGCGTTCGAGAAGGCCATGCGGGACCACATGGCCGCGCCGGGAACCAAGATCTACCGGTTCAACTACCGGGGACAGGGCACGGCGGTCGGGTTCATCGATCCCAGTACGGGAAAGATGGTGATGCTCCACGCGGACGGGTCGTTCTGGTCCGCCTGGAACCTCGGAAGCAAGCAGCTCGCGGGCATCATAGACAAGGGCTACCTGTATTGACGGCAGGCGGAGGCGACCCCGCGACGAGCGGGGAGCTGGCCGGGGCGCTTCTCGACGGCCCGCACCGGTTCGGCGGCCGGTGGCTGGACGAGGGCGCCAAGGTGGTGGTGCCGGTGCCCGCGTCCTGGCCGCCGGACGAACGGCTCGCGGGCCGGGTCTCCGCGGGTGCCAGGGCGTCCGGCGTGGACCACGTCCTCGCCGGGCAGGTCGGCGCGCGGCATACCGCCGAAGACGTCCTCGAGCTGCGGGTTCCGCTCGCCGGGCTGCCCCGGTCCGACAGCGGCCTCCTCCTGGCCGTTCCCGGGCTGTCCGGCGCCGTCCTCGTCACAGGGCAGGGATACGCGCTGGTCGCGGGGGAGGCCCGGTTCGTACGGGCGTGCCTGGACACCGGGATCGACGAGGCCAGGGCGAGGTTCGCCAGATACGCGAAAAGGCTGGCCGGCTCGCGGCCGGAGCTGGCGGCGGTCGCCGCGCGGTTCCCCGCGCGACGTCTGTCGGCGTCCACGCCGGCCGAGGTCGCTCCGGGATCCGGGGTGGCCGAGCAACTGGCTCTCATGAGGGCGCTGGCGCGTGGTGACCTGCCCGCCGCCTCCTTCGCGCCGGCCTGGCTGGCCGCCCGCCGACGCGCGCTCGACGAGGGAGAACGGGTCCGCGACGGCCTGGAACGCGCGCTGCTGGACGTCTTCTACGCCCTGGAGGACTACCCGGCCGACCCGGGCCTGCGCGAGCCCGGCGACCTCTCCGACGAGGAGCTGACCTCCCGGGTCCGCGCGTCCCTTGCCGGTCTCGCCCCGTCAGGACCCTGAAGCCGTCAGTCCTTGTACGCGCGCAAGGCCTCGATGACGCTGCGACTGGCGCCGGACGATCTGGCCCCCTGGAGTAAACTCCGCGTCACCGGACCACGGCGGTGAACCGGTAAATCCAGGGACGGCCGTATGAAGCGACCCACGATCGACGACATCGCCCGCAGGGCCGGTGTCTCGAAGGGCGCGGTGTCGTTCGCGTTGAACGGCCGTCCCGGTGTCTCCAGCGAGACCCGCCGCCGCATCCAGGCCATCGCCGCCGAGCTGGGCTGGCAGCCGAACAGCCTGGCGCGGGCCCTGTTCGACGGGCGGCCCGACGTGCTGGGTCTCGTCGTGGACCGGCCGGCGCGCACGCTGGGACTGGAGCCGTTCTTCATGCAACTGATCTCCGGCATCGAGGCCACGCTGTCGGCGGCGTCCGTCGGGCTGCTGCTGCAGATGACCGAGGACCCTGAGCACGAAATCACGATTTATCGGAAATGGTGGGCGCAGCACCGGGTGGCCGGGGTGTTCGTCGTCGATCTGCGGGCCGAGGACGAACGGATCGCCGTGCTGGAGGAGCTGAAGCTGCCCGCCGTGGTCATCGGCGGACCGGAGGGGACGGGGCGGCTGCCCGCCGTCTGGAGCGACGACGCCGGCGCGATCGGCGTCGTGATGGAGCACCTGGCCGGGCTGGGGCACCGCAGGATCGCCAGGGTCGCGGGGCATGAGGAACTCAGGCACACCCGCGTCAGGACCGACGCGATGCGGGCGGCGGCCGCCAGGCTGGGGGTGGCGGCCGTCACCGTGTACGCCGACTACAGCGGCGAGAGCGGCGAGCGGGCCACCCTCGACCTGCTGCGCGGGCCGGGGCGGCCGACCGCCATCGTGTACGACAACGACGTGATGGCCGTGGCGGGCACCGCCGCCGCTCGCGAGGCGGGGATCTCGGTGCCCGCCGAGCTGTCCGTCGTGGCCTGGGACGACTCCGCCCTGTGCCTGCTGGCCCGGCCCCACCTGACGGCGGTGAGCAGGGACATCGCCGCGTTCGGCGCCCAGGCCGCCCGGTCGCTGCTCAACCTGGTCCAGGGCCGGGAGGTCGCCGACTCGCGGCAGGCCGAGCCGCGCCTGGTGGACAGGGGGAGCACCGCCCCCTGCGCTGAATCGGTTCAGTAACCGAGTGGAAATATGCGCGATCAGTCATTGCAACTAAACGGGTTTAGTGATGGCATGGCAGCCAATCCCCGCTGCTCAAGTCCGGAGGGTTGATGACCCCGTTGCGCCCCTTGCATGAATCCTGGATCGTCCGCTCGGCGAGCGGCGACGTGCGGGCTCCGGCCACGGTGCCCGGTTGCGTGCACACCGACCTGCTCGCCGCCGGGCTGATCCCGGATCCCTACCTCGACGACAACGAGACCCGCGTGGCCTGGGTGGGCCGTACCGAGTGGCGTTACGAGACGGAGTTCTCCTGGGACGGCACCGAGCACGAGCACACCGACCTGGTCTGCGAAGGGCTCGACACCGTGGCCGCGATCGAGCTCAACGGTGTTCTCGTGGGCGAGACCGCGAACATGCATCGCTCCTACAGGTTCGACGTCCGCCACGCGCTGCGTGTCGGAGGCAACCGGCTGGCGATCACGTTCCGGCCGGCGCGGGAGTACGCCGAGCGGCTGAAGGAGGAGCTCGGAGACCGGCCGAGCGCCTACACGGAGCCCTACAACTTCATCAGGAAGATGGCCTGCGACTTCGGCTGGGACTGGGGGCCGACGCTGGTCACCGCCGGCATCTGGAAGCCGATCGGGCTGCACGAGTGGAGCGGTGCCCGGCTGACCGCCGTGCGGCCGGTGGTGAGCGTCGCCGACGGCGTCGCCCGGGTCGCCGTGCACGTCGAGGTCGAGCGGGCCGTACAGGAGAAGCTGCTGATCACCGCCAGTGTCTGCGGCAGGTCTGTCATGGGAGCGCTCCCAGCGGACAAAGCGCTGCTTGAGCTCGAAATCCCCCAACCTGAGCTGTGGTGGCCTCGCGGGTACGGCGCGCAGCCGCTGCACGAGCTGACCGTGACACTCGGCGACGACCTCGACGTGTGGCAGTCGAAGATCGGATTCCGGACGGTCGCGCTGGACACGGCGGACGGCGCCTTCACGATCGAGGTCAACGGCCGCCCGGTCTTCGCCAAGGGCGTCAACTGGATCCCCGACGACTGCTTCCCGGCCAGGATCGACCGCGCCCGCTACGCCGAGCGGCTCGCGCAGGCGTGCGAGGCCGGCGTCAACCTGATGCGTGTCTGGGGCGGCGGGCTCTACGAAAGCGACGACTTCTACGACCTGTGCGACGAGCTGGGGCTGCTGGTCTGGCAGGACTTCGCGTTCGCCTGCGCCGCCTATCCGGAGGAGGAGCCGCTGCGTTCGGAGGTCGAGGCCGAGGCCCGCGAGAACGTCACCCGCCTCATGCCGCATCCGAGCCTGGCCCTGTGGTGCGGCAACAACGAGAACATCTGGGGCCTGTTCGACTGGGGCTGGCGCGAGAAGCTGGCCGGGCGTAGCTGGGGCGCGGGCTACTACCTCGACCTGCTGCCCGGCATCGTGGCCGAGCTCGACCCGGGCAGGCCGTACTGGCCGGGCAGCCCGTACTCGGGGTCGATGGACCTGCATCCCAACGACCCTGACCACCACAACATCCACATCTGGGATGTCTGGAACGAACGCGACTACACGGCCTACCGCGACTACCGGCCCCGGTTCGTCTCGGAGTTCGGCTTCCAGGGGCCCGCCACGTACGCGACCATCAGGCGGGCCATCGGCGACGAGCCGCTCACGCCCGACTCGCCCGGCATGCGGCACCACCAGAAGGCGATCGACGGCGAGCTCAAGCTGGCCGCCGGGCTCAAGCCGCACTTCCCGCCGCCCACGAGCTTCGACCAGTGGCACTACCTGACGCAGGTCAACCAGGCCAGGGCGATCCAGCTCGGCGTGGAGCACTTCAGGTCCTTGTGGCCGCACTGCGCGGGCACGATCGTGTGGCAGCTCAACGACTGCTGGCCCGTCACGTCGTGGTCCGCGATCGACGGCGACGGGCGCCGGAAACCGCTGTTCCACGCGCTGCGCCGGGCATACGCCGACCGGCTGCTGACCGTGCAGCCGCGCGACGGCGGGCTGGCCCTGGTGGCCGTCAACGACACCGACGAGCCGTGGGTGAGCACGGCGGTGGCCGCGAGGCTCGGCGTGGACGGCGCGGAGCTCCAGGCCGAGAGTTTCGCCATCGAGGTGGCGCCGCGCGGCGCGGTCACCGTGCCCCTTGGCGTGGGTGAGCCGGCCGACCCCGCCAGAGAGCTGGTCGCGGTGCGCGCGGGGGAGCGCCGGGCGCTGTGGTTCTTCCTGCCGGACAAGGACCTCGACCTGCCCGAGGGGCGGTGCACGGTCACGGTCGAGGGGCGTGACGTCACCGTTGACGCTCACACGCTGGTCCGGGACCTGGCGATCTTCCCTGACCGGGTCCACCCCGACGCCGAGGTGGACGACCAGCTCATCACGCTGTTGCCCGGCGAAAGCCATCGATTCCGGCTCAATCGCGACATCGGAATGAGTGTGCCGATCACCTGGGTGAATGCCCATACCCCCCACCTGGAGATGTAGATGAGAGTCAAGCCGATCATGGCAGGCGCCGCGCTTGCCGTACTCACCGCCTGTTCGGGTGGCGGGGTGCCGCTGACCGCCGGCAGCACCGCCCCCACCTCCGCATCGGCTCCGGGCGGCGGCGCCGCCAAGGACGTGATGGTGAACGTCGCCGCCGCGACCGGCCAGTTCACCGAGAACTTCAACCCACTGGTCCAAGGCGTCCCCAACCTCATGGGCACGTGGGGGATGATCTACGAGCCGCTGATGTTCTTCAACCAGTCCAAGTCCGGCGACGTCCAGCCGCTGCTGGCCACCAAGTACGAGTTCGGCGACGACGGCAGGTCGCTCACCTTCACCCTGCGCGAGGGCGTGAAGTGGAGTGACGGCAAGCCGTTCACCGCCGAGGACGTGGCGTTCAACTTCCTCTACCGGCGGGACAAGAAGGACCTGAACGCGGCCGGCAGCAACATCAAGGACGCCCAGGTCATCAGCCCCACCCAGGTGAAGATCACCTTCACCGAGCGGATGTACACCAAGCTGTCGGACGTCGCGGGCGCCCCCACCTACATGGTGCCCAAGCACATCTGGGAGAAGATCGACAAGCCGAGCAAGGAGACCAACACCAAGCCGGTCGGCACGGGGCCGTTCATCATGGGCGAGTTCACGCCGCAGAGCTACACCCTGGTCAAGAACCCCCTGCACTGGGACACCGGCAAGCCCAAGATCGCCGGACTGCGGTTCTGGACGTACAACAACAACGACGCCTCCATGCAGGCGCTGGTCGCCGGGCAGCTCGACTGGGCCGGGATGTTCATGCCCGAGCCGGACAAGCAGTTCGTGGCCAAGGACCCGCAGCACAACCAGTACAAGAACGAGGCCCACCTCTATATCACCAACCTCATCCCGAACCTGACCAAGGCGCCGCTGAACGACCTGGCCGTGCGCCAGGCCGTCAACGTCGCACTTGACCGCGACAAGATCATCGACCTGGCGTTCGCCGGGCTCGGCAAGCCGGTCAGCCCGCTGGGCCTGGTGCTGCCGCTCTTCCAGGACTACGTCTCGCCGAAGTACGCCTCGCTGAAGCTGGCGTACAACCAGGACAAGGCCCGCCAGATCCTCGAGGCGGCCGGCTACGCCAAGGGCGGCGACGGCTACTACGCCAAGGACGGCAAGCGCCTGTCCATCACCTGCCATCTGGTGACCGGCTGGACCGACTACATCTCGGCCGCCCAGGTCATGAAGCAGCAGCTCAAGGAGGTCGGCATCGAGTTCAAGGCGAAGGAGGTCTCCTTCAACGCCTTCGTCGACATCCAGCAGAAGGGCGACTTCCAGGCGATGCTGTGGAACGCCTGGGGCGGCCCGCTCCCGTTCCAGATGTACAACAACATCCTCAACAGCAAGAGCATGCCCCCGGCCAACCAGAACATGGCCCGCTACAAGAACCAGGCCGTGGACGACGCGTTGGAGCTCGTCGCCAACACCCCGCCGGAGCAGGCGGACACCATCAAGCAGGCCATCTACACCATCCAGGACGCGGTCGTCGCCGATCTGCCCTACATCCCGCTGCAGCAGTCCAGCTCCCTGGCCGAGTTCCGGACCACCAACGTCACCGGCTGGCCCAGCGAGCAGAACCCGTACGCGCTCGGTCTGCCGTTCTCCCACCCCGACAACGGCATCGTGGCCAAGAACCTCCAGCCGGCGCAGTAGTCACATGGCATATCTCTGGCGCAAGCTCGGGTTCTACGCGGTGGCGCTGTGGGCGGCACTGACGATCAACTTCCTCATCCCGCGCCTCATCAGGGGCAACCCGGTCGACATCATCCTGTCGCGCTTCCAGACCAGGCAACCGCCGCCACCGGAGTTCCGCAGGACTCTGGAGGTCATGTTCGGGGTCAGCGACGACCCGCTGTGGATCCAGTACTTCGCCTACCTACGCCACCTGGCCACCGGCGACCTGGGCACCTCCGTCACCTACTACCCGGCCCCGGTGACCACGGTGATCGGCCAGGCGATGCCCTGGACGCTCGGGCTGGTCTCGATCTCGCTGCTGATCACGATGGGGCTGGGCGTCGGGCTGGGCATGGTGGCCGGGTGGCGGCGGGGGAGCTGGCTGGACAGCCTCATCCCGTCCACGACGTTCCTGGCCGCGATCCCGTACTTCTGGCTGGCGCTGCTCCTGCTCTTCCTCCTGGGCGGGGGGCTCGGCTGGTTCCCGCTCAACGGCGCCTACGACTACGCCCATGTGCGCATGGGCTTCACCGGCGACTTCATCGGCAGTGTGCTCTACCACGGCGTGCTGCCCGCGCTCACGCTGGTGATCTCCGGCGTCGCGGGGTGGCTGCTGGGCATGCGCAACATGATGGTCTCGACCATGGCCGAGGACTACGTGGTCATGGCGCGGGCCAAGGGGCTGCGCCCGCGCCGGGTGATGATCGCGTACGCGGCGCGCAACGCCGTGCTGCCCAGCGTGACCGGGTTCGCGATCACGCTCGGCTTCTTCGTCGGCGGTCAGGTAGCCACCGAGGTGGTCTTCTCCTATCCCGGCGTGGGCTTCGCGCTGCTGCAGGCCGTCGGTAGCGCCGACTACCCGCTCATGCAGGGCCTCTTCCTCATGATCTCGGCGGCCGTGCTGGCCGCCAACCTCCTGGTCGACCTGCTGTACGGGCTGATCGACCCCCGAGTGCGGAAGGCGGGCTGAGGTGACCGTTGTTGTGAGCCTGGCCGCTCCCCGGGACCGGCTGCTCGGCCTGCCGAGATCGGGCAAGCTCGTCACCGGCCTGGCGATCGTCGGCTTCTTCGTCGCGCTCGCCGTCATCGGGCCCATACTGGTCGGCGACCCCGAGGCCCTCGTGGCCGGACGGCTCGACCCACCGTCGGCGCAGCTCTGGCTCGGCTCGAACGACACCGGGCAGAGCGTGCTGGCCCAACTGCTGCACGCCACACGCGGGTCGATGCTGATCGGCCTGGTCGCCGGGGTGCTGGCCACGGCGGCCTCGCTGATCGTCGGCGTCGTCGGCGGGTATGTCGGCGGCTGGCTGGACGAGGCGTTCTCCCTGCTCAGCAATGTCACGCTGGTCATCCCCACACTGCCGCTGCTGATCGTGGTCGCCGACTACGTCGAGGACAGCGGCCCGATCACCTACGCCCTGATCATCTCCCTGATCAGCTGGGCGGGCCCGTCGCGGGTCATCCGGTCGCAGGTCCTGTCGCTGCGCAATCGCGACTACGTGGACGCGGCCCGGGTGAGCGGCGAGCCGGGCTGGCGGATCATGATCTTCCACATCCTGCCCAACCTCACCCCCGTCATCGCCTCCGGGTTCGTCTGGGCGGTGATCGGGGCCATCCTCACCGAGTCGGGGCTGTCCGCGCTCGGCCTGGGTGGCGGCTCCGTCACCTCCTGGGGAGGGATGCTCTACTTCGCCCAGAACGGCTCCGCGCTCTCGCTGGGCGCCTGGTGGTGGTTCGTTCCGCCGGGGCTGTGCATCGCCGCGCTCGGCACCGGGCTCTCGCTGATCAACTTCAGCATCGACGAACTGATGAACCCGCGACTGCGAAAGGCGGCCGCATGAACGACACCGTTCTGTCCGTACGCAACCTGAGCGTGGCCTACGGACAGACCCGCGCGGTCCGCGACATCAGCTTCGAGCTGGGCCGGGGCCAGGTCCTCGGCATCGCGGGCGAGAGCGGCTGCGGCAAGTCGACGCTGGCGTACGCGATCAACCGGCTGCTGCAGCCACCTGGCAGGACCACCTCCGGCGAGGTGGTCTTCCACCCCCAGGACGGCGACCCGATCGACGTGCTCGCCCTGGACGGGGAGGCGCTGCGGCGCTTCCGCTGGCGGCGGGTGGCCATGGTGTTCCAGAGCGCCATGAACGCGCTCAATCCCGTGCTCAGCGTCCGGCACCAGCTCCACGACGTGTTCACCACCCACGAGCCGTCGATGTCCAAGCGCGAGCGGGAGGAGCGCTCCCGCGAACTGCTGAAGCTGGTCGGCATCGACCCGGGGCGCATCGGCTCCTACCCGCACGAGCTGTCGGGGGGCATGCGCCAGCGGGTGCTGATCGCGATGGCGATGGCGCTCAACCCCGACGTGGTCGTCCTGGACGAGCCCACCACGGCGCTGGACGTGGTGGTGCAGCGCGACATCCTGGAGGAGATCGACCGGCTGCGGGAGATGTTCGGCTTCGCCGTCGTCTTCATCACCCACGACCTGTCGCTGCTGCTGGAGATCAGCGATCATCTAGCGATCATGTACGGCGGCCGCATCGTCGAGTACGGCACCAGCAAGGACACCCTCCTCCGGCCCCGCCACCCCTACACGGTGGGCCTGCTCAACTCCTTCCCCAGCCTGCGCGGCGAACGCCAGGCGCTGCACGGCATCCCCGGCAGCCCGCCCGACCTGTCGAAGGAGGTGACGGGCTGCTCGTTCGCGCCCCGCTGCCCGTACGCGTTCGAGGGCTGCCATGTATACGAGCCCGAACTCGACTCGATCCAGAACTCCTTCGTGGCCTGCCTGCAGTACGACCGCAGGCTGCACCCCGCCCGCCCCGACCGGCGCCTGCTGGAACGCCGCTTCGAGTACGCCGAGCACGAGGTGACCCCGTGACGTCGATGACGGTCAGCCACCTGAGCAAGACCTTCAAACTGTCCAGGAAGGAGAGCCTCAGGGCGGTCGACGACGTCTCCTTCGGCCTGCGCTCCGGCGCGACCACCGCGCTGGTGGGGGAGAGCGGCAGCGGCAAGTCCACGATCGCCCGCATGCTGGCCAGGCTCGTCACGCCCACCTCTGGCGAGATCCTGCTGGAGACCTCGAACTACCGCAAAGACGTACAGATGGTCTTCCAGGACCCGTTCGCGTCGCTCAACCCGGCCCACACGATCGGCTACCACCTGCGCCGCCCCCTGGAGATCCACAAGACGCCGGGCACGGCCGAGGAACTTCTGGAGCGGGTCAACCTGCCCGCCGCCTTCGCCCGCAGATATCCGCACGAACTGTCCGGCGGCCAGCGGCAGCGGGTGGCGATCGCCCGGGCGCTGGCCCCGCGCCCCAAGGTGCTGCTGGCCGACGAGCCGGTCTCGATGCTGGACGTGTCGATCCGGCTGGAGATCCTCAACCTGATCGACCGGCTCAAGAGCGAGGAGGACCTGGCCGTCCTCTACGTCACGCACGACCTGGCCACCGCCCGGCACTTCGCCCGCGACATCATGGTCATGTACCGGGGGCAGATCGTCGAACGCGGCCCGGCCGACGACGTCATCCTCACGCCAGGGCACCCGTACACCCGGCTGCTGGCCGAGGCCGCCCCGGACCCCTGGGCGGCGCACGAGGGCGAGCGGCCACCCCGGCAGGAGCGCAGGAACGGGCCGCCCCTCGCCGGCGGGTGCCTGTTCCGCAACCGCTGCCCGTACGTCACCGACGCGTGCGCCGGCGAGGTCCCCACGTACGGGGAGGAGCACCTCGTTCGCTGTGTCCTGCGCGCTCCGGAGCGGATGGCGATGGAACGGGATGGAACGCCCTCCTAACAGAGAAGGGGAGACCGAGGGAGAAGTTCACGATGGCGAAGTTCATGGATGTGCACAGCGGGTTCGTCGGCGTCACCGAGGAGCAGCTGCGCGAGGCTCACGAGCGCGACCTCGCGGTCGAAGGCGAGGAGGGCGTGCACTTCGAGCGCGCCTGGCTCGACCCCGAGTCCGGCAAGGTGTTCTGCCTGTCGTCCGGACCGTCGAAGGAGGCGGTGCAGCGGGTGCACGAGAAGGCCGGACACCCCACCTCGGAGATCTACGAATTGCCGATCGAGGTGGAGTAAGCACGCCTCTTACCGGCGGCACCTGAACCCGGGTGCCGCCGGAGCCGTACCTCTTGCCGAAGTCCTGTTGCGTTCAGGTCTCCGGAGGACCCCGGCGTCTTTCCAGATGGGCGGGCGATGGCATACGGCACCAAGCACGGCGACGCGGTGGACAGGAGAACCGGCGACGACCCCCCGTGGGTCGGCGGCCATCGCGTCATCCGCCGGCTCGGCGAGGGTGGGATGGGCATCGTCTACCTCGCGGAGGGCCGTGGGCGGAGACTGGTGGCGATCAAGGTCATCCACCGGCACCTCGCCGGTGACCCGGAGTTCCGCCGGCGCTTCCGCCGCGAGGTCGCGACCGCGCGGCGGGTCGCCCGCTTCTCCACGGCTCCCGTGCTCGAGGCCGATGTGGACGGCGAGACCGCGTACGTCGTGACCGAGTACGTGCCGGGGCCGACGCTGTACCGCGCGGTCATGGAGCGGGGGCCGATGTCGGGCTCGGCGCTCGAGGGACTCGCCATGAGCACGGCGGTCGCGCTGGGGGCGATCCACGCGTCGGGCGTCGTCCACCGGGACCTCAAACCGTCGAACGTGCTGCTGTCCCCCGTGGGCCCGAAGGTCATCGACTTCGGCCTCGCCTTCTCGGCCGACTCCACCACCCTCTCCGTCACCGCGATGGGCACGCCGGCGTACATGTCTCCGGAGCAGGCCCGCGGGTCGGCGACGCCGGCCTCGGATGTCTTCTCGTGGGGCGGTGTCGTGGTCTTCGCGGCCTGCGGGAAGCCGCCCTTCGGCACCGGGGCGGGTCACGGGGTGCTCTACCGGGTGATCCACGACGATCCCGTCCTCCCTCAGCTGGAGGGCGTCCTCGGCGACCTGGTGCGGCGCGCGCTGAGCAAGGACCCGACGGAGCGCCCGACGGCCGCGGAGATCGTGGACGCACTGGCCGGGGGCACGACGGAACGCCTTTCACCCGCCTTCGCGCCGCCCCGGGCCGGGGGCACTCCGCCCGTGGCGCGCCTGGGCGCCTCCCGGGATGTTCCGCCCGTGGCGCGCGGGTCCGAGCCACCGGGCGCTCCGTCCGAAGCGCCCGGGATCAAGATCCCCCGCACCGATTCCAGGGGTCAGCCGACCGCTCCCGAGCCGGGCAGGGGCCGCCGACGCCGCCGCCGGGCCACGTCCAGGCGATGGGTGTGGGCCGGCGCCGCGCTCGCCCTGGTGACGGCGGGCACTGTCCTCACCATCCAGGCGACCGCCGACCGCGGCCCGCTGCTTCCCAGCCTGTCCATGCGGACCCCCGCCGTCGCGGCGGACGCAGGCGCGCGGTGGCGGAAGCTCCCCGGCGAGAACCCGCTGCGCGCCGACGGCGTACGGTTCTACACGCAGCCGGACACCGACGCGGCCCGGCAGGCCCGGACCTGGTCGGCCCAGGGCAGGACGGCCGACGCCGCCCTCATGCGGGCCATGTCGGAGGTCCCCCAGGCCATCTGGCTCGCCGGTGGCTCGCCCGCCGACGTCTCCCGCACGGTGCGTGAGACCGTCACCCAGGCGGACCGGCAGCGGACCGTTCCGGTGTTCGTCACCAACTACATCCCGGGACGTGACTGCTGGAACGGCGGCGCCCCGAACACCGAGACCTACCGGGCGTGGATCGACGCGGTGGCCGAGGGCATCGGGAACCGGCCCGCGGTCGTCGCCCTGGAGCCCAGCGGCCTGGCGCGGATACCCGGCGGCCCGGAATGCCCGCAGGGCGGGGAGGCCGCCGCCGTCCAGCGGTACGGCGATCTCTCCTACGCCGTGGAGACCCTCACCGGCCTGGCCGACACCGCCGTCTACCTCGACGGCGGGCTGGCGGGATGGCCCGCGTTCACGCAGATCGCCGACCGGCTGGTCAACGCGGGCGCGGCCCGCGCCGACGGCTTCTACGTCAACATCGTCGGCTACCGCCCGACCGATCGCTCGCTCGCCTACGCCGCGAAGCTGTCCAGGTGCGTCCACCTGAGGACGGTGTCGCCCACGGCCTCGTGCGCCGACGCGGCTCTGGCCGCCGTGCCGGACGACGCGCCCGGCCTGCCGCACTTCATCGTCGACACGAGCCGGAACGGTGCGGGCGAGTGGCAGCCACCGGCCGGGCGGTTCCCGGTGCCGGACGAATGGTGCAACCCTCCCGGCAGAGGTGCCGGGGCACGGCCGACCGCCGGCACCGGGCGGCCGCTGACCGACGCGTTGCTCTGGCTCAACAGCCCGGGGTTCTCCAACGGCCAGTGCACCCGAGGCACCTCGGGACCGGCGGACCCGGCGTACGGCATCGTCACCCCGGCCGCCGGCCAGTGGTGGCCCGACCAGGCACTGGAGAGAGCGCGGAAGGCGGTTCCACCGCTGGCGCCCGCGACTCCATAGCCGCGGCCACCCGACGGCCGCACCACTCGCGTCAACCCCGCGACTCCCTGGTCGCGGCCACCCACGTCACCCCGCGACGGACGGCACCAGGTGCCGGTTGTGCACCAGCCAGATGGCTCGCTCCAGGTCGGGGGTGAGATAGCGGTCATCGGCCAGGGGCGTGATGTACCCCCTGAGCTCGGCCAGCAGGGTCCGCGTGACGGCGCCGAGCGGCAGGCCCGCCATCTTCTCCGCGATGAGGTCGATTCCCTGCGCGGACATCAGGTACTGGACCGCCAGCACGATTTCCAGCCGGTCGAGGTTCTCGTGCAGGTGCCGGACCGAGGCCATCGCCATCGTGTTGTGGTCCTCCTGCCCGTCCTTGACCGGCCGGGACAGGGTGCCCGCGGGCGTGGCCCTGGCCTGCATCTCCGGGATCAGCGCGGCGGCCACCGTCTGCACCTGCACCATTCCGGAGTTCAGGCCGACCGTCCCACCGGCGAGATTGGCCGGCAGGTCGTAGCTCCACCTGGGGGACAGCAGCCGCCCCGACAGCTCCTGTGACAGCACCCCGAGGTCGGTGATCTCCGCGTTCACGGTGTCGGCGAGATGCCCCATGATCGAGCCGTCCCAGTTGCCGCCCATCACGAACTCGTACCCCGGCCCCTGATCGCGCTTGAAGATCAGCGGGTTGGAGGTCGACGCGTTGGCCTCCCGTACCAGGGTCCGGCGCGTGTCGGCGAGCACGTGCCGCAGCCCGGCCATGATGTGCGGCGCCGCCCGCACCGACACCGCGTCCTGGACCCGAGGGTGGTAGTTCGCCGGATCGAGGCGTTCGCGGCCCTCTTCCGTCATCCAGCCCGAGCCCGCCACCATCGCGCGCAGCCGCGCGGCGATCGCGTTCTGCTCGGGGATGCGGCGTTCTTGGTGGGTACGCGCGTCCAGCGATCCCTGCTCGGCCCTGGTCGCCTCCATGAACAGGGCGAAAGCGCCCTCTGCCTGGTCGGCGAGTACGGTGGCCCGGTGTACGGCGTCCATCAGCGTGGCGGCCAGGACGGTGCTGCCGCTGATGATCGGCAGCGCTTCCCCGGCCTGCAAGGTGAACTCGGCGGCCAGCCCGGCCTTCGGCAGCATCTCGGAGGCGGGTCCTTCCTCACCCCGGTAGCGCACCGGCGCGTCCTCGCCGATCGCCGCCAGTCCGGCCGCCGCCTGCGGCTGCAGGTCTCCGGTGCCCAGCGAGCCGATTTGCGGCATCCGCGGCACGACCCCGGCGTTGACCATGGTCAGCAGCCGCTGGGGCACCTCGGGGCGTACGCCGACCGTTCCTCTGGCCATCTGGTTCGCCTTGAGGATCAGGGCCAGCCTGACCACGTTGTCGGGCAGCGGCTCCCCGACGCCCGCGGAGTGGGAGCGCAGCACGTTGCGCTGGAACTGCTCCGCCTGCTCGGGCGTCAGCGGACGGTCCTTCAGCGGCCCGAGCGCCTGGTTCCACCCGTACACCCGCTGGTCGGCCAGGGCCGCCAGCGCTCCGGCCCGCGTCTCGTTCATGTTCGCCCACGCGTCCGCCGCGAGCCGGGCGGAGACGGGACGGCCCTCGAGGATCGCGAAGGAGTCCCGGAGAGAGAGCGATTCGCCGTCCAGCACCAGGTCCAGCACCGGCGGCGCCGTCCCTGCGGTGGGTGCTTCAGGATCGGCGACCGCCTGCCCCGGCACGCACAGGGCGGCGAGCAGGCCCACGCCGGCGGCTATTCGTCCTACATGGGTCATCAAGGTGTCCCCCGGGGCGTCACGACGAAGATCAATGCCGCTCCGTTATAGCCACCGGACGGAGGAGAAGCAGAGAGGGCTCAACACCGGGAGACGAGTGCTCGACCAGCCCTATGACCGGCGCTTACCTCAGGGTGCTACCAGCAACGAGACGAGATCGTCCCAGCGGGAGACGAGCAACCCCAGAACGGCGCCGAAGACGCCGACGATCATGGCGAGAAGCGGGTCGACAGAGCCGTTCACCAACGACCCGGCCAGCCCGAGCAGGGCGATCACGACGAGAAGAACATTGCGGACCACGTGCGATACGCCCAAGGGCGTCTGGGAGGCGCCGAAGCAGCGGCAGGTGACGGACTTCCCCCGCCGGACGACCATGGCGACGGCTACAGCGAGACACCCGAGCAGCCCGGCGGCGATGATGAACGCCGCTGATCCGGCCCAGCGAAGGGGGACTGCGGCCAGCACGATGACCGCACCCTCGGCCGCCGCCGCGGCCACCGCCGCCGCCGGGACCTGCGCCTCGCCGACGACCGCCATCGCCCTGGTCGACTCGACGAATTCGCCCCAGGCCCGGCGGCTGGAAATCTTGCTCGCCAGGGCGAGCGTGAACATCGTGAGCAGCAGCAGTCTGCTCGCCACATCGACATACTGCATGATCACAACCTAGCGACGGTGCCGCGTACGCGGCAAGAGCGCTGCTTCCCGCGTACGGCGTACCGGTGCCATAGAGGTTCGTTACCCTCGAAGATCCACAAGCAGGGAGTGAACCGTCGTGCTGATTCGGTTGCTCGGAACCATCGAGGTGGAGCGTCCGGGCCGGACCCAGCCCGTACGGCCGCCGCAGGTCGCGCTCGCACTCGCCGCGCTGGCGTGGGAGGTTCGCCGGGTCGTGTCCGTCGAGACGCTCCTCGCCCGGGTCTGGGGCGAGCAGGTTCCGCCCGGCGCGCGGCGCACCCTGTACACGATCATCACCCGCGTCCGCCGCGACGTCCTGGCGGGTGACGGCGCCGTCGTCCACCGGCTCGGGGGTTATCTGCTCGACGTGGACGAGTCCGCGGTGGACGTGTCGCGGTTCCGGAGCCTCGCCTACCAGGCGATGGCCGAGCCGGATCCGGCGCCGCTGCTGGGTGATGCTCTCGCGTTGTGGCGCGGCGACCCGCTGACCGGGCTGCCCGGCGAATGGGCCGAGCGAGCCCGCCACCGGCTGCGCGACGAACGCAAGGAGACCATGCTGCGGTGGGCGCGGACGATGACCGGCCGTGACGCCGCGGCCGCGGTGGCGGCGCTGTCACCGCTGGCCGATGAGTACCCGCTGGACGAACTCCTGGCGGCCGCCCTGATCGAGGCGCTGCACGCGTGGGGGCGGACCGCCGACGCGCTGGCGCACTTCGCGCGGGTACGCCGGACGCTCGCCGATGAGCTGGGCGTCGAGCCGGGTACGGAGCTGCGGCGCGTCCATCGGACGCTGCTGCGGTCCGGCGACGCGGCCGAGACCGGACACGTGGTCCCGGCCCAGTTGCCGGTCGACCTGAGGGGCTTCGTCGGGCGGGCGCCGGAGCTGGAACGACTGGCCGCGATCGCGACCGGCGAACGGCCGCAGACCGCGGCGGTCTGCGCGATCTCGGGACCGCCCGGCGTGGGCAAGTCGTCGCTCGCGCTGCGCTGGGCGCACCTGAATCGCGACCGCTTCCCGGACGGGCAGTTGTACGCCGATCTCAGCACGGTCGACCCGGCCGACGGGGCCATGGTCTTACCGCGGTTCCTCAGCGCGCTCGCGGTGCCGGAAGCCCAGGTGCCGTCGGGCGCCGAGGCCCGGATCGGGCTCTACCGCAGCCTGCTGGCCTCCCGGCGGGTCCTGGTCGTGCTCGACGACGCCCGCGCCGCCGAACAGGTGCGCCCGCTGCTGGCCACCGCGCCGGGATGTCTGACGCTGATCACCAGCCGATCCGAGCTGTCCGGCCTCGCGGTCACCGCGGGCGCCTCCCTGGTACGCCTGGACGTCCTGCCGGATGACGACGCCTACCGCCTCCTGACGGCGAGGCTGGGCGAGCCGCGGCCGGCGGCGGAGCCCGAGGCCGCCGCGCTGATCATCCGCCGGTGCGGCCGGCTGCCGCTGGCCCTGGCGATCGTCGCGGCGCAACTGGCGCAGCGCACCGATCTGCCGCTGGCGGAGGTCGCCGCCGACCTCGCGCGGGCCGGCGCGGATCTGGAGCCGTTCGCTCACAGCGACCCGGCGGTGGACCTGCGCAGAGTGTTCGGGCGGTCGTATCGGGATCTGCCCGAGCCCGCGATCCGGCTGTTCCGGCGCCTCGGGCGACACCCCGGGCCGCACCTGCCGCTCGCCGCGGCAGCGAGCCTGGCCGCCCTGCCGGTGGACCGCACCCGGGAACTCGCCGCGCGGCTCGACCGCGCCAACCTGGTCGGCCTCCGCTCACCCGGCCGCCTGCGGCTGCACGACCTGCTGCGCGTGTACGCGCTGGAGCAGGAGCGGGCCGCCGACAGCCGGACGGTACAGCGTGCGGCGACGCGGCGGCTGCTGGACCACTACCTGCATTCGGCGTACGCCGCGAGCGAGGTCTGTTACCCGCACCGCGAGAACCTGAAGCTGGAACCACGGGCGCGAGGTGTCGTGCTGGAGTCCTTCGCCGGGCCGGCGGAGGCCCTGCGCTGGTACGCCGACGAGTCGGTGGCGCTGCCGGGGTTGCTGGCGGAGGCGACGGCGGCCGGGCTGGACCGGCACGCGTGGCAACTGGCGTGGGCGTTCGCGGAGTTCATGCAGCGCCGCGGTCCATGGGAGCAGATCCTGCGCGTTCAGGGCGTGGCGTTGGACGCGGCCAGGCGGCTCGGCGACCGGGCGGCCCAGGCCCGCTGCCACAACAGCATCGCCCGCGCCCATGCCAAGCTCGGCCGCGACCTGGAGGCGGTCGAGCACTTCCATCAGGCGCTCGGGCTGTATCGGGACCTCGACGAGCCGGTCCTGGAGGCGCACATCCACCTGGGCCTGACCGTCTCACTGAACCGGGTGCGACCCGGCGACGTGCTGGAGCACGCTCTGCGCGCGCAGGAGCTGTTCCGGCGCGCCGGTGATGTCGTCGGTGAGGCGCGGGCGTTGAACAACGCGGGCTGGTGGCGAGCCCAGGTCGGCGAGTACGACCAGGCGCTGGCCGACTGCCGCCGGGCGCAGCGCATCCTGGCCGAGCTCGGATACGCGCAGGGCGAGGGGCACGCCTGGGACAGCGTCGCCACCGTGCTGGAGGCCAGAGGCGACCTCGGGCAGGCGGTGGCGGCTTACGAGCGGGCGGTGGAGCTGCTGCGCGGCTGCGACGACCTGCACCCGGCCGCCGAGACGCTGGTCCGGCTGGGCGAGACGCACCTGCGGACAGGTGACACCGCGGCCGCGCTCGACGCCTGGAAGCGGGCGGCGGAGTGCTACGACGCCCTCGGCGACGCCCAGGCCGGCAAGGTGCGCGACCGCATCGCGTCCGCCGGCCAGCCGCCCCACCAGCCGCCCCACCAGCCGCCCGGCCAGCCGTCCCACCAGCCGCCCGGCCAGCGCTCCGACCAGCGGAGATAGGCCGTTAAGAAATCATTGAGAAATCGCTCAGCCCCCCGGTGCAGGCTGCGACGTGCGGCAGCGGGACGGCGGTGTGTTGGCCGTCACCGGCCGCGCCGGGCGGGCGTGGGCCCGCCCGGGACCGCCGATGGGGAGGTTCCATGCGCGTCGTGACCAGAATGGCCGACCGGCTCCTTGAGCTGATCGCGCCGCACACCGTAGCCCGGGCTACCGACTGCGGCTATGAGTGCTGCAGCTTCCCGGCATTCACCGCGAAGTACTGCTGCTACTACCCGAACGGCCACGTGTCGTGCGGCTCTTGCCAGCATTACATCTACTGCTCGTAACCGCCTTCACGGTGACGCGCCCGCCGCGATGACCGGTGCCCGGCGGTGGTCGGCCGCGGCCGGGCACACCCTCATGAGCTTTCGACACGGAGATGTCCTGTGCCTTACCTGATCGCCATCGTGGCCCTTGTCGGCGCCTTTTGCCTGGTGGACCTGCTGCTGACCCTCGGCGTGGTCCGGCGGCTCCGGGAGCAGACGAAGCTGATCGACGCGCTGTACGAAGCCGTCGGCACGGGCGCCCTGGCCGGAGCGGGCGGGGGCGGGGGCCTGGCCGTCGGTGAGGTCGTCGCCGATTTCGACGCGACGACCATGGACGGAACCCGCGTGACGCGGGACCTCCTGCCTGAGGGAACCGTCGTCGCGTTCCTGTCGCCGGACTGCAAGGGCTGCCACGAGCAGCTTCCCGAGCTGGCCTCCTGGGCGGCGAGCCAGGACCGGTCACGGGTGCTGGCCGTGGTCGACGGCCGGTCGGGTGACCCCGGGCAGCTGCTCACGACCCTGTCACCCGTCGCGCAGGTGATCACTGACGACGCGTTCCCGCAGGTCGCCGGCGCGTTCCGGGTTCAGTCGTTCCCGAGCTTCTTCCAGGTGGCCGCGGGCGGCAGGCTGCTCGCGACGGCGCCCCGGATCTCTCGGCTGCCGGCCGGGTCGCCGGCGTGACCAGCCGCGGGCCGGAGACGACACCGACGCCTCGGGTCCTGGCGGGATGCGCGGCACGCGCCGCCGGGATGGTGTGGCGGTCGGCGCCGGTCCACATGCTCGGCTACCTGGTGGTCACGCTCGTGGGCGCCGCCGCCCCGATCGCCCTGGCCTGGCTGACGAAGGCCGTGCTGGACGGTCTGGCGCAAGGCCGGACCACCATCCTGCTCGGCCTGGCGGTGACGATCGCCGTCGTGACGACGGCTGCGGTGGCGGCCACGCACGCCGCACAGTACGTGCGTGCCGAGGTGGACCGCCGGACCGCGCTGCGCTCCAAGGACGAACTGTTCGCGGCGGTGACCCGCTTCACGGGGCTGGCCCCGTTCGAGAGCCCCGCCTTCCTCGACCGGCTGCGCCTGGCCCAGCAGAGCGCGACCAACCCGGGCAGGCTGGTGGACACCGCGGCCTCCGCCGCGCGCAGCGCGGTGACCGTCGCCGGGTTCGTCGGCTCCCTGGCGCTGATCAGTCCCGCGTTCACCGGCCTGGTCCTGCTGTCGGCCCTGCCGGCGCTGCTCATCGAGCTGCGGCTGTCCCGGCAGCGGGTCGCGATGCTGTGGCGGATCGGGCCGGCCGAGCGCCGGGAGCTGTTCTACGCCCAGTTGATGTCGACCGCGGACGCCGCCAAGGAGATCCGGCTTTTCGACCTCGGCGCCTTCTTGCGCCTTCGCATGCTGACCGAGCTGCGGACCGCCAACACCGCGCGCCGCCGGATGGACCGGCGGGAGTTCTTCGTACAGGCGAGCCTGTCGGCCACCTCGGCGATCGTGGCCGGCGTGGGGCTGGTCTGGACGATCCTCGCGGCGGGCCGCGGGCAGCTCGGCGTGGGCGACGTGTCGATGTTCGTGGCGGCCGTCGCCGGTGTGCAGTCCGCGCTGAACGTCATGGTGTCGGCCGGCGTGATGGCCTACGAACAACTGCTGACGTTCCACCATCACGTCACGATCGTGACCGCGGAACCCGACCTGCCGGCGCCACACCACCCGGCGTCGCTCGCACCCCTGCGCCGGGGCATCGAACTACGCGACGTCTGGTTCAGGTACGGCGAGGATCATCCCTGGGTCCTGCGCGGCGTCGACCTGTTCATCCCGCACGGCCGTACGGTCGCGCTCGTCGGCCGCAACGGCGGCGGCAAGAGCACACTGGTGAAGTTGTTGTGCCGGTTCTACGACCCGACCCGCGGCGCGATCCTGTGGGACGGCGTGGACCTCCGCGACGTGGCGCCGGAGACGCTGCGCGCCCGGATCGGCGCGGTCTTCCAGGACTTCGTGACGTACGAGCTGACCGCGGCCGACAACATCGCCTTGGGCGACCAGGCCGCCACCCAGGACCAGACGCGGATCGAGCGGGCGGCACAGGACGCCGGCGTCCACGAGACCGTCGCGGCTCTGCCGTACGGCTATCGCACGCTGCTGAGCCGTGGATTCACCCTGGACGAGGAAGGAGAGGAGGCCGAGGGCGTGCTGCTCTCCGGCGGGCAGTGGCAGCGGGTGGCGCTCGCGCGGGCGTTCCTGCGCCGCGACCGGGACCTGATGATCCTCGACGAGCCCAGCGCCGGCCTGGATCCCGAAGCCGAGTACGAGGTGCACAGTCAGCTCGCGAGGCTGCGGTCCGGGCGTACCAGCGTGGTGATCTCCCATCGACTCGGCGCGGTCCGTGACGCCGACCGGATCGTGGTGCTGGCCGACGGCGCCGTCACCGAGGAGGGCACGCACGCCGAACTGCTGGCGGACGGCGGCACGTACGCGCGGTTGTTCACCCGGCAGGCCACCGGATACCGGGACGAAGTCCAGCCGACGGGAGCTTCACGATGATCGGCGCGATCGCTGTGCTGGTGGCCGTCGCCGGTGTGCTCGCCGTGGTGCTGCGCAAGGTCGGGTAGCCGCCGCGGCTCAGTCGGCGCTCGGCAGCTGCCGGGCCGCCCGTACACCGACCAGCAGCAACAGACCGACGGCGGCCAGGATCGCCACGGCGATGACCGGTACCAGGGCCTGGTAGCCCATCCCGCCGGCCACCAGGCCGAACAGCGGCGGGCCGAGCAGCGATCCGAGGCTGCCCGCCTGGGCGACCACGCCGTTGCCGACATCAGCGTGGTCGAGACGCTCCAGCACCAGGGGGAGAGCGGCGAAGACGAGGGCTCCCAGGAACCCGTTCTCCATCGAGACGATCCCCGCGCCGGCCTGTACGGCTGCCGCCGAACCGGGCCCGCCGTACATCAGCCAGGCAGCCGGTACGGTCAGCAGCCCGACCAGCCCCAGGACGCCGACCGGCGTGCCCCGGCGGAGCAGCACTCCCACGGCCAGCCCGCCGAACACGCTGAGCAGCGAGATCACCGAGGTCACGGCGCCGGCGGCGGTGGCCGAGCGGCCGTGCTGCTCGATGAGGAGCGTGGGCAGGAGGACGATCACCGGAATGGTCACCAACGCCGCCAGGCAGAAGGCCGCGCCGAGCACCGCCGGCCACATCAGCGCCCCGGCGCGGGGGACGGGCCCGGCCGCCGCCTGCCGCCCGGACCCGCGCGGCAGGCGTACCCGGACCACCAGCGCCATCACGAACGTCAGACCGGCGAGCAGCCCGATCCAGCCGCGCCAGCCCAGAGCGGAACCCATCGCGCCCCCCGCGAGCGTGCTCGCGCCGATCCCCATCGGGACGAACGTGGCCCAGAACGACAGGGCCATGCCGCGGTCCCGCTCGCGGGCCAGCCGGAGGATCAGCGCCGGGCAGGAGATGGTGACCAGCACGTATCCGATGCCCTCGACGCCCCGGACAGCCAGCAACCAGGCGAAGTCACCGGTGGCCACGCTCACCGCGCTCGCCGCCGCGATCAGGATCAGGCCGGCGACCAGCGACCTCTCCGCGCCGAAGCGGCGTACCAGATAGCCGGCGGGCAGGCCGACGGCGGCGCCCACGCCGACGACCGCCGAGATCACCCAGCCCAGCCGCGACAGCGACAGCCCGAGCTCGGCCGCCACCACCGGCCCGACCGAGGCGAACTTGCCGAGACTCATCGCCGCGACGACCCCGCCGAGGTAGACGATGACGATCGTCACCCACGGCGAGCTCGGCGGGGATTCCACGCTTGGCTTCGATGTGGCGGGCGTTGGCTGGGGGTCCATAAGTCTCCTTCGCACCGTTTGGGGACGCACTCCCGGATTCGATCATTGCCGCGCTGCCGGTGCCGTTCAACCCGATTCAGTCGCCGTTCGAGAGCCGAGTCGTCGCCTGGCGTACTCCTACCGTTGGCGTACATTTCCCGCTGCCGCCGCGCGTTGATCCCAAAGTGATCATCCATGCGCAAGTCAGCTCTCGCCTTACTCTTCGCGTTGGTCACGACCGCCTCGGCCGCGGTCACCATGGCCGTTCCCGCGACCGCCAACACCTTCGGCTTCTACGCCTGGCACCCCACCTGGTGCTGCCCCAAGACGGACAACCGCGACGTCTACTGGAACGCCTCCACCCTCACCACCAACATGCTGTACGCCGCCGACTACGGCATGGCCAACCTGGACTACCAGTCCGATCTGCGCATCGGAGGCTATGACAGCGCCGCCGGCACCCACACCGACGTGGTGATGTTCGACGCCTACTACGTCGACTACTGGGGCAAGGACTGGGACGGCTCCAGCACGGGCAAGAACCTCACCGGCTCCACCAAGTGCGTCAGGGTGCTGGCCCAGATAGGCGGCGAATACACCTGTGACCGGGCCGAGCTCCGCTTCGACCTGGCCGACATGACGAGCACGGCCGTCCGCAGGAAGACCGCCTGCCACGAGATCGGGCACAGCATCGGCCTGGGCCACACGAACCTCACCTCATGCATGAAGGCCGGCACGTCCACCACCGCCACCTACAGCAGCCACGACCGCTCGCACATCAACGGAGCGTGGTGACGATGCGCGACAAGCTCGTCATCGTGGCCACCCTGGTAGCCGCCGTCATCACGGGAACCGCGGCCGGCGCCGTGGTCAACACCCCCGAGCAGTCGTTCTGGGCGCAGATCCGTTACGGCGCGAGCGCGGGTGACGGCGACTACCTGTTCGACTCGCTGGCCGACGTCACGCCCGGCGCCTCGGACTCGGCCGCCTTCAAGGCCGCCGCCGCCCTTGTCCAGGGCACGATCGTGGACATCGAGCCGGGCATCGCGTTCGCCTCCGACGACTCCGACGGTTCCTCCGCGATCGTCGCCTATGACAGTGAGGACGCCGCCATCCGGTACGCCAGCCTCGTCGTGCGCGTGGACAAGGTCCTGGCCGGGCAGCTCGGCCAAGGCTACGCCGACGGGAAGATCAGACTGCAGGTCGAGCATCCGGCCACCTCGACACTGGCCGAGCTCAAGGACTCCATCGGCACGGCCGGCACCGGTCTCATGTACGTCCACAACCTGGCCGCCCGCCGGCAGCTCATCGGCCGCCCGGTCACCGATCCCGCGCAACTGGCCTACGCCCAGTCGGTGCACGTGCCGATCGGAGAGGGCCTGTTCGTCGAGGAGTCGGCGGGCAGCCCCGTCGTCGCCCCGCTCATGGACGGCGAACGGGCCGCGCAGCTCCTGGGCTACACCTACGTACCCGAGGACGAGACCGAGCCGACTCCTACGTCCACCTGCGACCACGACCTTTGCCCCCAGCCCACGGGCAAGCCGGACGCGACGGCCACCTCCGTGCCCGCCGGAGGGTCGGAGACCGCTCCCACGACGACCACGGCACCGACCCTGTCCACCCTGCGCACCAGGCTGGTGGCCAGCGCCTGCGCCGAAGGCACGGCGGCCGACTCATCGGCGTGCTGACCTCCTCCGCGAGCACGCCGTTGCGTGAGGCCGTGAGGTAACGCGGGAGCGCCGGTTAATCCGTGTGGTCGCGTTGGGCGGCGTACAGGTCGGTGACGCGGGGCGGCGAGCCCTGCTCGACGAGGAGGCTCTCCAGGTCGCCGGTGAAGTCCGGGGTGAGCTCACTGGCGGTGCCGTTGGTGCCCTGGACGCCGACGGTCACGCTGCGGGGTGCCACGTCGGCGATCGTCAGGGCGTACGCGCTGCCGCCGGTGACCCGGACGTTCCAGTGGGCGATCCGGGCCCCGAACAGCGGGCCGGACGCGGCCGAGCCGCCGACGCGGCCGTTGTTCACCAGGGTGATGTTGGTCCGGGCGTTCTCGTACGGCAGCGCCCGGTGGGTGTCGAAGGTGCCCTCGGCCATCCGGCCGCGCCGCCAGACGTTGCCCGACGAGAGGCCCTCCACGTTGAGGCCGTGGTGGACGGCGCCGGAGGGCACCGGCACGGTGAACGCCTCGATCTCGAAGTCGTCGACGAGGTTGTCGTGCGACTGCATCCGGCAGGCGAAGCTGTGGTGCGCGGCCCGGCCGCCCACGGCGACTCTGGAGAGGGTGGTCGACTTGGCGGAGGTGAAGCCGAAGCCGAGGTCGCAGTTCTCCACGCGTACCTCGCTCGCCCAGCAGTCGTGCACGGCCTGGAAGCACACCCCGTTCGAGCCGGGGTGTCTGTTGTGCGCGGTCATCGCGACCAGTTCGTTGCGGATGGTGAGCTGCTCGACGCCGCTGTCGTGGACGGTCGGCCCGATCGCGCGCAGCCGTGCCGGCCAGCCGGGACGCAGGTCGTACTTGAGCGGCTGGGCCAGGACGACCAGACGGTCACCGAGGATCGCCTCGACGCGTACGGGCCACTGGAGCGTGGCGTACTGAACGTACTGGCCGCCGGAGCCGGTGACGAGCTGCGGCGCCCGGCGCGGCCAGTCGTAGGAGGAGGACCGGGCACCGGGGATGTCGCCGGCCAGATGCGTCAGCAGGCTCGCGTCCGGCGGGTTGTCGCACTCGAGCACCACCATGTCGCCCGCGCGCAGCCGGCCGGTGTCGGAGACCAGGAGCGTCCGCTCGCCACGGGAGGCGGCGCCGGCCTCCGCGAGGGTGTCTCCCAGCAGCCAGCCCTCGGTGCCGGCGAAGTCCTCGGCCTCCGACCGGGCCCGCCGCTCGGCCGCGATGAACCAGACCTGCCCGCCGGTCCACGACCAGCGGCTGTTGCCGTTGGACTGCCGGGCCGGCCGGTAACCGTCGTCCAGCGTCCGGCTGAAGCGCAGCACGGTGGCATCGCGCCCGGCGCCGCGCAGGACGACGTCGGACCAGTGCACGAAGACCGGCGACGACAGCAGGTAGGTGCCGCGTGGCACCAGCACCACGCCGCCGCCCCGTTCCCCGGCCGCGCGCAGCGCCGCGTTGAACGCCGGGGCGCAGTCCGTCGTCCCGTCCGCGCGGGCGCCGTGGTCGGTCACCCGGGTCACCACGTCCAGGCGCGGCGGACGGGCGCCCAGGCGGTAGCCCGCGCGGGATATGTCGGGTATCAGGGGGTGGGATCCGGGCGCCTGCGCCCACTGGTCCAGCAGCGCGGCGGAGGCGTCCGAAGGGCGGCCCGGCGCCCCCTCGGTCGCCGCATGGGCGGGTTCGGCCCCCGCCACGGCGCCGCTCGCGAGCGCGGGCGCGGCGATGGCCGCCACCGCTCCACCGACGAGCGTTCGGCGGCTCAGCTTGGCGAGGTCCTGACGCATGGTGCTCCTCGGAGTCGAGCAGTGCGGTGAACTCAAAGATGGGACCTTTTGACTGTGATCCCATAGAACACCGGGCCTGTCAACTGCCTTGTGCGAGAAAGCGACGACTATACATCGGATGTTTTCCGGAAAACTTGTCTCGTCCGGATATGAGGTTGTAAGGACGTTCGGTGTTGTGACCTATTTGCTCCTATTTCGTAACAGATGAGCAGAATCATCTGATCGTTTGCTCTCTCTTCAGCCTCACCATGCACACCATTCACGGGTGCGCTCCAAAGTGTTCGCCGCAAGGGCACGTAAGGAAAGAAGGGACTGCACCTGATGCGGTCAGCAGCAGATAGAACACGGGGCGGTTTAGGCCGCCGATGGCGGCTCGCCGCGGTCGGCACGGTCGTGGCCGTGCTCATGAGCAGTCTCGTCACGTCGGCGTACGCCGATCCCGACCCGGCGCAGCAAGAGCGGGGACGGCCCAGCCCGACACCCACCGCCTCCCAGAGCCCGTCGACCCCTCCGACGCTCACCCCCGTCAGTGGTTCCTACCTTGAGGGCAAGGTGAAGGTCGCGGCGGTTCCGTCCACGGCCGGTGACAGCGTCACGAAACTCGACATCGACGGCAAGGCGCTCGACGCCACCCGTACCGTGGGCGTCTCCAAGCTCAGCTTCGACGTCGGCTCGAACTCCACGGAGGCGCAGTACCACAGCTATGTGCTCGTCAACGGCGCTCACCGCAGCGACATCGGCGACTACGTGAACACGCGGGCCACCATCGACATCCCCAACGAGCAGCTCGTCAAGGGCGAGAACACCGTCGAGATCGTCGTCGGGACGGTCCAGTCCTCGTGCGGCGTCAACTACGACGACTTCGTGCTGTCCGATGTGGGGCTCGCACTCCTCGGCGAGGCCGCGGACGGCGAGGACAACCCCTACACCCTCTCCTTCGGCGACGGAAGCTGCGGCACGAACACCTCGCTGCTGAAGCGCGCCACGCTCAAGTTCTTCGTCCAGTCCGACCCGCAGAGCACCACCGGCCTCGCCGTGGACGTGGACACGGCCGAGCTGGCCAACGGTGAGCACGCCATCACCGCCACGACCACGGCCGGGGCGACCGTCAAGAACACCGTGACCGTGAACAACGCCCCGGCCGGCGCGCCGCGGCTGCTGCCCACGGACGGCACGCTCGTGGCGGGCACCAAGCCGGTCTTCGCGACCGTCCCGGCCGCCGGCGGGGACGGGGTCAAGTCCCTCACCGTCGACGGCGCCGAACCCGTCACGAAGGCCACGCTCGGCAACGGCGCCGCGCAGCTCAGCTTCGACGTGGGCGCGGACTCGATCGACGACAAGTTCGACAACTTCCTGCTCGTCAACGGCAAGCGCATCGACCTGGGCGGCTCCTGGGTGAGCCGGCGGGTGACCATCGCGGTCCCGGCCCGGTTCCTGGTGCCCGGCGACAACGTGATCAAGGTGGTCGCCGGAGACTTCAAGGAGTCCTGCGGCAACAACCGCGACGACTTCGTCATCACGAACCTCGACCTCGTCCTGGACGGCGGCACCGTGAGCGGCCAGGACATCAAGCCGTCGTACGAGATGGGCGACGGCACCTGCGGCAGCAGCCAGACCGCGTTGCGCGAGGCCGAGCTGCGCTACAAGATCGACGCCCCGGCGGTGCACGTCATGGAGACGCTCGGCTCGGGTAACGCGACGCTCAGCTTCAACGTGGGCAGCAACTCGATCGAGGCGCGCTACCAGAACTTCGTGCTCGTCAACGGCCAGAAGGTCGTGCTCGACGGCGACTTCGTCAGCCGCCGGGTCGACTTCACGATCCCGAACGAGTTCCTGGTGCCCGGCTGGAACACGATCGACTTCGTGGCCGGCACCTTCCCGACGTCGTGCGGCGGCAACCGCGACGACTTCGCGATCTCGAACATCGCCCTCGCCCCGGCGGCGGGCACGGCGGCCGGTCAGATGCTCAAGACCTCGTACGGCATGGGCGACGGCAACTGCGGCGACACCGTGAACCCGCTGACCGAGATCGACCTCGAATTCCTTGTGGACGCCCCGGCCCGCGGCCTGCGCGCCGACCTCGACACCACCGCCATCAAGGACGGCAAGCACACGCTGTCCGCCACGTCGGCGGCGGGCGAGGTCGCCACGCGGCTCCTGGTCACCGACAACTCGGCGCCGAAGGTCGGCAAGAGCGTCCCGGCCGCGAACGAGAAGATCTCCGCCTCGGTCGTGCTGGACGTCAAGCTCGAGGACGCCTCGGGCGTGGTGTCCGGGCCGGACGTCAAGCTCGACGGCCAGCCGATCGAGCTGGGCGCCAAGGTGGGGCCGGGCCTTCGAGCCGGCTCCCACACGCTGGCCGTGACCGGGGCCGACGGGCTCGGCAACACCGCGACCCGCGAGATCGTGTTCGAGTCCGCGGGCATCCCGGACGTTCCCGCCGAGCTGACCCCGGCACTGGGGGCCGTCGACGTGTCCGACCCCGTCAAGCTTTCGGCGAAGGTCGCCGAGCCCGACGGCGGCCCGGTGACGGCGACGTTCTCGCAGGCCGAGATCCTCACCCCGAACCAGGTGTACCAGGGCACGGCCACGTCTCTCCCCACGACCTTGCAGGTTCCGGGCGAGAAGCGGGTCAAGGCCGACGGGCTCGACCCCGCCGACGGCAAGCTGCTCGACGCGCCGGCCGGGCAGGACATCACCTACCAGCGCTACGACGTCAAGGTGGAGGGGCACGTGGCCGCTCCGGTCCTGCGCTGGGAGGGCGTCATCGACCCCGAGCGCCTGGTGTCGCTGCGGGTGTGGAACACCAAGGCCAAGGCGTGGGACCTCCTCACGAGCGCTCGCGGCGCCGCCCAGGGCAAGACCGCTCTCACGGCTGTGGTCGACGAGAAGTACATCGACAAGCGGCAGGTTCACGTCCTGGTGACGGGTGAGGACCCGTTCGCCGACGACGTCGATCCCGGTGACCCGAACCACTTCGACGACCCCGCCTCGTACGACTTCTCGATCGTCCACTACACCGACACCCAGTACATCTCCGAGGGCGCGGTGGAGCAGGAGACGGCCGAGGAGCGCGCGGTGTGGGAGTCCGCCTACTCCGGTGTCGTCGACTGGATCAAGGCGAACAAGGACCAGCGCAAGATCTCCTACGTCGCGCACACCGGCGACATCATCGAGAACAACATCCGCAAGCCCACGGACGAGGCCACGCAGAAGGAGATCACCGGTGAGTTCGAGGTGTCGTCGAAGCAGCAGCGCGTGCTGGACGAGGCCAACATCCCCAACGGCGTGATCGCCGGCAACCACGACAACCAGTCGGGCACCGAGGAGGGGCCGGAGGCGATCTACAACAAGTACTACGGCCCCAGCCGCTACCAGGACGCCTCACAGGGCTGGCAGCACGCCAAGTACGGCGGCCCGTGGAAGGAGGGCGACAACCAGAACCACTACGACCTGTTCTCCGCCGGCGGGCTGGACTTCGTCGTGGTCGGTCTGTCGTTCGGCGTGACGAGGGAGGAGGCCGAATGGGCCGACTCCATCTTCAAGAAGTTCCCCGACCGCAACGGCATCCTGCTCTCGCACGACTACCTCGTGCCGAGCACCAACCCCGACGGGCGCGGCGCCGGATTCTCCGCACCCGACGGCTCGATGCTGTACAAGACGGTGGTCGAGAAGAACCCGAACGTCTTCCTCATCCTCGCCGGTCACGAACACGGCGTGGGCACCAACGTGAAGCCGAAGGTGGGCCAGGTCGGCAACGGCGTCGTCGAGCTGCTGGCGGACTACCAGTTCTACACGGTCTCGGCCGACCGTCTCGGGCTCACCGAGATCGGCGGGTACAAGCCGGACGACCAGCTCCAGTTCGGTGCGAGCTTCTTCCGGCTGCTGCAGTTCAACGTCAAGCGGGCGGAGCTGAGCATTGACGCCTACTCTCCGCTGCTCAACGACTTCGGCGCCACCGAGTTCGATCCGCTGCGCCGCTACAACGGCCGCGAGGACAACATGGTGCTGCCGGTCGATCTCACCTCCCGTACGACGAGCTTCCAGACCGACTCCCTGGCGCTCTACAAGCCCAGCCGGATCATCGGTAAGAGCACGGTCACGTCGGGCCAGGTCGCCTCGGTCACCTGGAACCGCCTCAAGGACGACACGGCCTACGCCTGGTTCGTCGTGGCGCGTTCCGCCGGCGGCGGTGTGACCGCCTCCGAGCCGAGCGTCTTCGTGACGAAGGACGAGCACGGCCGTCCCGGCAAGTGGGATGCCGACTCGCCCATGTACCACTGGTTCAACAACCGCTGATCCAGCGCCGCCCCGGACTTCGGTCCGGGGCGGCGTCCACCCCGATCTGGAGACCAGACATGCGCTGGCTGTCCGCGGTGCTCCTCGCCGCCATCCTCGGTGGCGTGCTGACGGATCTGGTGCTTCCCGCTCCGGCGGCGGCGCACGACGTCACCACCACCGCCCAGGCCGAGGTGACCGGCGCGGGCGCGAACGTCAAGGTCGTCCTCGACCTCGAGTACGACCTCCTGATGAAGTCGGCCTGGCTCTACGCCGAGGCCTACGACGCGAAGGAACGGACCGAGCAGCTCCGCCAGCTCAAGATCAACCGTGACGCCGTGACCACATACGTCACGGGCCGCTTCGAAGTGGCGTACGGCGACAAGCCGTGCGCGCCCACGCCGGTGGGCGACGCGGACGTGCGCCTGCGCGACAAGGTGGCCTTCGCCGTGGTCACCCTCACCTACGCCTGCCAGGGCGAGAGCGGGCGCGCCCACGCGATCTCCAGCGCGCTGTTCCCCGACTCCGAGTCCTTCGTCCACAGCACGAAGACCATCGTCCGGTACGACCTCGACGGGGAGAAGGGCTCCGGCGTGCTGGCCGCCACGGCTCCCACGCTACGGGTCGGCGAGCACGAGGCGTCCAGTCAGATCGGCGAGTTCTTCCTGCTCGGCGCCGAGCATCTGCTGTTCGGCCTCGACCACGTCCTCTTCCTGCTCGCCCTGCTCATCGGCGCGCGCCGCCTGCGCGACGTCATCGTCACCGCCTCCGCCTTCACCGCCGCCCACAGCATCACGTTCCTCCTGGCGGCGATGGGCGTCGTGGACGTTCCCAGCGCGATCGTCGAGCCGATCATCGCGGGCTCGATCATCGTCGTGGCGCTGGCCAACCTGCTGGGCCGTGCGGAGGACCGGCTGGGCAAGTGGCGGCTGCCCATCGTCTTCGCCTTCGGCCTGGTGCACGGGCTCGGCTTCGCCGGCGCGCTCGACATCGACCGGAGCGGCTCGTGGGAACTGCTCCTGTCGCTGCTGAGCTTCAACCTCGGCATCGAGGCCGCCCAACTGGCGATCATCGCCGTGCTCTTCCCGCTGCTGGTGCTGCTGCGCCGGACGTCCGCCGCCCGCTGGGCACTGGCCGCGATGTCGGTCCCCATCGTGGCGGTCAGCCTGTACTGGTTCGTCGAGCGGATCCCCCTGCCACTCTGACGGAAGGGGGCCGGATGGCGGGCGATCCCGCTCCGCCATCCGGCCTCTGGCTCAGGTGTTGTCCGCGCCGTTCTTGGGATTGCCGAGGCGGACGCCTTGGCGGTAGACCCACGCCCATCTCCTGCAGGCGGGGCGCACCAGGACGAAGTAGGCGTTGCACGTCCAGTTCTTCAGCGTGCTGTAGAACACGTCGTCCACCTGGGACTTGCGGTACCTGTCGAGGTAGTACTTGTAGTGCTTGTAGGTGTTGCCGATCAGCCCGTAGCCGTAGTCATGCATGTCACAGGCGGGGCGGAAGTCGAACCCCGAGGGGCGGTCCGGGGCGTTCGTGCAGTGGTCGTAGGTGATGCCCACGACATAGCGCTTGCTGGGGAGCTGCTTCCACAGCGGCTTGTGCCAGCCGTTGTGCGCGACCCAGGCCGAGCAGCCGGCCCGCTGGTAGTACAGCCACTTCCAGGCGTCGTTGCAGTAGGAAGGATAGGCCTGGGGGTTGGAGATGTCGCCGGGGAGGAAGTCGCCCGGGGCCGGCGCGGTGGCGTTGGGGTCGTTGATGCCCGTCGCGCCCTGCATGGGGGTGTTGGCGGCGGGGCGCGCGGTGTCGGTGGCGGTCGCGGTGGGGGCCGCGGTGCCGTCCGCGAAGGACAGTTGCCAGCCGCCGTCCGTGGGCGAGTCGATCGACGTCAGGCGGCCGATCTGGTCGTAGGCGTACGTCGCCGCGGGGGTGGTGCTCTGGGACGGATCGGCCACGGTGCGGAGCAGGCCGTTGGGGTCGTATCCGTAGCTGGCCACGGTCTGCGGCGCCGCCGTGCCGGAGGTGAGCGTGATCTGCTTGAGCCGGCCCGCGAAGTCACCGAACGAGGAGGAGGTGGCCGTGGTCGAGGTGGCGTACTGGACGGTCAGTGTTTCCTCGGGGGTCTCCCCGGCGGCCGGTTCCTTGACGGTGCTGACGCGGCCCTGGGAGTCGTAGGTCACCGCGGAGGTGCCGTAGGCGGTGTTGCCGGTGGCCGTCGCCCGCCAGGTGTCGGTGCCCTGCAGCCCGTCGATCTTGTTCCAGGTGTAGGTGAGGCTGAGCTCGGCATTGGTCTGGGTGAAGGTGTCGTCGCCCGTCTCCGTGGCGCCCTTGTCCATCGCGATCGTTTCGGAGATGGAGGTGCGCATGACCCCGGCCGCCGCGTCCCAGCGGCTCGTTTCGGCGATCTTGGAGCCGTCGGTGCTCTCGTAGCGGTTGACGCCGCCGCCGTCGGGGAAGGAGACGCTGCTCTTCAACTCGTAGCGGGTCGAGTTGCCCTCGTCGAGCTCGGTGACGACGATGGCGCCGGTCTGGGTCTCCAGCTTCCTGGAGATCATCCCGCCGAGGAATTCCGCCTTCCAGCCCGGCCCGAACACCGCCATCTCGGGACGGGACGGCAGGGCTGACTGCGGCCGAGCCAGATCACCGCCTCCGGTGGCCACGCCGTGCGAACGGCCGATCACACCGGCCGGCACGTCGGTTTCGCTGATCTTGAAGGTGTCGGTGTCGGTGAAGTACAGGCCCGGACCGACCTGCTGGACCACGTCTGGGTCTTCCGCTTTGGTGGTGGCGGCGGATGCCACCGGGGAGAGCAGCGGAAGTAACACCGCCGCGATGGTGATGGTGAATGTTAATCGGCGCAAGGGAGCTCCTGGAGCGAGGAAGTGATTTGATCAATCGGACATTAGATGACCGAAACTTGCTCGACAAGGGCCTGGACAAATGCTTGAGCCGATGTTCAAATCGCGTACGGAGCCGTGTCTTTTAGATACTGAATTCGTGTATCTGCGCAGGTCATCCTACTCGTGTGGTGAAATTGTAGCCGTTATGTGGCCGCGTCGAGCATAATGATACGCGCGCTCCTGGAATCGCCCGGCCGATAATGCCGAAAGGCGCTTTTCGCAGGTAAGCGGAAGCGGCCGGAGCATCGTTTCCGGCAAGCCTTCCGCGTCGCGCCGACGCCATCGACGACGCATTTCCGTGTCGCATTGTGGCGCCCCTGATTGATGGATTCCCCGCTCGCCGCGCCGGCGTGCGCCCCCGCCGCAGCCAGGTCAAACCCTCGACTGAGGGCCTCGCCTGATCAACAATGGCCCCAGGAGCCATCGATCGACCCACCGATCACAGGAGGGAGCGCGATTTGGCGGCAGTGTTCTTCGGCATCTTGGGGCCGGTATGCGTTCGCCTGGACGGTCAGCAATCCGTCGAGCTGAGCGGCAAGCAGAGCGTGGTCCTGGCCAGCCTGCTGCTCAATGTCAACACCACGGTGTCCAGGGACCGGCTGATCGCCGCGCTGTGGGAGAACGCCCCCCACTCCGCGGTCTCCAACCTTCAGACGTACGTCGCCCAGCTGAGAAAGGCGTTGCCGGCGGGCACCCGCCTCCTCACCAAAGGATCCGGCTACCTGCTGCAGGCCGGCGCGGACGAGGTCGATCTGCTCATCTTCGACCAGGAGGTGCGCCTGGCTCGGCTGCAGGCCGAGAGGGGCGAGGCCGGCGCCGCGGCTGAGCGGTTCGAGCGGGCACTGGCGCTGTGGCGCGGCCAGCCCGCCGAGGGCACCCCCTTGGGGGGCGACGTGCTCGCCCGCGTCGCCGAGGTGGAGGAGCGCCGTACGGAGACGCTGCTCGACTACGCGGAAGTGAAACTCGCCCTCGGCGCCCACAAAGAGATCATCGACGATCTCCGCCGCCTGCTGGCTGAGCAGCCCCTACGGGAGAAGGCCTGGTATCTGCTCATGCTGGCACACGCACGCGCGGGTCAGCGGGACAAGGCGCTCGACACCTACCGGCGCGCCCGCGACGTGCTCGTGGAAGAGCTCGGCGTCGAACCGAGTAAGGACCTGCAGGACCTGCAGTCCATGATCCTCGGCGGCGGCCTGCCGCCCATCGCGCCCGAACCGCGGGCGAGGGGCATCTGCCAGCTACCTCCGGACATCGCCGACTTCGTCGGCAGGCAAGGGGAGCTGGCCGCGGCGATCGAGGCGCTCGGCCCGGCCCGCCAACGAGCGACGGCCTCCGAGCCGGCGGGGGCCGAGCCCGCGCGGATCCCGCCGGAGCGGACGGTGCCCCTCTGCGTCATCTCCGGCCAAGGGGGCGTGGGTAAGACCGCCCTGGCCATCCACATCGCCCACCACGCCCGGCACGACTTTCCCGACGGGCAGCTCTACATGAACCTGCGCGGCGGGGAGAACCGCCCCACGGATCCGGAGGAGGCGCTGGGCCGTTTTCTGCGCGCGCTCGAGGTCGACAGCGCCACCGTCCCGTCGGGGCTGGACCAGCGGGCGGAGCTGTACCGCGCCAAGCTGGCGAACGGGCGCTACCTGGTGGTGCTGGACGACGCGGCGGACGAGGGCCAGCTCTACCCGCTGCTGCCGGGCACGCCGGGCTGCGCGGTCCTCATCACCAGCAGGCACCGGCTGACGGGGCTGCCCGCGGCGCGCATGATCGATCTGCCGATGATGCCGTCCGGCGAGGCGCTCGAACTCCTGCGGCACCTCATCGGCGCCGATCGGGCCGCCGAAGCGTCCGGCGCCGCCGACACGCTCGTCCAGTTGTGCGGTGGCCTGCCCCTTGCCGTACGTATCGCCGGAGCCAAGCTCGCCGCCCGGCCGCATTGGGGCTTGGACCAGTTGGTCACCAGGCTGAGCGACACCCGCAGCCGCCTGCGCCAGCTCTCCCACGGCTCTCAGGCGGTACGGGCCAGCCTCGCCGTGGGTTATCAGGGCCTGACCTCTCCGGCGCGGCGGCTGTTTCGCCTGCTCGGGCTGGTGGAAGCGCAGGACTTCGCCGCGTGGGCGGCCGCCGCCCTGCTCGACATGCCGTACGCCGAGGCCGAGGATCTGATCGAGCAACTGGTCGACGTCCGCCTCCTCGACGTCGTGGGTCACGATCCGTCCGGGCAGGCGCGGTTCCGCTTCCACGACCTGACGCGGGCGTACGCGCGAGAATGCGCCGAGACCGAGGAGTCCGAGAACGAACGGATCGCCGCGATGCGACGCGCCCTGAGCGCCTGGCTCGCCCTGACCCGCCAGGCACACGTCCGGCTGTGCGGCGGCGACTACCGCCTGCCGTACGGCCGCAGCCCGCTCTGGTCGCCCGACCCGGAGATCGTGGAACGCCAGGTACGCGACCCGCTCGCCTGGGTGGAGGCCGAGCGGGCGGGCATCGTCACCGCGGTCGGCCAGAGCGCTGCGCTGGGCGCGGACGAACTCTGCTGGGAACTCGCCTCCAGCGCCATGCACCTCTTCGAGACCCGCAGCTTCTACGACGAATGGCGCGCGACGCATGAGACGGCCCTGCTCTGCGCCCGGACCTCGGGCAACGTACGAGGGCAGGCGACCATACTCAACGGCCTGGCGGGACTGTTCCTCGCCCGCGACGACATGCCGCGCAGCGGCGAGGCGCTGGAGGAGGCCCTCGGGCTGTTCGAGAAGGCCGAGGACCGGCACGGACATGCCCTGGTCCTGGTCAACCTGGCCGAGTTCCATCGCCTCCAAGGCCGCTACGCCCAGGCCCTGGAGTCGTACGAGCAGGCGACGGAGGGCGTGGCGCTGGCCGGCGACCACGGTACGGAGATCGCCATCCTGCGGGGCATCGGCCACATCCACTTCAACCAGGGGCGGCACGACCTCGCCGGTCCGTACCTCCGGCGGGCGGTGCGGCTGGCCGACGATACGGGCGACGTCCGTTCGCGGGAGTTCGCCAGGATCATTCTCGGCGAGATCGAGCTCGCGCGAGGCGATCCCGCCGCCGCCGAGGCCGGTTTCAGCCAGGCGATGGCCTACTTCGACACGCTCGGCTTCCCCCGGGGGACCGCGTACGCGACTCTGGGGCTGGCGTCGGCCAGACTCGCCCAGCACGACTTCGCCGACGCGGAACGTCTCTTACAGCGGGCCCTGGCCATCTACGAGAACGTCGGAGAGAGCCTGGGCCGGGCCCGCGTGCTGTTCGCCTGGGCCGAGCTCCGGCGCCTGCAGGGCCGATTCGACGAGGCCGTCGCGACGTTGGCGGATGTCATAACGATCTGCCAGGCCATCCCCGCTCCCCGCCGCCACGGCCTCGCCCTGAGCGCCCTCGGTGACGTGCACCGCGACGCCGGAGACCTGCCCGCGGCCGTGGACGCGTGGCGGAGCTCGCTCGCCGTCCTGGAGGCCACCTCCTCACCGGAGGCCAAGGAGGTGGCCGCCTTGATCAAACAGCACGCCGACGACGTGCTTTGACCCGAGACCTTCGTGACCACTCGCGCTTCCCCGAGGACTCGCGGACGTAGGCTGCAGATCAGCAACCAGTCGTCGGCCTTTGCGAGATGGAAGCCTGCATGACCGTCACTCCCGCGCACCTGAGCGCCCTCGCGAGCCGCGCCGAGGCGCTCACCGCCGAGGTCCGGGCACTCTGCGACAGCGCCCCGATCGGATCGCCGGAACGCGAGCCCCTCGTGGCGGCCGGGCAGGCCGCGAACTGGCTGGCCCGAGGCGCCGAGGACCTGGAGCGCGCGGCCATGGACCTGGCCAGGCTCAAGGCCCAGCCGTGCGGCCTGCCGTGGGGCATCTGCCCCGAGCACGGCAACACCCTCTCCTCCACGGCCGGCGTCTCCACGTGCCGGGTGTGCCAGCGCACCTGGAACCACGACCGGCGCGGCCGGCCGTGCCAGGAGCCGGTGACGTGGAAGGTGATCGACCGGGCCGGGACGGAGACGAGGATGTGCGACGGGCACGTTCTCGGTGCCCGCGCGGCCGCCGCGGGCGCGACCTTCATCCGCCTCGACGAAGGCGGCGCGTAGCCGCGGGCCCAAAGTACGTGATCGTGTTGTCGGAGATCACCCCCGGTGTGAAGATCGGAGGATGTCCCGATCAAGAACCGTCATGCCCGCCCTTGCCGTCGCCGCGTCCGCGCTGCTGATCAGTGGAAGTGCCGAGGCGGCGGCGGACACCCCGTTACCCTCGGCGATCTTCCGCGCCACGCACAACAGCTACTCAGGCGGCGCCAAGAACTCGATCGCCTACCAGCTCGACCACGGCATCCGCTTCATCGAACTCGACATACACGACAACGACTACGCCACCGATCACGACTACGCCATCGGCCATGACTCGCCCGGCAACCAGGTCGACCACACCGGAAACCCCGCGTCGAACCTCCTGCGCGACTGGCTCAATGTGATCAACACCTGGTCCGCGCAGCATCCCACCGCCGCCCCGATCATGGTCGCGCTCGACGTCAAGGACAACCTGACCGACAACCCCTCCTACGCCGCGGGCGAGCCGGCCGCGCTCAACCAGGAGCTCACGTCCGTCTTCGGCTCGCGGCTGCTGCAGGCCAAGGACTACCCGGCGAGCCCGCCCACGGTGGACGCGCTGCGCGGCCGGGTGCTCGCGGTGATCTCCGGCAACGGCGAGACCCGCACCCAGTACAAGCGCGACGTCGGCTACAACCCGGCCGTCGCGATCAACGGCCGCGGCCAGGTCGTGGAGGTGCACGACTCGGGCTCCGGCGCGCTCTGGTACTGGACCGGCACGTACGGTGCCGACGGTCGCGTGACGTGGTTACGCCACGGCAAGTACGACAACGGCGTCACCCCGTCCGTCACGCTGAACGACAACGGCGACCTGGTCGAGGTCCACCAGTCCCAGACCGCGACCACGCTGTGGTACCGCGTCGGCCGCCTCGGTGCCGACGGCGAGATCACCTGGTCGGCCAGCCACCAGTACGACAACGGCGTCCTGCCGACGGTCAGGTTCACCGACGCGGCGGGCACCCAGCTCCGCGAGATACACCGCAGCCAGAGCAACACCCAGAACTGGAACTGGACCGGCGCGCTCAACGCCGGCGCGATGACGGTCTCGTGGAGCGGCAACGCCAAGACCTCCGACGCGCGCTACGACAAGACCACCTCGACCAGCGGCACGTCGCGCGTACACGTGTGGACCGGCGCCGACGGCCCGACCTCGGCCCAGACCCTGCGGCTGGACACCGACCGATACGCCGGCGACCGCATCCGCTACCAGCAGGTCGCCTTCGACGAGTTCCAGCAGGGCAACAGCGCGGAGCTCCAGCAGGGCGCGCTGTTCTACGCGGCGCCCGCCACCGAGTCCTCGTTCATCACCGCGGCACGACAGGCGGGCCGGATCGTGCGCGGCTGGGACTTCGACTCGGCGAGCGACGCGACCACCCCACTGGCCAACTATCCGGCCACCAACCGGCCCTACGACACCTGGTACCAGAACCTCCTCACCCAGTCCGGCGCCATCGAGTGATCAAGGTGGTTTGAACCCCGCAGGGAAGTCAGCCGTACCAGGCCAGAGAGAACTGAAAGGGTAATCATGAACATGCGCCCCCTCATTGTCCCTGGCCTGTCCGCCGCCCTCGCCCTCGTCGCCACCTCGCTCAGCCCCATCGCCGCCCAGGCCAGCACCCCCATCTACCTGGCCGCGTCGCTCAAGGGCGCGAACGAAGTGCCGGCCGCGGGGATGAAGGTAGGTGACGTGGACGGCAACGCCCTCGCGGTGTTCAAGATCCACGGCAACCGGGTCGACTACGCCGTCCGGTGGCAGAAGGTGGACGCGCCCAGCGGGTTCCACATCCATAAAGGCAAGCAGGGCGAGAACGGCGACGTCAGGGTCCCGTTCTTCGGCGAGGCGATGCCCACCTCGCTCCACGCGGTCAAGGGCACGGTCCTGGTCAAGGACCTCAACCTGCTCGGCCGCATCGTCAACAATCCCGGCAACTGGTACGCCAACCTGCACAACGCCGAGTTCGGCGGCGGCGCGGTGCGGGCTCAGCTGTACCGGATCCGCCCGGTGGAGCTGGAGTCGGTGCTGTCGCACGGGTTCGGCACCACGCTCACCGCGCGGGCCAACGGACGGCAGGAGGTGCCGGCGCCCGACACGAAGGTCGGTGACAGCAACGGATCCGCCGGCTGGCTGGTGCAGCCGGAGGGCAACCGGGTGTGGTTCGCCGCCTCATGGCAGCAGATCGAGGCGCCGGTCGCCTCGCACATCCACCGCGCCGCGAAGGGTAAGAACGGGCCGGTGGTCGTGCCCTTCTTCGCCGCCGAAAAGGGCCTGCCGCCCAGCGTCAACGGCGTCGCCGGCAGCGTGACCACCTCTACCGCGGTGGCCCAGCGCATCTGGAACAACCCGAAGAACTGGTACGTGAACCTGCACACCGCCAAGCTCCCCGGCGGCGCGATCCGCGGCCAGCTCTACAAGGGCGACTGGTAAGCCACCGGTCCTAAGCGATTCGGCAAGCCAGCCTCATGACCCGGAAAGGGAGCCGGGTCGATCCGGGGCGGATCACGACAAGGCTGAAAACCTCCCTGTGGGGGTTAGCGACCCGCTATCCGATCACCACACAGAGGTGCGCCATGACGAACACCGCCAATCTCGACAAGATCCTCGACAAGGCATTCGAGCAGTACGCCCTGGACAAGCTTCCTACCGCCCCGGTCAGCGCGCTCGCCGGTGTGAGCGACGCTGACGCCGAAGCGCTGGCCAAGGCGTTCAACATCAAGACCATCGGCGATCTCGGCCGCAACAAGTACCTCCGCGCCGCCGTGGCCATCGTCAACCTCGTCGACGCCAGCAAATAGCAGCGCGACACGAAGACGCCCCGCCCACCTCGAAGATGGACGGGGCGTCTCGCGCATCGCCGTCAGGTCGAGGGGACGTTGATCCTCTTGCTGGACGTCGCCCCGATGACCTCGATCCCCTGGTAGCCGAGGATGCCATCGAGCGGCAGCGACACCGTGTAGGGCGCGGTGACCGGCAGTCCGACGCCGCCGGGGAGCCTGCCGACCACTTGGATGCCCCAGTAGTCCGGCCGGTGGATGTAATACAGCGGTACCAGTTCGACCCGCATGTTCAGATAGGGCTTCTGGCCACGGACGACCAGGATGAACGTGTTGGGGATGATCCCCGGTATGACCCGCGCCTCCTCGAAATCGATGAGACGCGTCGACGAAGACCCGGGTGGCTTGCTGAGGTTTTGCGGCTTTGTGAGCTGGGCGGCGGCTGGGGTGGTCAGACAGATGGCGAGCGCGACCCCCATGGCGGCGGTGGTGAGAGTGGCGATGAGACGCTTCACGAAACCTCCTACTACTCTACGCAATCTTTCCGCTACGCATAGTAGTTGGAGGAGATGGGGAGCACCAGCGTCCGAGAGCGTGACAAAGGCTGCACCCTCCATTGCCGGACAGGCAGCGGCCCCCCGGACTACCCAAGCCGGGGGGCCTGAACTGTGCCGCCATGTAAGGCGCCAGCGGCGTTTAAGAGGGCGGATCAGTCCTGACGACGTGCGCTCTTCCATTGAGCCATCGCGGCACGAAGAGCCGCGAGCCGGATTCGAACCGGCATCTCAACAATCACAGTCCATCCTCGGTTGATCTGGCGCCGACGGCGATGCTGAGCTTAGAGCGAGAGTCTGAGTCTGATCGGCTGCCTCTGCCAGTTGGGCTACCGAGGCGCGTACCACGGGGAGGACTCGAACCTCCACTTGAGCCGTTCGTCAGGTTCAATCTGAGCTTCAGCTTCGCGCTTTCGCGCACCCCGCGCTCAACGGGGAGTCTCTAGGTCAGGCGAACAGGTAACGGAACACCGCGTCGCCGACCTCCTGGTCTTCGACGGCGGTCGCGTTGGCCTCTTCACGGGCGTACTTCACCGCGTCCTGAAGCTTCTGCACACGGGCCAGCAGCTCGTTCACGCGGCGGGCCGGCAGCGCGCCGGAGAAGGTGGTCTTCGTCCAGTAGCCGACCACGATGTCCTCGGTGAACACCTGGACCTGCGCCGGATGCTTGTCCGTCGCCTCGGCCAGGACATGGTTGCGCGGCACCTTCTTGGTGCGGGTCGTCTTGACCGGCTCGGTGCGCCACGTCTCGGCGTTGTCGTCGAACGTCCACGTCTCGGCCGAGTCGAGCGTCGGCAGCTTCGCCACGAACGTGTGCAGGTCGACGAGCTGCTTCTCCAGGAACAGCAGGTACGTGACCGGCACCCCCGAGATGATCGCCTGGCCGTCGACGACCACGTCGGCCTTGGCGAGCGCGTTCGTCCAGTCCTTCGTCGCGGTCACGTCGAACAGCCTGGTCAGCGCCGCGGTTACGTCGGCGATGACCTGCTCGGTCTTCACCTGTACGCGCGTCGACTCCGGCGGCAGTTGCTCGCCCTCGTCGTCGATCGGCTGATAGGTACGCGAGAGGCCGGACAGGAGCGGTGCCTTCTGGACGGTGTGGTAGGCGTCGGACACCGCACGCTGCGTGCCGGCCTTGACGCCTTTCTCGACCGCGAGGATCTGGTTGAGCTTGGTCACGTTCATGACCTTATGGGGTGGAGTGGCGCGTCACACCTGATTTTCAGCGTGGATCGCGGTTTGAGCTTCCAGACGGAAATCAGTACACCGGCTGGGATTGCCGACACCCGAAACCGAGAACTTGGCCCACGAGATCGCATTCACGGCCGTTCGGGTGCGGGCGGCGCCACGCAGAGGAGAGTCCGACCATGCCCAAGTACCTGATCCAGGCGAGCTACTCGGTGGACGGCATCAAGGGGGTGCTTCGCGATGGGGGCACCGCACGCTGCCGGGTGGTGGAGCGCATGCTGGAGAGCGTCGGCGGCCGGGTCGAGCAGATGTACTTCGCCTTCGGCGAGAACGACGTCTACATCATCGCGGACATGCCCAGCAATGCGGCCACGGCCGCTGTGGGCCTCGCGGTGACGGCGGCCGGAGGAGCACGGACGAAGACGGTCGTCCTGCTGACTTCGGAGGAGATCGATGAGGCGGCGCGACAGGAGGTGGCTTACCGGGCCCCCGGCGCATGACGGCGACTATATATCTTTTTGACGGTGAGTGTAGGTAGATGTCAGGTACGCGTGGGCATTCAGCGGCCTGGCACCGAGTACGCGCGAGCGCGGCGCCGCAGAAACCGCCAAGTCGCGGGACAGAGTCGGATAATCCCAGTTCAGACTGCACGTTCAAGTTCTGAAGCGGCACAGCCGGTGATGAGAATGCCGGGGTCGGCGAAGTGCTGCGGGCCGCGGTCGGCCGCCGTGATCGAGGCGGCCACCGTCTCGCCCGCCTCGATCGGCTCGCTCTCTGGCGCGGGGCCGGCACTTCACACCTAGATCGCGTTCGGTTATCGTGTGATTCTTCAGCGTGAGGGAGATGGGGCGTGTGTGACGGTATCGGCATGCCCCGGCCTCAGAACTACGCCGGCGCGGATACCGCCGCATATCTGGACGCGTGGGAGCCGGAATCGGATTAGGGACGTACCCCATGTGCATTCCAGGGCTGACTAAAACTGCTGAAGAAACTTCCAGGGGGACCTCTCCGTTTTGCGGATAACAACGCAACACCTGTGAGGAAATGTGCATGTCAGGTTTGTTCGCGCGCTGGCCGTGATCTCCGCTCTCACGCTGACCTCCGCTCTCGTGCTCTTACCCGCTGCCGCCACTACGCTGCCAGGCTCTGAGGTCAAACCCGTGCGCGTCGTCATCCTCGTCGACGAGTCGGGCAGCCTCACCGAGCAGGACGTGGTCAGGGAGCGGGCCGCTGCTCAGCTCATCGCCCTCAGCGAGCTCTCGCCCCTGTCCCAGGTGGCCGTGGTGGGCTTCGGCAGCTCCAACGGTCCCGGCCAGGCGGCCGTGGACATCGTCTGTCCGCTCACCGGGGTGGAGACCGCCCAGGACCGCGAGTCCCTGGGCAAGTGCGTGGACAAGGTGCACCGCCGTACCGACCGCGAGGGCACTGACACCGACCATGCCGCCGCGCTGGAGCAGGCGCTGGCAATAATGGACGAGCCGGACGACCGGCAGCGAGCCAAGATCGTCTTCCTGCTCACCGACGGAGTGCTGGACGTAGCCAAGAGCCCGCAGTACGGCGCGGACCCGCAGGCACGCAACCGCAACGCGCAGCGCCAGATCGAGGCCAACCTCCGGGACACCAAGAACAAGCGGGTGCAGATCTGGCCACTGGGGTTCGGCCAGGCGGACAAGGCCGCGTTGGACGCCTTCGCGGCGGGCGCCTGGCGGCAGCCCTGTGGCACGCAGGAGTCGGCCACGCCACGCGCCAGAGTGGTCAGGAACTCGGCGGACGTGGAGCGCTCGCTGCTGGAGGCCTTCGCCTACGCCAGGTGCGCGGGCATCTCCCAGCCGGACACCAGTTCGCTGGACGCGGGCGCCACCGTGGATCTGCACGTGGACATCCCGATCATCGCCACCGACGGCTCGATCGTGGTGATCAAGCGCGACAAGCGCATCCAGGTGACGTACTTCAACCCGGACGGCACTCAGGTCCCCAAGCAGGGCGAGCAGAACGAGTCGACCTTCCAGGCGGCCGGCGAGGCGGGCCCGGTGGAGTCGCTGCGCATCCGCAACCCGCTGCCGGGCAAGTGGACGATACGGCTGAAGTCGCCGCCCGGCATCCAGCGCCAGGACGTCAGCGCGACCGTGGTCTGGCAGGGCGCGCTGCGCGCCTCGATCGGGCTGAGCAACCCACGCCCGCGTCCGGGCGAGACGGTCACGATCCGGCTCCGCCTTCAGACCAGGTCGGGTGTGATCACCGACCCCGCGGCACTCGAACCGCTGCGCTTCTCCGCCCAGCTGTCCGGCGACGGCTTCCGGGAGCTCCCGGTCGAGCTCACCGACAGCGGTGACCAGCCAGACCGGGCCGCCCAGGACGGCGAGTACTCCGGCAAGGTCGTCATCCCGGACACGGCCACGGGCGCGCTCTCCTTCCTGGGACGGGTGTCCGGCCCGGGAGTGGCGAGCGACGAGCGCCCGTACGAGACCCGCATTTCGGGCCCGGCGGACACGCTGCGCGCGCAGGTCGAGCTGGAGTCGGCGACGACAGAGCCGGGAGGCGAGGTCACCGGCACCGTCCGGGTGACCAACGACGGTCAGGCCGCCCAGCTCGGGCTGCGGCTGCTCGACACGCAGGATGCCACGCTCTCTCCCAACACCCTCACCGCGCCGTCCGGTGCGTCCGAGCAGACCTTCACGCTGCGCGCGGGAAGGGCCGACGGCCCGGTCGGCGGCACGGTGCAGGTAGTGGACGCGACCGGCCGGCCGGTCGCCGAGGAGTTCGTGGATGTCACCGTCCAGCGGCCCATGCCGTTCTGGCAGCGGCTGCTCATCGCCCTGGTCATCCTCCTGGCCGTCCTGGTCGCGTTCTTCGTCTTCCACCGGATCAGAAGGGCCGCCCGGCTCCGCGCGGCCGACCCCAGCGAGCTGACGCTCCACCTCTACGACCGGGACGGGACCGAACTCTCCCGGCTGCGCGCGCCCATGGGCGAGGGACCGGAGTTCACCTTCGTCATCAACGGTGACCTCATGACACGCACCTACGACGGCCGCGGCTACACGGTGCGCCGCGGCGGCGGCCAGACCGTCCTGGTGAGCGACCCGTCCGGCCACCCGCTGGAGCCGCCGCTGCGCCCCGGTCACAAACTGCCGCTGCCGGGCGGCCTGTTCCTGGGGGTGGACGACGCCCGGGGCCAGGGCGGCGAGCAGCCCGTGTACGGCGCGGGCCAGGCGTATGACACCAGAAGCCACCGACGACCGATGCCGGGAGATGACCTGCTGTGAGGATCTTCGATCCGATGATGTTCGTGGGGCTCGGCGGCACCGGCTGCCGGGTGGGAGTCGAGCTCGAGCGCTGGCTGCGCGACGAGCTGTGCGGTCCGGACGGTATGGACCTGATCAGGAACCTCAGCTGGCAGAACTATCTGCCCTACGAGTTGCCCTCCTGCCTGCAGTTCGTCTATGTGGACCTGAACGAGGCAGAGCTGGCGCGCACCAGGAGAAGGGTGGTGCCGACCGAGAAGGAGTTCGCGGCGGCCGGCCGTACCGCCCACCTGATCCACGACGTGGTGCCGAAGTTCGACTCCTATCCGGAGGTGGCCCGCAGCCTGCGGGCGACGCTGAGCGACCACGTGAAGGATTGGCTGCCGCCCCGCGAGGGCGAGCCGCTGGTCGCGCCGCTGATGCGGGGCGCGGGACAGTTGCCGACGGTGGCGCGCGCGGCGCTGTTCGAGCGGATGCGACACGGGGTCGGCCCGGTGGTGCGGGGCATCGACGGCGCGATCGGCGCGATCGCCAACTCCGGGAGCGAGCTGGCGGCGCTGGGCGGGCGGCTGCGCCGCGGCTGCGACGTGTTCGTGGCCTTCTCCGTGGCGGGCGGCACCGGCACCGGCATCTTCTACGACTATCTGCACCTGATCGGCGACGCTTTCGCCCGCAACGGCTTCCAGGCCAGGATCTACCCGCTGGTCGTCATGCCGTCGGCTTTCACCGAAGGCAAGGGTGGCGGCAGGCGGGCCAGGCTGAACGCGGGCTCGGCGCTGCTGGACCTGTTCCGCTTGGTGGACGATCAGAACGCGCCACACGCCGGCACCCAGGTGGACGAGCAGGGCATCGCGGGGGAGCTGGGCGTGCACTACCCGGTCAGAGGCGAGGTGCGACTGCGCACCGGCACCGTCCAGACCGCCTTCCTGTTCACCATGCCGCCCGGCGTCGAACGCGAGGACCTGTCCCGCTCGATCGCCTCGCTGATCGTGTCGCTGGCCGGCACGCAGCCGCGCCTGCCGGGCGAGGGCATGGAGGACCGGGGCGACTCCTCCTTCGCCGACGACTTCATCAACCGGGCGGTCGAGCGTGAGGTCCCGGCCGCCTCGGGCATCGGCAACCGGGGCGTGTCCACCTCGTACGTCTCCTCGATGACGGTCCCCGTGGAGGAGCTGGCCGATCTGGTCAGCTCGCGCCTGCTGGCCCGGGCGGTGACGCAGTTGGGGGCGGTGCCGTCGGAGAGCAACGTCGACCAGATCAGGCGAATGTTCACCACGACCAACCTGGAGGCGCTGCACACCCGCGAGCCGCTGCCGCCACCCGAGCCGCGCCCGGCCACCGGCGCGGCCGAGATCCAGAAGGCGCTGGCCAACCGGCTGCGTGCGATGGAGGACAACCTGGCCTCGCTGGAGCGGCAGCTCTCCAGGAGCGTCCCGGTCATGGCCCAGGAGATGGACGTACAGCGGGGCGTGCTGGAAGCGCTGAGCGAGGTGGACCCCTTCCGGCTGCGCCGGGTGGTGATGGGTCTGCCGGGAGACGCGCACGAGGCGGACAAACTGGGCTTCGCCGGGCTGCTGGACCTCCGCCGGGCCCAGCCCCGCAAACCATACGAGAACATGACCGAAGCCCCGCCGCAGCCGCGGCCCATGCGCGACCGGCTGCTCCGCAAGGTGCAGTGGGCAGATCCAGGGGTGCAGGCGTCGATGGGCGACCAGGACGCCTGGTACCTGTGGCGCAGCCAGGCGTTGTGGCACAAGGCTTGGGCCGACCAGATGCCGCGCTGGGAGCTGCGCCGCAAACAGCTCATCCGCGAGGTGCGGGAGTTCGCCCAGGTCTTCGTCGAGCACGCCGAGGCCGACGCCGAGCGCTTCGCGCACCGCGCGGCCGAGCTGTACGAGACGCGGGTGGGTGTCTACCACCTGCTGCCGCCCGCGGGCGCCGAAGCCTTCTACGACACGGTGGTGCGGCGCTTCGTCGACGTCTTCGTCGCGCGGCAGATCCTGCGTCCGACCGACACCGAAGCCGGGGTGGTCAACGCGCTGCTGGGTCCGGAAGGCTGGCGGCACGCCTGTGAGCTGGCCTGGCGCACCGGCAGGCCGGCCGACGCGCTCAGCTGGGTGCGCGAGCGGCTCAAGCTGGAGGTCAAGAAGCTCTTCAGGGACCAGGACGAGGCGGCGGCGCTGGGGGAGCAGCCGCTGCTGCCCTCGCTGGCCGACCTGCTGGCCAGGGCCGCGGTGGGCGGTGGCGACGATCCGCACGTGCGGCAGTTCCAGCTCAAGCTGGCCGACCTGGTGCCCGGTGGGTTCACCCCCGACGGCACAGGCGATCTGAAGGTCCTGGTCTCCTACCCGGCCCCGGCCAAGGACCCGGACCTGGAGCGCTACCTGAAGGAGCGCATCGACCTGTCCGGTGTGGCCGACTTCCGCAACATCGACGCTGATTCGGTCACCGTCGTGCAGCTGCGTACCTCCATGAGCGTCACCCAGGTTCGCGAGCTACAGGAGGTGCTGCACAGCTGGGCCGACGCGCTGCGCGACGAACAGTCCCAGGACCACCTCAAGTGGCGCCAGCGTCTGGGCTACGACTTCGGCTACCTGGCCACCACGGAGAGGCACCGGGTGCGCATCCTCCACCGGCTGCTGAGCCTGCTGTGGAACGGGCAGGTCCACGTGGTCGAGGGCGAGCCGGAATCGCCGTCGCGCATCCGGATCGAGCTGGCGGGCGGCTCGATGACGCTGCCGCTGACCGGGTACGGCAAGGCCTCGTCCTGGCCGAGCCTGCTGCGTGCCTACGAGCAGTGGGTGATCGGCGGCGACGAGGAGTTCCGTGCCCTGATCAGCGAGCAGATCATGAATGCCTCCCCGTACGGCGTGGCCGCGTCGCCCTTGCCGCCGGATCCGCTCTACACACTGGTCATCGGCATGGCGGCCGACCAGCTCGGGCTGCTGGAGATCATGATGCCCAAGCTGCCCGCGGGTGCGCGCAACCGCGCCGAGCAATTGACCGCCTTCTGGGCGCATACCCTGCCCGCCGCGCTCGACCTGCCCTTCGAGCGGGTGGCCGACGCCGTCGCCTACAACCTGCGCGACCTGGCCGCGCTGTTGGAGGACTGACCATGGTCGAACTCCTCGACCTGCGCAAGGGCGGGCTGGAGCGGCTGAGCGCCCGGATGCTCGTGGTCGCCGACACCGATCGGCTGGCCACGGCACAGCAGGAGCTGCAGGAGGTGCTCGGCTCCCGCCTGGTCCGCTCGATGCTGGTGGTCGCGATGGGGCCGGATCTGCGCCTGCCCCCGGCACTGAACGGCGAGGCCCGCCGGGTGTTGTGGGTGGGCGACCCCTACGGCATCGTCTGGGAGAGCGACACCGGCGAGGCCGCGCTCGGGCCGAACGCGAACGCCGAGCCGATCCTGCTCGACCTGCTCACCCAGCCGGAGGTCTTCGACGCGGTGACCGGGATACTCGGCGAGATCCCCTACGGCACGGCCTCGCCCGGCTGGCGCATCGTGGCCGGCCGCATCGACCCCGAGGTGCTCGCCCAGGCCTTCCGCGAAGTGGCCGAGCGCTTCGACGCGCCCTACCACGCCGACACGGCCGGATACAGTTCGCCGCTGGCCACCGCGCTGCCGGTGCTCGGCGGCGGCGCCGACCTGCCGGCCGATCTGGTCGACGCGCTGATCCCCGAGGGCCGGATGGACGGGCTCTACCGGCGGGCCGCCGCCCGGATCGACGCGGCGGCACGGGCGCTGGAGCAGTTGCGGTACTTCAGCGGTGCCCCGGTGCGCGCCGCGATCCTCGAGAAGGTGGTGGCGGCCGGGCAGGCGCTGGCGGAGTTCCGCGACGCCATCGCGCGGCTGTTCGAGGAGACCGACCCCGTCGCGGAGGACACCGCCGAGCGGCTGGCCAGGCACGGGATCAAGTTCGCCACTCCGGCGGGCATGGGGCACCGCGAGATCGTCGCCGAGCTGCGCGCCGATGTGGAGGCGTCGCTCGGCGAGCGCAAGAGCCTGGCCCGGCTGACCGCGCGCCTGCGCGCGCTGGCCGACCAGAGCGCGCCCATCGGCAGCGCCGCCTTCGTCGACGACGTGTTCCGGCTCTGCCCCAACGAGCTGCTGGACAGGCTGCACGCGCCTGCCGGGTTTCCCCCACAACTGCTGGACCGCTTCGTCTTCTGGCGGCGCTCGCTGGGCCGATGGCGTGAGCAACTCGCGCTCGGCGAGGCCCGCACGGCGCTGGAGGACCTGCGCGCCGTGCTGGGCCGGGTGGCGGCCAGCGAATGGGCGCTCGGACGGGCGCGTACGCACGCCTCGGACTCGGCACGCACGCTGGCCGCCGAGCTCAGTGAGATCGCCGCACAGGTGGCGAACACGCTGGAGGAGTGGAGCACGCGGCAGGCGGGCCAGGCCGCCGCGGCCCCGGCGCTGGAGGAAGAGGTGATGGCACGGCTGCGCGACCGCGGCGGCCAGCTTCGCGAGATCATCGTCGGCGACCTGGTCGACGCGGTCGCCGGGTGGCTCGAACCCGGCTGGATCTCGCTGGAGCAGGGCGCCTACCGGGACGTGCGCGCCGGTCTGGACCGCCGGGTGGGCGAGACACTGCGGCAGTACCGGCACCACCTGGTACACCGGGGCGTGCAGGAGCGCCCGGACTTCGCCACCGGCGACGCCGGCCGCCAGGACCTCATCGACGCGGTCTGGCGGCAGTCCCAGCAGGTGGATCGGGCGCTCCGGGCCGAGCCCGGCGGAGCCATGCTGCAGCTGTGCGGTGATCGGGATCTGGCGCTGCTGCTGCGTCAAGCCCATGCGGTGCGCTTCGCGCCCAGGGCGGTGCGCGGCCAGGACGGCCTGTCCGGCGTCGTGTGGACCCGGTCAGGACAGTACGCGGGCACCCTACGCCTGGTGCCCCTGCGACCGGGAGCGGTGGACGATGGAACCTGAGCCGCTGAGCTTCTTCAGCCCCGAGGGGCACGCGGTGGTCTGGGAGGTCGAGGCCGAGCCATACGTGGACCCGTTCGAGCGGCGGATCACCACGGTCGTGGACGGTACCAGGATCATCGAGCGCCGGGTGCCGAGGGCCGAGGGCCGCGACCGCGAATACCTCTACGACGTGCTGGAGAACGAGGCCCGCATGGGCGCCCGCCTGCTGGCCTGCCTGTGGCGCGACTACCCGGTCGAGCTGCCCCGGCTGATCGGCTACAGCCTGGACGTCGAGGAGCCGATCGTGCTGTGGTCGGACCACCGGGGCGAGCCGGTCAGCCGGTACAACGGCTCACTGCTCATCTCCGAGCAGCGTGAGCTGCAGGCCAGCCTCTTCGGCGCGGTGCGCATCATGTCGGCCTGCGGCATCGTGCACCGGCGCATCGAGCCGGCCACGGTGCGCTGGGACGGCTCCGCCGTACAGCTCACCGGTCTCAGCCACGCCGCACTGGTCGGCGACCACCGCATCCGGCTCGGTGAGGCCCCTTACGCCTCGCCCGCGCAGCGCGAGGGTCGCGGGCGGGCCGCCACGGCCGACGATCTGTGGAGCGCGGGCATGGTGATCTACAGGACGGTCACCGGACGCGAGGTCGCCGACCGGCCCGATCTGAGTCTGGCCCCCGCGCTCCAGCCCATTCACGACGTCTTCTCCGCCGATCCGCCCACCGCGCTGGAGGTGCTGGCCCGGCTGCGCGCGCCCGACCCCCTCCAGGGCAAGCCCGTCGAGTCCGACCTCGCCCTGGAGGAAGGACGTGCCGCCTTCGACCAGGCGCGCAAGCTCAAGACCGCCGAGGAGCCCATGCCACAGCCACAGCCACAGACCCAGGTCCTGCCCGTCGAGCCCGCGCCGTCACCCTGGTGGGCACGCTGGTTGCCCCTGGTCGTGCTGATCGTGGCCCTGCTGATCTGGGTGGTGGTGGGCCGATGATCCTGTGCCCGATCTGCCTGCACGAGTTCGCCTGGAGCGAGGACGACCTGTACGAGCGCACCCCTGCCGGGCTGTATCGGCCACTTGAGCTGGGGAACGTCTCCGAGGCCCGGCGCACCGACCTGCTGCGTGCCGCCCACGTGCGCTGTCCGGCTCCGGTGGCGGACCCGAGCCTGGAGCACCACCTGCCCTACACCTACGTGCGGCATGGCAAGCCGCTGGTGATCGGGCTGGTCGGCGGCCCGGAGACGGGCAAGACCCACCTGCTGGCCGCGATGATCGGCGCTATCGAGCAGGGCGGGCTGCGCCCGTACGGGCTGACCGCGGACGCTGTGGACATCGAGCGCCACGCCGAGTACGTCGACCGCTACGTGCGGCCGCTGCTCGTCGAGCGCCGGACGCTGGCGCGCACCCAGGAGGGAGAGACCGCCGAGCTGGCCGACGCGCTGCTGATCAACGACGGGGAGCACACCACCGCCGTGGCCTTCTTCGACATCGCCGGCGAGCTGCTGCGCGGCATCGCGCACGAGGCGACCCGATTCGTGCCCGCGGTCGGCGCGTTGCTGTTCGTCGTGGACGCGGCGACCAAACCGGCCCGCATGGGCGACGAGTCCTTCCGCGCCGTGCTCGACCGGCTGCCCAAGAACGGCGGCCGGCTGGACATCCCGGCGGCCATCGTCGTCACCAAGAGCGACGGGGTGCGCTTTCAGCCGCCGGTGGACACCTGGCTGTACGGCGAGGCCGAAAGGCTCGACCCTCAGGCCGTCCTGGAGGAGAGCCGCGACGTCTACGCCTTCCTGCGACGTGGGGGCGCGCAGGCGTGGCTGTCCCCCTACGACAAGTGCCGCCACTGCACCCTGCACTTCGTCTCGGCGACCGGTGGCGCGGCGACCGAGGGGCGCTTTCCCAGGGGCGTCCGGCCACGACGCGTCCTGGAGCCCCTGGTCTCGCTGTTCGCGATGACCGGCGTCCTGCGTGGCTATCCGGAGGTGGGACTGTGACAGGCCGATGGTCGCCCCTGGACTGGATCCAGTACGAGTGGAACGAGCACCGGACCGGCCTGGGCGCGGTGCGCTCCTCGCTGGGTCAAACCCGTGGCTGGGACCACCACCTGGGCCCCTGGTTGGACCCCGGTAACACGCCGGGCGTCAGCGTCTGCCGCCTCGTGGTGGAGGGGCGGGTCGTGGTGCTCTCGCGGCTGCGCTCGGGAGGCTCCGACAGCAGGCGGACCCTGCGGGTCATGGCCTACCTGGGCGGCGACGCCTCGCCGACGGCCCGGCCGACCGTACAGCAGGCTCTTGCGCTGGCGCCGGAGTGGGCCGAGCAGGCGCCGCCGGATCCCGACCCGGTGGACCTGGGCGAGCTGACCGGCCCCTTCGCCGAGCGGCGCGACGCGCTCGAACATCAGGCTCGCGCGGGCGCCCGCGATCTTGCGCCGATCGTCTCCGCCGCGCTGCGCAACCCCACCGATGAGCTGGCCGTGGTCTCCCAAGGGGATCCGTTCGCCCAGTTGTGGGGGGTGGTGAACATCTTCGAGCTGGTGATGGGGCGGCGCCCGGAGACCTTCTCGACCTACGAGAACGACGACCGCAGGCAGGGGGCGGAGATCGTCTTCCTGCGGCAGTGGCCGGGCCCCTCCTCGCGCGCTCCGCGACGGCAGCGGGTGGACCTGCGGGAGGGGGACGTCGCGGACCTGTACGGCGAGATGGCCGCGTATGTCGTGGAGGCGTACGCCCGCGGGGCGCTGGGCGAGTTGACCAGGCGGGCGGGCCTGACCGAGGGCATGCCGGCGGGCAGGCGGATCGAACTGCTCCAAGCGGCGCTGTCCGCACCCGCCCCGACGGCCCCGCCGCCCACCAGGGCACCCCAGCCACCGCAGGCGCGGCGGCCCTCCCCGGAGCCGCCTTCCCGAGTCGCGCCAACTCCTCCTCGAGAGTCACCCGCGCCCGCCGCGGTGCGTGACATGGTCGCCGACTACCAGACATCACTTCATAAAGCCACCACGTCCACGGAGGTCCGGGCGATCCTGGAAGAGTTCGGCGAATGGCTCGCCACCCGTGCCCCCGAGCTGAAGCGGTCCCTGAACACCGCCCAAGGACACGCCGCGCTCCGCATGTTGCTGGTCCCCGAATCGCCCCCGGCGCCGCGCAAGCGGGCGCACTCGGCTTGGCTCAACCCACAGTGGCTGGTCCTCGCCGGGCTCTCGATGATCGTCCTGGTGCTCCAGATCTTCCTGCTGATCCGCTGACCAGGACTTGACGACTTCCTTACCTGGCAGGTGTGTACCCGGATCTAGCCTTGAACTGGAAGGGGCACGCCATGATCATCAATATCGTGCTCGGGCTGATCGTCATACTGGCGGTTTGGCTGGCGGTCAGCAGCATCAGGATCGTCAACCAGATAGAGCGGGGTGTGGTCTTCCGCCTCGGCAAGGTCCAGCGGGAGGTCCGCCAGCCAGGGTTCACCCTCCTCATTCCGGTCGTGGATCGCATGAAGAAGGTGAACGTACAGATCGTCACGATGCCGGTGCCCACGCAGGAGGGCATCACCCGTGACAACGTCTCCGTCCAGGTCGACGCCGTCGCCTACTTCCGGGTCGAGGAGCCGCTGCGGGCGGCCATCGCGGTGCAGGACTACCTGTTCGCGATCGAGCAGGTGGCGCAGACGTCCCTGCGCTCGATCATCGGCAAGAGCGACCTCGACGACCTGCTCTCCAACCGCGAGGAGCTGAACAAGGGCCTCGCGCTGATGATCGACAGCCCCGCACTCGGCTGGGGCATCCACATCGACCGCGTGGAGATCAAGGACGTCCATCTTCCCGAGGGCATGAAGCGATCCATCGCCCGCCAGGCCGAGGCTGAGCGCGAGCGCAGGGCCCGGGTGATCACCGCGGACGGAGAGTTCCAGGCCTCGCGGAAGCTCGCCGACGCGGCGGCCATCATGACCGAGGCCCCCGGCGCGCTTCAGCTCCGTCTGCTGCAGACCGTCGTGGAGGTGGCGGCCGAGAAGACCTCCACCCTGGTCATGCCGCTGCCCGTGGAGTTGCTGCGCTTCTTCGAGCGCTCCGCGCCAAGCGCCCCGGCAGTGGGGGCCGTTGGGCAACCCGCCCCTGCCTCGGAGCCGAAGGCCGAAGAACGGCCCGCCGTGACGAACTCCGCCACCCCCGAGCTGCCCCCGCCAGGGCCTTCCTTCGAACGGGCCGCCGCGGAGTCGGTCGCGGAGAATGGCGCCGCGCGCACGGCATAGACCAAGAAGGGGCGGCACACCTCGCATGCAACGCAGCGTTACCGGGGGTGCACGGTCGGCCGATGCGGGCTGACCCGTACGCGGACGTCGGTCGTCCGGCGGCTGAAACGATTCCTCGGTAAATACAGGGCATCTGGCGGATCCAGATCACAGACCTACCGATTACCCATAAGATGCGGTCAAAGGTGAGGAAGGGTGTGGCGTGACCGAGCGTGAGCGACCTCCGGGGAAGATCGATCCGACTGTCCCCACCGTCGCCCGAATGTACGACTATTTCCTGGGGGGCAAGGACAACTTCCCCGCCGACCGTGCGGCCGCCGAGGAGATCGTCAAGCTGGGCAGCCTGGGCGGCGCGAACGTACGGGAGGTGGCGCGGGCGAACCGCGACTTCCTGGTCCGCGCGGTGGAGGTGGCGGCCAGGGCCGGCGTGCGGCAGTTCCTCGACATCGGCACCGGTCTGCCCACCCAGGACAACGTGCACCAGGTCGCGCACCGGATCATCCCCGACGCCAAGGTCGTCTACTCGGACAACGACTCGATCGTGCTGGTCCACGCCCGGGCGCTGCTGGCCGACAATCCCGACACGGTGATCATCGACGGCGACGCGCACGACCCCAAGGGGCTCCTGGCCGCCGCCGCCCAGCACCTCGACTTCAGCCAGCCCGTGGCGGTGCTGGTCGTGGCGCTGTTCCACTACTTCAGCGACGACGACGAGGTGGCCGGCATCGTCCGGGCCCTGTGCGAGCCGCTGGTGCCGGGGAGCCTCCTGATCATCACGCACGCGTACGTGGAGCAGGGCCAGAGCATCCCCGACCGGAGGATCGAGACCGAGGACGTCTACCGGCGTACGACCTCCGGCGCGCTGCACCTGCGGGACTACGACGTGGTGCGCACGTACTTCGACGGGCTGGAGCTGCTCGAACCCGGCCTCGTGCCGGTGCAGGACTGGCGCAACGACGAACCGTTCATCGTCCCCGGGCTGGACAAGGGCGGCGTCCTGGGCGGCGTCGGCCGCGTGCCTGAGCAGGACTAGGGGAGCTCCTCACCCAAAGGGTGACCTTAAGAGATCCGTAAGTAGGTTCTGCGAGGTTATAGGCGTATCAGAACGGCTGGGCCGGACAGCCCCGCGCCTTACCAAGGAGAAGCATCATGCGGAAGATCGTCGCAAGCCTGTTCATCTCGCTCGACGGGGTTGTAGAGGACCCGGCGGATTGGCACTTTCCGTACTTCAACGACGAGATGGGCGCCGCCGTGGGGGCGCAGATGACCGACACCCTGCTCCTCGGGCGCAAGACCTATGACAGCTTCGCCGGAGCGTGGCCGGAGCGGGAAGCCGAGGGTGGCGAGGACGCCGGCTTCGCGAAGACGCTCGGCGACGCGCGGAAGATCATCGTGTCCCGCCGGCCCCTGGAGTTCACCTGGCGGAACTCCGAACTCCTGCGAGGCGACCTGGCCGAGGCCGTGAGCGCGTTGAAGAAGGAGCCGGGCGGCCCCATCGCCGTGAGCGGCTCGGTCTCGGTGGTCCGCGAACTGCTGGCCGCGGGCCTGCTGGACGAACTGCACCTGCTGGTGCACCCCATCGCCGTCCGCAAGGGCGAGCGCCTGTTCGACGAGGGGGAGAAGCCGGTCCCGTTGGAGCTGATCAAGTCCGAGACGTTCGCGACAGGCGTGCTGTACCTGGTCTACAAGCCAGCAGGGGGGATGAGCTCGTAGTTCGGGATCGTGGGTTTCAGCCGCTGGTACGCCTGCTCGTCCGCGGCCGCCGCCGCGGCTTCGGGGATCTCGACGCGGCCGAGGAAGGGGCCCCGCAGGCAGTGGTCACACCAGAAGTGGGCGTCACCGATGAGCAGGTGGGGGATCCGGAGCCGGTACACCAGGCGGAGGCAGGCTCGCCCGCAGTTGGGGCAGCGCCCGGAGATCGGTCCGGGCAGCTCGTCACGGGCCCGCACATAGGCCTGAAGCCAGCTCTCCCATCGGAGTGCCTCGTCCTGCGTGTTCGACAATGGGGCCACCTCGGTGCTCGAGCCTGTCCGGCTCTACGTACATATACCGCGATCGATGTCCGGGCGGCTCGTCGCACGAGCCGCCCGGCCCCATGAGTCACTGGTTACGTGGATGGTTGTCCCACCAATCGTCCTCGAAGGCATAGGCCCGGTCTTCGTACGGGTCCAACTCTTCCTGGGTCTGCGGGTAGGGGCCGCCCAGGCGCAGGTCCTCCACGTGGTACCGCTCGTGGGCGAGGGTGCGGGCCAGCAGTTCCTCGCTGCGGAAGGCCGCTCGCCGCAGCAGGACCCTCTGATCGGGATAGGTCACCCCGGCCAGCCCGTCTATGCTCTTGTCGATCCTGATCTTCAGGTCGTCGATCCGGATGTCCCAGTCTCGGGCCACCCGCCGGACCGTGTCCATGTTCATCGGGAGCTTCTCGCTCCAGTGCGGCCGTGGAACGGCCCTGCGTGCCAGCTTGACGGAGTCACCGCCGAACAGCCCGCGCGCCCCCGCACCATCGCCGCCGCCGTACGCCACGTCCTCCAGGGACAGCCCGTCCTCGGAGGAGCAGGCGGCGCCGGCGCCCGTCACGCCACGGCAGGGGTCCAGCTGCACCGTCGGATCCGGCGGGACGCCCGGGCCCGGGTCGACGCGGCAGTCCTGCATCGCGTCCGCGCCGAACACCCCTGAGCATTGGCCGATGACGTGCGGGGCCGGGTCGAGGCCGCCGTTGGGCTGCCCGTCGCCCGCTCCGGCCTCGATCGGCGTGAAGGCCACGCCGACCTTGTCCAGGATCTTGTCGATGGCGTTGTCGACCCGGTGATTGAGCCCCTTGTCGAGCGCGTCGGCCAGGGAGATGCCCGCCGGGCCGGGCAACTGGTCGTGGTCGATGGGGCCCGGCCTGGTCGCGCGCGTCTTCGCGGCGATGTCGGCCAGCTCCTGGGGCGTGGGCGGCGGAGGCGGCGGCGGATCCGCCTTGGGCGGGGTCTTCGTGCCCTTGCCCGGCGAGGCGCCGGGCTCGTCGTCGGCGCCGGGCGTGCCGTCGGACTTGCCCTTGCCGGGCGAGGAGCCGCCCGGGTAATCGATGGACGGTCCGCTGCCGTCCGGCCAGCCCTTCCACCAGTTGTTCTGCCACCATTTCCCGGCCAGGTAGCCAGCGCCGGCGACGACGCCGGCCGCCGCGAGACAGCCGAGCCAGAGCGGACCGCAGAACCGTGAGCCGCGCGCGGCCGCGCCGGCCGCCCCGCCACCGGTGAGGACGAAGTCGGCCGCGGTCAGGATCGGCTTGGCGATGTCGATCTTGACGACCTTGATCACGTTCTTGGCGGTGCCGCACACGAAGGCGGGGCAGCCGAAGTGACCGGTCGGGTCCACCTGGTTGAGCGGGTCGCCGTCCGCGTAGGTGAAGCGGTTGCCCTTCACCGACGGCATCGGATTCACCTCGAGTGTGTCCCTGCTGGGGAACGCGCCGGTTCCCGGGTCGTACCAGCGGGCGGCCATGTTGACCTTGCCGGTGGCCGGGTCGGTCCAGCCGCTCTGGTAGCCGACGCCCCGCTTGGTGCCTGAGCTGGCGACGACCTTCCCGTACGGGTCGTAGGCCACCGAGTCGGTCAGCACCCCCGCGCCGGTGAAGGTGGCGGTGAGGTCGCCGTGCCGGTCGGTGAAGGCGTACAGGCCCGCGACGGAGACGACGTTGCCCGCCGGATCCCTGCCGTAGAGCTCGGTACCCGCCGCGGCCGGGGTGTTGCCCAGGCCGGAGTAGCTGAACGTGCGGCCCGCGGTGGAGGCGACCCTGTCCAGCCCGTCGTAGGCGTAGGCCGTGGCACCGTCGGTGATCATCCGGTCGAACGCGTCGTAGCTCGTCGCGCTCGCGCTCCCGCCGGTCGGCGTCCTGGATCTCAGGGTGCCGCGCGCCGAGTAGGCGTAGCCGGCCGACCCGTCGGAGACCAGTTGGTTACGTGCGTCGTAGGCGGCGGCGGCCGTTCCGGCCTTGGTCCGGTTGCCCGCGTCGTCGTACTCGTAGGCGACCGAGTTCCACGACGTCAGCCTGCCGGCCAGGTCGTAGCCGTAGGTGTTGGCCGCGGCGCCCGCCGTTCCGGCCGTGGTCTTGCTGGTGAGCCGGTCGGCGTCGTCATAGCCGTAGGCGATGGCGGCCAGCACCGCGCCCGCGTTGGTCTTGAGCGTGTCGGCGGTGGGCCGGTGCGACGCGTCGTAGTCGAAGGAGCGCTTGGCGCCGCCGTAGTCCACGGCCTTGAGCTGGTTCATCGAGTCGTAGGAGTAGGTCGAGGTCCCGCCGGTGAGCGGGTCGCGGACCGTGGTGAGGCGGCTTCCCGCGTCGTAGCCGTAGGTGGCCGTGCCCGCCTTGTCGGTGCGGGTCTTCATGCGGCCGTCGGCGTCGTAGGTGAAGGACGCCGTGCCGGACGGCCCCGCCGTGCTGACGAGATGATCGCGATCGTCGTAGCCGAAGGTGTCGCCCCCGGCCGAGGTCTGCCGGCCCACGGCGTCGTAACCGAAGCTGTGGGCGGTCGTGGCGGTCTCGGCGCCCGCGCCGGTCTCCGCGGTGAGCTGGTTCAGCGCGTCGAAGGTACGGGCGACGGTGACCCCGCCCGGCTTCTTGACCTGGACGGGGCGACCGGCCGCGTCGTAGTCGGTGATCGTCTGGCGGTCGGCGAGGGCGGGATAGGCCGTGGTCGCCGGGACGAGCATCGTCACCTGGAGGTTCCACGGGTTGTAGCCGTACGTCGTCGCGTTGCCGTTGCCGTCGGTGAAGCGGGTGGTGTTGCCGACCGCGTCGTAGCCGAATGTCGTGTTGACGGTGTGCGTCGACGTGGTCTTCTCGTGCTGGCCGGCCAGCCGGTTCAGCGCGTCGTAGTCGTAGGTGGTGACCCCGCCGCCGGCTCTGTTGACGGTGACCGGGTTGCTTCCGTCGTCGTAGCCGATCGTCATCGGCCGCAGCTGCTTGCCCGACGCGTCGAGATCGGCCACCGCGGTCGCCCGGCCGGCGCCGTCGAACGTGACCGTGCTGCTGGTGCCGTCCGGGTTGGAGACCTTGGTCACCCGGCCGGCGTGGTCACGGGTGTACCAGTGGCCCTGGTTGAGCGGGTCGACGTCGACCACGACCTCGCCCGCCGCGTTGTAACCGAACTGGCTGCGCGCGCCCGACGGCGTGGTGGCGTAGGTCAGGTTCCCCGCGTCGTCGTACTCGTAGGCGGTGGTGTACCCGGCCGCGGTGGGTGTGCGGTCGACGGCGGTTTCGGAGATCCGGCGGCCCAGGTCGTCGTACGTCGCCCCGGTCACCCGTCCCGCCTGGTCCCGGGTCCAGAGCCATTCCCCGGCCACGTCGAAGCCCGAGCGCGACTGCTTGCCCGCCGCGTCGGTCGTGGCGACCACGTTGCTCAGTTGGTCGTAGGTGTAGGTGTCGCCGTGGCCGAGCGCGTCCACGGAGCGCGTCACGCGGCCCAGCGCGTCGTACATCGCGGTGGATCCCGCGACCACCGTGGCACCGGTGCCGACCTGCTGGTAGGAGGGCAGGGTGACGCTGAGCGGCCGGCTCATGCCGTCGTAGGCGAACGTGGTCCGGTAGCCCTCGGCGTCCTCGCTCGTCACGACGTCGCCGAAGCTGTTGTAGCCGGCCCGCGTCTGCGGCCTGACGTTGAACGGCGTGCTGCCCAGGTGCTCGACGGCCACCGTCGGCGCCTTGGTCATGGTGAGCCGGCCCGCCTCGTCATGGGTGTAGTCGGTCACCGCGCCACGGGGGTCGGTCATCGTCCGCGGCAGGCCCCGCTTGTCCCTGGTCCAGGAGGTGGTGAGCCATTCGTCGCCGTCCCAGACCTTCTGGGACAGGGGCCGGCCCAGCGGGTCGAGGTCGAACGTGGTCCACGTGAAGCCGCTGTCCTGCGCCTGGACCAGGGAGACGATGCGGTCGTCATCGTCGTAGCCATACGTGGTCTTGCGCTTGAGGCCGGCGGGGTCCAGCAGAGCCGCGGTGGTCCGGTTGGCGGCGTCCACGGTGTAGGCGGTCGTGCTCTTGCCGTTGCCGGTGACGCGCTGGATGAGGTTGCCCGCGCTGTCGTAGGTGTTCTGCTGGAGCGGGATGTCCCGGGTGGATCCGTCGGCGTTGTGGAAGCCCTCGGCCCAGACCGATTCGAGCAGGTTGTCGTCGTAGTAGTGGTTGCGGGTGGTGCGGCCCATGGCGTCGGTGACCGTGGCCAGGCGTCCGGCCGGGTCGTAGGCGCGGGATTCGAGGACCAGCTCCTTGGGGGAGTCGTTGTTCAGCGGGTCGCCCACCCAGTTGGCGAGGCTGGTGGTCAGCAGCAGCCCGGTCGGTCCGTAGACCTGCCGGTAGTCGGCGCCGGTGGCGTCCACGGTGCGGTTGAGGTTGCCGTAGACGTCATACCCGTAGGTGGTGGTGTTGTCGGCGGCGTCCTTGACGGACGATACGCGGGCGGCGGAGTCGTAGGTGTAGGTGGTGGTGCGGGTGGGGTCCTTGCCGGTCGGGTCCATCCGGTCGACCTGGGTGACGTTGCCGTCGACGTCGTAGGTGTAGATGGCCCACGGGAGGTGCTTGACGCCGCTGATCACGTCCGTGGTCGCGGGGCCGACCGTGGCGGTGAGGTGGTTGAGGGCGTCGTACCCCATCGAGGTGGCGACGCCGTTCGGGAACGCGTCGGAGACCTGGGCCACGGCGATGGGCCGGCCGGCGCTGTCGTAGTCGTACTTCGTGGTGAGCCCGGCCGGGTCCACCACCTGGGCGAGGTCGCCGTTCTGGCGGTAGCCGAACCGGGTGGTTTTGCCGCCGGAGGTGGTCACGGAGGCGAGCAGCGCGTCCGGGACGGTGCCGCCGTCCACGGCGGCCTCGGTGCCGTCGGTGTAGGCGTACTTGGTGGTGCGACCGGTACCGGATCCGCCCACCGGAGGTGTGGTGACGCTGAGCAGGTCGCCGGAGATGTCGTAGGTGTAGCTGGTGCGGTGGTCCGTGTCGCTCGTGGAGGTGGCCCGGGCGTCGAACGTGCCGGTGAGCTTGTCGTTGCGGGGGTTCAGCGGGTTGCCGGTGTCCAGGTAGTAGGTGAAGTAGGAGGTCTGGCAGGAGCGCGGCCCCCGGCAGGTCACCTTCATGACCGGGTTGCCCCGGTCGTCGTTGAAGAGCTGGGTGGTGTGCCCGTCCGGGTCGGTCACCGTGGCCAGGTTGCCGTTGAGGTCGTAGCCGTAGCGGGTGGTGCCGCCCGTCGCGTCGTACAGGGAGGTCGGGCGGCCGCCGTGCCGGGGGTCGAAGCTGTAGACCATCGCCTTGCCGCCCGGGTCGGCGGCGAGCACGGTGGTGGCGGGGGTGCCGAACGTCGCGACGTCGTTGTAGTGCGCCTGGATCGCGTCCGTGTGCAGGCTGCTCCAGTAGATCGCCACCTCGTCGATGGTGCCGGTGAAGTGGCCCAGCGTGTCCGAGGGCTTGGCGGGCCAGTTGCCCGCGATGAAGCCGGCGCCGACGTAGACATGGTCCTGCGCGATCGTGGAGACCGGCCCCTTGGACCTGGTCCCGACCACGGAACCGTCCAGCCAGAGCCACTGGGTGCCGCCGGAGGCCGTCAGGGCCACGTGGTGCCAGCTCGCGTCGGTCACGGCCGTGCTCGTGGTGATCGGCGCGACCGCGGCGCCGTCCCAGAACTGGCCGCGCAGCTTGCCGTCCGTCCCGACGTACAACGCCGGTGTGTAGTTCGCCTGCGGCCCGGCCGGGTCGGTGAGGGCCTGGGCCTGGTAGGCGAGCAGGACACCGGGCTTGGCGGTCTTGAACCACAGCTCCGCTGAGAGGTCGCCGCCGCCCTTGATCTCGCCGTCGGGCAGCTCCAGGTAGGAGCTGGAGCCGTTGAACCCGGCGGCCGTGTCGCCGCCCGTGGCCAGGACGATGGGCGCGGGCTGGTTCAGGGTGACGCTGTGGTAGGTCGCGTCGGTGTCGCGCCCATCGCCGTAGGCCGCGCTGGCCGCCCGGGTGCCGGAGTACTCGGCGAGGCGGTAGTACTCGCGCGGCCGGGCGCTCAGGACCGCGTTGGGGTAGTACTCGGTGGAGCCCTGCGTCTGGGCGGGGTACACCCGCCACTGCCCGCCGTTGGCGTCGGTCACCGAGGCGACGCGGTCGCTCTGGGCGTCGTAGGCGAGCGTGGCCTGCAGCTTGCCCGAAGGCAGCTTGACCGTCTCCAGCACGCCCGTGTACTGCCCGGCCTTGTACTGGGCGGTGACGGCTGTGGGGCCGAGCGGGTGGGTGTAGAAGGCGGGGTCGTCGATCTGGCCGGTGAAGTGGCCGCGCGTGTCGGTGGGCGCGGCGGGGCACCAGGTGGTCACGTAGCCCGCACCGACGCTGGCGTACGGCAGGCGGGTCGGCACGATCTGCTTGGACCGGTCGTCCACGATCGTCCCGTCCACGTACAGGCCCTGCCAGGTTCCGCTCGAGGTCAGCACCACGTGGTGCCAGGCGCCGTCGTTCACCGCCGTGGTCGAGCTCATCCCTCCGCAGCTGCCGTCGTCGGCGAGCTGGCCGTGCAGCTTCCCGTCGGTCCCGACGTAGAGCATCGGCAGGAAGCCCCAGGGGAGCGGCCCCCGGGAGTCCTCCAGCGTGTTCATCTGCGCGCCGTACAGCACGCCGGCCTTGGTGGTCCTGAACCACATCCCGACCGCCGAGTAGGTGGTGTCGTCGGTGATGTTGTACGGCATGCGCAGGTAGGAGCTCGTGCCGCTGAACGTCGCCGAGCCGTCCGTGGTCCCGGCCGGGGCGCCCGCCGCGCCGTAGGCCAGGTTGACCGCCTCCGCGTCGTCCTGGCCGACGAACTGCCCGGCCTCGTTGGTCGCGCTCTGGTGGAGCCGGTAGTACATCGTGGGAGCGGCGTCCACGACGGCCGTCCGGTAGTGCGACACCATGTCGTAGGTGTATTTCGTGCAGGCCGTCGTCGTGCCCGGCGGGCAGACGTGGGCGAGCAGGCCGTAGCCGTAGCCGTAGGTCCACGCGGGCGCTCCCTGGGCGGGATCGGTGGCGACCGAGGTCACCACCGATCCCGCCCAGGTGAAGTAGAGGCCGCGGCCGCTGAGCTTGTTCACGACCTTGGCGAGGGTGCCGTCGCCGTTGTAGGTGAGGAACTCGCCGTGCAGGTCGTCGTCGTAGATCGCGGTCAACCGGCCGCTCGGGTCGAACACGTACGCGCCGCCGGACTTGTCGCGCAGGAACCAGGCCGCATCGGTCTTGACCAAGCTCACCGACCGGCCCTCGGGCGGCGCGAACGTCCCGTCGGGGTTGCGGCCGAAGCGCGCCTGCCGCCCGTCGGGGTAGGTGACCACGACGTTGCCGGTCCAGTCCGCGTCGGTGACGATCTTCATGTCGTAGGCGGTGGTCCAGCCCACGCCGAACATCCCCGCGCGGGAGTTCAGGCTGCTGTACGAGCGGGTGATCGCCAGCGCGGGACCGGCGGTGGTGAGGCCGGCGTCCGTGGTGGTGGCCGCGTACTGGCCGGTCAGCGGGTCGACGCCCTTGACGGCGGCCGTGCCCGCGCTGTCGGAGACGTGTGAGGAGACCAGGGGCTGCGGCACGACCGTGCTGAACGTGCTCCACCCGGTCGCCGGGCTGGAGGTATTGCCGTCGGTGACCAGGGCCCGCCACACGTACTGCTCGCCCCACTTGAGCTTGCCCTGCGGCACCGTCCAGTTCGCGCTCTGCTCACCGGTGCTGGAGCCGCCCTTGACCAGGCCGGCCACGGGGCACGTGTTGAGGTCGGAGAGCAGGCAGACGTTGAAGATGAAGTTCAGCGACCCGCCGGGCCACTCGTCCTCGTCATGGCCGGTGACCGTGAACTCCGGCGTCAGCGTGGACTCCACGTACCCGCTGCCCGGCCACATCGAGTCGATCTGGGGCGGGATGTTGACCACGGTCAGGCTGACGCACCAGACGGGTACGCCCCAGTCGGAGAAGAACTGCCCGTTCGTCACCATGTCCCAGCAGACCTGGTACGAGCCCGGGTTGAGCGGGTCGATCGTGGCGCTCACCTTCGCCGAGCCGTTGTTGGCGATCGTGGCGGGCAGGCTCGCGGCCGCGGTGGAGCTGCCGACGAAGGTGCCGCCGGTGGTGTAGAGCTTGTAGCCCAGCTTCACCGTGCTGGGGGACCAGGAGTTCATCCCACTGTTGATCACCGTGACGGGGAGCCGGCCGGCGGTGTTGGCCGTCACCGGCGGGTCGATCGTGGCATCGGAGCCGATCGCGTAGAGCGCCCGCCAGGGGCTGTAATCCACCTGTAGGTACGGCGGGTTGGCCGAGTTGGCGCTGGCGAACTCCTTGAAGCTGTCGGCGGTCAGCGCCAAACCGTTGTTACCCGCGCCGTTGGTCCAGTCCGACAGGGCGGACAGGCCCGCGCTGTTGATCCCGATCCATGCCCAGCCGGCGCCGCCGCAGGTGACGCCGCCGGTGAAGCTGGCCGAGCCCCAGGTGTCGCCGAGGGTCACGCCGGGATAGGAGGCGATCGTGCCCACGTTCCAGCTACTGGTGATCGCCTTCACCGTGACCGGGTTGGCCGAGCAGGAGTTCGACAGGGTGTTGTAGAGGAAGAGCGCGGCGCCGGTCACATAGGCGTGGGGGATCTGGGCGGCGAGGTTGAAGTTGATGTAGGTGTTGTTGCGCTTGGTGCCGTCCTGGGAGCCGACCAGGAGCTGGTCACCGCCGGAGTGGTTGGCGCCGGAGTGGTTGTCGACGTAGGTGTCGGAGGCGGCGCCGCTCGTGGTGCGTACGTAGGAGGAAGGGTCGATGACCACGGGGAACGCGCGCTTCTCGGCATGCAGCCACTTCTGGTCGACGCTGACCCGCAGGACGTTGCCGATGAGGGTGTAGCCGACCGCGTCGGAGCGGGCGCCCGCGGCGTCGCGCATGAATCCGGCGGGGACGGTGACGCGGACGGCGCCTCGCTCATCGACGAACTCCACGCCCTGCGGCGAGCTTCGCGCCGTCAACCCCTTGGCCTGGAAGGGGAAGTCCCAGGGGCCCGTCGCGGCCTGGCGCGAGGTCAGGACGAGCGACTCCTTGATCCCGTTCCAGGTGGCCTCGACCTCGATGTCGGTCCCCGGCAGCACCTCACTGTATTTCGCGATATTTCCGGAAATATTGGCTTTGGTGCTTTTTGCCGCTTGGAGGGCGAAGGACAGGCTGTGGCCCTCGTCCAAGGTGAGCGATTGGAGCCTGGGGTCGGCGGCGTTGTCGGCCACCTCGACTCCGGCGTCGTTGGCCGCCTGCCGCCAGCGGCCGGCCGCGCCGGTCAGGTTGAGGTCGATGTCCGCCCACTCGCCGGTGGCCGTCTGGTACCGCACCGGCCTGGAGTACGTGCGCACGGTGTAGGTGTGATCAGGGTTCTGGAAGACCTTCGACGTCGCGTCGCCCAGCCTTGGCACCACCTGGCTCTGCTCGGCGTCGAACCCGTGGACTTCGCTGTTGCCCGGCTTGCCGGTCGCCCCGCCCACCCGCTGCGGCTTGTTCGACAGCCGGGAGACAGGTTTGGGCGTCTTCGGGGCCTCCTGGGGCACGGTCCCCTTGGGCGGTTTGGCGGCGGCCCGCTTGGCCGGCTCGGTCCGCGCCTGGGTCGCGTCCGCCGCCACCTGATGGGCACGGTTCGCCGCCGAGCCGAGCCGTTGCTCGGGGAGCGTGGGCTCCTTGGGAGTCGCGGAGGCTCCCTGAGCTGCGACGCTGATGACAAGGGTGCTCACTGTCAGTGCCGCGCAAAGACGGGTAGCCCAACGATTCCTCATGCAGACCTCCGGCGGCGACCGTAATTGCCACCTGTCCGTCCCACATCAGTACAGGGGACGTGGATCTAGGTCGTCCGAACCTTCCCGGTTAGGTATGAGATCCACTACAAGTCCGGTACTCTCGCCTCGTGCTGCACGGGCGCATCGCGGAGCAGGCCAGGATCATGCGACTTCTCGCTGGTGAGAGCGGCGCCCTGCTGATGCGCGGGGAAGCCGGGGCGGGCAGGAGCGCGTTGCTGGCCTTCGCCGCCGAGATCGCGAGTGATCAAATCGTACTCCGCGCCTCCGGTACGCCTGAGGAGTCCCATCTCCCATACGGCGGCCTGCACATGCTGCTGGCCACCACCCGCCCGCGCTGGAAACACCTGCCCGCCCAGCAGCGCGACGTCCTCGACCACCTGGGCGAGCCGGAACCGCGAGGTCAGGTGCCCGATGGCGAACCCGCCCGGCCGTACCTGCCGGTCTGGAACCTCCTGCGTCACCTGGCGGGGAAGGGGCCCGTGCTCTGCCTGATCGACGACGCGCACTGGCTGGACCGGGAGAGCCTGGCGGTCCTGTCCTTCTGCGTCCGCCGCCTCGCCGCCGCCCGCATGGTGATCCTGGTGACCGCCGAGGGCGAGCTGCCCGCGCTGCGCGGGATCGACGAGCTGGACCTGCCCGGTGTCGACCGGCAGGCAGCGCTGGACATCGTCGCCGAGCGCAGGCCGGGCATCGTCCCGCAGGTGCGTGAGCGGATCGTCGGTGATGCCCGCGGCAATCCGCTGGCCCTGTGCGAGCTGGCCGAGGGGATCAGCCCCGCGCAGGCCGAGGGCGGGCTGTCGCCGCTGGGCCTGTATACCGGCTGGTCCGGGCGTTCGCGGCGGGCCGATCAGTTGTACGGCGAGCGCTTACGCGCCCTGCCTGACCGGACTCGCTTCCTCCTCCTGCTGGCCGCCACCGACCCGGCGGCCTCGCTGCCCGAGCTGCTCGCCGCCACCGAGGCGGTTCCGGGCGCGCACTCCGAGCTCTTCGCCACCGCCAGAGCGACCCCGGCCGATCTGGAACCCGCCGAGACCGCCCAGCTCGTCGAGGTGCGGCAGGCCGGGCTCACCCCTCGCCACCTGCTGATTCTGGTCGCCGCCTACCAGTCCGCGCCGGTCTCGGCCCGCATCGCCGCGCACCGGGCCCTGGCCGAGGTGTCGCCCGAGCGGCGGGTCTGGCATCTCGCCGCCGCCGTACTGGGGCCGGACGAGGAGATCGCGCGCGAGCTGGCGGCCATCGGGACGTCGTCGGCGCTGGAGCGCGCGGCCGAGCTGACCACCGACCCCCAGTCACGCGCCCAGCGCTTTGCCGCCGCCGCGGTCGCCGCGTGCGACGCCGGTCAGTTGCGCCGCGCGGCGGACCTGGCGACCCGCGCGACCGTGCTGAGCGCCGAACCCTCGACGCTGGCCTCGGCCGCCCGCGTGCTGGCCACCGTGGAGTCCGAGATCGGCTCGCCGACCAAGGCCGCGCGGATGCTGCTCGATGCGGCGGCCAGGATCGGCGACGACGACCAAGCCATGGCCATCGTGATGATCGCCGACGCGATCCGGCTGTTCGGCTACAGCGGCGACGAGGGGCTCGCCGCCCAGATCGCCGCCGCCGTCTGGACGTCCAGCGGCGCTGCCGAGGACCGGCCCTCATGGTCCGCTCCGCTCGCCCGGTCGCTGCCCACGCTGGCGAAGATCATGGCCGGTGACCCGTTCAGCGGCTTCGCCGCCATCGGCGAGCTGGTCGAGCACACGCCCGCCCTGGCCACCCAGCAAGCCATCACCGCCACCTCTTTGGGCCTGATGGCCGCCGACGCCGGCTCGGCGCTGCGGCTGACCTCCACGCTGGTGACCGACTGCCGCCACCAGGACCTGATGGGGCTCCTGCCGTACGCCCTGCAGCTCCAGGCCCAGGCCCTCCTGCTGAGCGGCCGCAAGGCCGAAGCGCTCAGGCAGGCCACCGAGGGGCTGAAGCTCGCCCGTGACCTCGGCCAGACCCACCGCGTCGGGCATCTGAGCGGCCTGGTCGCACTGATCGCCGCGTTGAGCGGCGACGAGAAGCGCTGCCGGGCCTACGCCGAGTCGAGCCTGGCCTCCTGCGCCGACCACGACGCGCCGGCCAGCGCGGCGCTGGCCACCTGGGCGCTCGGCCTGATGGAGCTGGGGCGGGGCCGGGCGGGCGCCGCTGTGGAGCACCTCGCGCGCGTGGTCGCCGGCCCCGCGCACCACCCGGTGATCGCGGTCCACTGCGCGGCCGACCTGGTCGACGCGGCCGTCCAGGCCGACCTGCCCGATGCCGCCGCCGAGCCGCTCGCCCTGCTGGAGCGGTGGGCGGGCGACACGCGTCAGCGCTGGGTGGGCGCGGTGGCGCTGCGCTGCCGGGCGCTGGTCGCGCCGGATGGCGAGGCGGAGCCGCTCTTCATCGGCGCGCTCGACCTGCACGGCCCGTCCCCGGCCTCCTTCCAGCGGGCCAGGACCGAGCTCGCCTACGGGCAGTGGCTCCGCCGGATCAGGCGCAGGTCCGAAGCCCGCTCTCATCTGCGGGCCGCGCGGGCCGCGTTCGAGTCGCTGGGCAGCACCCCCTGGGCGGAGCGCGCCGCGGCCGAGCTGAGCGCGACAGGGGAGGCGAGCCCGGCGGAGCCGCTGCCGGAAGCACTGCGCGGGCTGACGCCGCAGGAGCGGCACGTCGTGTCCCTCGCCGCGCAGGGCTCGTCCAACCGGGACATCGCCGCCCAGCTCTTCCTCAGCCCGCGGACCGTCGGCTACCACCTCTATCGTGCCTTCCCCAAGCTGGGCATCACCTCCCGAACCGAGCTGGCGAATCTGCTGCGGCGAGCCGGCACCGGTTTCGGGACGATCACGCCGGCCGCCGAACCGGTCGCGCCTATGACCGGCCACCCCCGTCCGGGATGACGAAGTGTTTCGTCATCTCTTGCCCTCCGTGAGAAAGGCGGTCTCATGACGCAGCTTGTCGTCGAAGGCCATGGCGTATCTGTGACCCTCGATCCGGGGCGTTCGTACCGGTTGGGCCGCGATCCGGGGTCGGATGTCGTCATCGACGCCGATCACGTCTCGCGTACGCATGCCGTGCTGCGGTTCGAAGGCGGTCAGTGGATCCTGGAGGACTCGGGCAGCAGCAACGGCACGTACGTGAGCGGCCACCGCGTCGCGCGGGTCGTCGTCGGTCCGGGCACCCGGATCGGCCTCGGGCACCCGGCGGAGGGCGGACTCATCGGCTTCCGCGCCGCCCACGAAGGCGCCGCCCACGAAGGCGCCGCCCACGAAGGCGCCGCCCACGAAGGCGCCGCCCACGAAGGCGCCGCCCACGAAGGCGCCGCCCACGAAGGCGGTGCACCCGGGATCCAGGCGACGCCCACGGTCCGCCTCCCGCGCACCGGGCAGTGGCGTGCGCCGGCCGCCGTCAGGAACCTCGGCGGCGCGCAGGTCGTGCGCATCGGCCGGACGCCGGACAACGACATGGTCGTCACCGATCTGCGGGTGTCCCGGCGACATGCCGAGCTCCGGATCACCGGCGACGGCCACGAGATCGTCGACGTGGGCAGCCGCATGGGCACGTACGTCAACGGCCGGCGCGTGCAGCGGGCCCGCATCTCCCCGGACGATCTCATCGGCATCGGGCCGTCGACGTTCCAGCTCGTGGGCGACACGCTCACGGAGTACGCCGACACGGGCGAGGTCTGCCTCCAGGCGCACGACCTCACCGTCACCGTGGGGGACGGCAAGGTGCTCCTGGACCATGTGTCGTTTCCGGTCGGCGAGAAGTGCCTGCTGGCGATCGTCGGCCCCAGCGGCTCGGGCAAGTCCACCCTGCTGCGCGCACTCACCGGGCTGCGCCCCGCCGACCAGGGCGTCGTCACGTACGACGGACGCGATCTCTACCGCGACTACGCCGAGCTGCGCTCGCGGGTCGGCCTCGTGCCGCAGGACGACATCCTGCACAGCCAGCTCACCGTGCGCCGCGCCCTCATCTACGCCGCGGAGCTGCGTTTCCCCGACGACACCCGGCAGCACGAGCGCAAGGCGCGGGTCGACGAGGTGCTCCAGCAGCTCGGGCTGGAGAACCGCAAGGGCAACCGCATCTCCTCGCTGTCCGGCGGCCAGCGCAAGCGCGTCAGTGTCGCCCTGGAGCTGCTGACCAAGCCGTCTCTGCTGTTCCTCGACGAGCCGACCTCCGGCCTGGACCCGGGGCTGGACAAGTCGGTGATGCAGATGCTGCGGGGCCTGGCCGACGACGGCCGTACCGTCGCCGTCGTCACGCACAGCGTCGCCAATCTGGACATCTGTGACCGGCTCCTGGTGATGGCGCCGGGCGGGAAGATCGCCTACTTCGGCCCGCCTGACGAGGCGCTGCCGTTCCTCGGCTTCACCGACTGGGCGGACGTGTTCCTGGCGTTCGACGACCCGGCCAGGGACTGGGCCGGCGAGTTCGCGCGATCTCCCCTGCACCAGAAGTACATCGCGGCCGACCTGATCGCGCCGGTCTCGACGAGACAGCCCGTACAACGGGAGATCCCGCCGAAACAGCAGAGCTGGCCGGAGCAGCTCAGCACGCTGGTGCGCCGCTACTGCCGGGGCATCGTGGCGGACCGGCTGTTCCTCGGCATCACCATCGCCCTGCCGATCGTGATGGGCCTGCTGGCTCGCGTCGTCCCGACCGGCAACCTGATGGGCCCCCCGAACAGCAACGGCAACGCGGCGAACCTGCTGCTGATCCTGTGCATCGGCGGCTGCCTGACCGGTGCCGCGAACTCGGTGCGCGAACTGGTCAAGGAACGCGCCATCTATCAGCGAGAACGCGCGGTCGGACTGTCCAGATCGGCCTATCTCTGCTCCAAGCTGCTCGTGCTCGGCCTGATCACCGTGGCCCAGGGCGTCGTGCTGACCTACGTGGCGATGCTGAATGTGAAAACGTACGACAAGGGGGTGTTCACCGCGCCGCTGACCGAGCTCTCGCTCGCCGTCGCGTTGTTGTCGTTCACCGCGATGACCGTGGGCCTGCTCATCTCCGCGCTGGCCAAGACCAGCGAGATGACCATGCCGCTGCTCGTGCTCGTCACCCTGATCCAGCTCGTCTTCTGCGGGGCGCTGGTGCACCTGGACGGCAAGCCGGTGATGGAGCAGATCTCCTGGCTCGTACCGGCTCGCTGGGCGCTGGCCGCGTTGGCGGGCACGCTCGACGTGGGCCAGCTCATCCCGCACGTCCAGGATCCGCCGGACCCCTTGTGGAGCCAGGACTTCGGCACCTGGTTCCTGGACATGAGCGTCCTGGCCATCCTGGCGGTGGTCTGCGCTTTCCTGGTGGCCCGCATGCTGCGCCGCCATGAGCCGGCGGTGATGCGCGGCAAGTGACCGGCACTTTCGGACAATCCGCGCTCACCGATGGTTGACGTGATGGTCGAGATCGACTAAACGGGTGTCATGATCCGTAGAGCATGGTTACCAGTGGCGGTGGCGGCGAGCTGCGTGGTGGCGTTCGCGCCGCCCGCGTCCGCGGAGCCGGACGAGCCCACGACGGCCGCGGCCCCCACCACGAACGGGGCCCGGCCACCGAAGGTGACCAAGGGCCCGTGCCAGTACACCGAGACGCCCGACGACCCGGCCGTGCGCGAGGTGCCGCTGCCGCCTGACCCGCGCCACACCCCCACCCGGCCCGTCTCCGCCGTGCTGCAGACGAACCACGGCGCCATCGGGCTCACCCTCGACCCGGCCAAGGCACCGTGCACGGTGCAGAGCTTCGTCCACCTGATCCGGCACCGGTTCTACGACGTGACCTCCTGCCATCGGCTGACCGCCTACGACCGGCTGAAGGTGCTGCAGTGCGGCGACCCCAGCTTCACCGGCGAGGGTGGGCCGGGGTATCGGTACAAGGACGAGCTGCCCACCGACCTGCCGCCGTGGCCGGGGGATCCGACCGGGGTGCGGAAGACGTACGCGCGAGGTGTGCTGGCCATGGCGAACGCGGGGCCGGACACGAACGGGAGCCAGTTCTTCCTGGTGTACGGGGATTCGGGGCTGGGGCCGAACTACACCATCTTCGGCACCGTGGACGCCGCCGGGCTGGCCGTGCTGGACCGGATCGCCGCGGGTGGCATCCAGCCGACACCCGGGGATCCGGCGCCGCCGGTGGACGGCAAACCGGTGCTGCCGGCGAACATCGAGCGGGCCCGCGTCTGCCGCTAGGTCCCGCATGGGGTGAGGTTCGCCAACGCGGCGGCCGGAGTCTGAAGCTTTCAGCCGGCCGGCCGCTGGGCCAAGATCGCCATGCGTTCGCCGGCGAAGAAGGCCCGCGCGAGGCTGCCGCGGACCGCCGGCCCGGCGCCGACGCACTTGGCCACGTAATGGACGCCCACGGTGACCACGACGGCGATGAAGACGTACGCCCAAATGTCATGCAACAGCCCGGCTGCCACCCCAGAGGCCAAGATGATGATCAGGATCGCGTAGATCAGCATGGTCCACCACCACTGCTCGTAGCCGCGGGCGAAGACCTTGCCCCGCTCCGGGATGGTGGAGAACTCCGTGCGCGAGGCGCGGATGGTCCGCGTCGCCAGCCTCAGTGTGATGCCGTTGCACGCCGTTACCGCGAGGGCACCGGCCGCGGAGGTCCACGGCCAGATCCAGTACAGCTCCTCCCAGAACGTCGACAGGATCGTCGTGGGCACCGCCACCACCGCCATCGAGCGCATGAGAAGCTCCGCCGCTGTCGCCAGCCCTCCGGGAATGGCCCGGACGGAGAGCCGCGCGAAAATGGTCTGGTAGTACTTCGCGGCCACCAGTCCCTGGCAGAAGGCGATGATGTTGGCCGCCAATCCAGCGTCGGCGACGAACTCCGCCAGCTTCACCTCGCCTGTGACGACGTCATCGAATTTGAGCAGCGCGGTCTTCGCGGCGATGAACCACCAGGACGCGGTCGCGATCACCGAAAAGAGCAGGAGGTACTCCTCGAACCGTGCGTGCCCGTCGCCCAGCTTCCGCCACGCCCGCACCTGCTTGAACTGCGTGGCCACCTCCCGCGACGTCGGGGCGTATTTCGCGAACGGGTGGGCGAAATCGCTCTCCCGCACCTCGGACTCCTGCCGCACCAGCGCGAAATGGAAATCCAGGTGCTCGCCGAGGGTGTCGAACGCGAACTCCTCGGTGGCCGGCCGCAGCAGCAACCGCCGCTCGGGGCGCTCGTCTATCAAGTCCTCCAGGACGCGGCCCAGGATCGGGCTGGTGGTCCAGATCTCGTCCGGAGTCCGGCCGTCCCTGGGCGGACTCCCGGTCAGGATCTCCATGAGAATGATGCCCAGCGAATAGACGTCCGCGGTGACGGATTCGGGCCGCCTGTTCTTGATCTCCGGCGCGATGTAGACCGAGTCGTCGTGCTCGGCGATGCCCACCTGGCGGCTGTACAGGTGGTTGATGCCCAGGTCGATCAGGCGGACCTCGGCCGTCTCCTTGTCCAGGATGACGTTGTTCGGGGACAGGTCGAGGTGCTGGCTCTGCGGGTTCGTCGGGCCCACCGGGGCGCCGCCCGCCAGCCGGTGCAGCGCCGCCGTCAATTTCGCGGCGACCTGCTGCGCTTTCCTGAGGCGGGCGGCAATGGTCGGCCTGCCTGCCTCGAAGGCGGACAGGTGTTCGCCCAGCGTCTGTCCCTCCTGGAACGGCATGACGACCCATCGGTCCGAGGAGGATATGGGCTTGACGACGACAGAGGTGATCGCGTCGGTGCCGTACGTGGCCGCGTACGCGTCGGTGGCTCTGGCGATGGCGGCGAGTTTGTTCCACGGGAACAGGACGCATTTAATGGCCAGCAGCGGCCGGGCGCCCGCTTCGTTCACCGCCTGACTCCTGCGGCCTTTCAGAATGAACGACGTGGTGCCCGCCTTGTGGTATTCGATGGTGCCGAAGTCAATGTCGCCCCACGTGCGCGACTCGGCGGATTGTTCCGCGCGATTGGTCGGCCGGTAGACCACCCGGATCGCTTCTTTGAGCCACGGATCGGCGAACAGCCCGGTGCAGTATGCGTCCGTCTCCTGCTGTGCCCCCAGGTCGGGGGACTTGAAGCGGCGATCCAGCAGTTTGACGGTCACGCAGACGAGCGCCATGACGCCATGGAGCAGCGAGCCGGGCGTGGACGCGATCCTGAGCCGCGCGTCGTCGCAGGCCGTCATGAAATGGGCGCGATGCTCCATCTCGTAATTGGAGATATGGTCCAGGATATCGTTGAGAAAAGTCTCCGTGCCCTTTTGCACGGTCACCTCGTCCGCCGCCATGAGCCGACGCCTCTGCCGCTCGGGGCCGCGCCCTTCGATTTCCTCGAGCAGGGCTCCCGCATACGATCTCACTGACATCTGCGCCATGAGCGATCCTGATCCGGCGGAATGTGCGTTCAGTAAATCAAGCTCAGGCGCCGAGGATACGCGGCAGGGGCCATCGCAATCAATTCGTTACGCTCGGTATTCATGGCGTGGACCGGCGTTCCAGGGGGTTTCGGTGGGAAAGGTCCTGCGACCTCAGGTGAATCAGGGCAGAGCCTCCCAGTCCCCGAACGGACTGTCGGCTCCCGGCGCCGACTGCTTGCGGGCATGAACCACGCCATCGGTCCCGATGGCGAACATCACGGCAGCCCCGCTCGAATCAAGAGTGGCCGCCGGATAATCGACAATGGTTCCACCGAGGTCGGCCCACGCGCCATAACCGCTGCCGTTCGCGATCAACTGCTTGGTCATGCTGACCCCGGTCCCGGCGTTGCGCTCGAACATCAGGATCCGCGCGTCCGGACCAGTCGGCGTGGTGACGAGAGCGGGCTCGCCGACACCCGCGTGTCCTCCGATCACAGCAGGCGTAGTGCTCCAGGCGCCACCGGCCACGAGCTGGTAGCTGACGACCATCTCGGCGGTGCCGGCGCGGCGGTAGGCCACGTGGAGACGCCCGTCCTGGGACAGGGCGATCGAAGGCGAGCTGGCCGGGGTCAGCGACGGGACGGTGGTGTCGCGAGTGAAACTGCCATTGGATGTGGACTGATACCAGCGCAGCAGCCGAGTCCTGGAACTGGCGAACAGCTCGATGCGACCCGATGGCGTGGTGACGGCGGTGAGGCCGTCCTGCACGTCAGTGCCGTTCTGGTTCTGCCACCCGCCCCAGCCGCCGTTGGCCGCCGTCTGGACGCGGCTGCTGACCCCGCCGTTGCCGTTCTTGACGAACATCTGCATCCGGCCGTTGGCGTTGGAGGCGACCACGGGCAGGCCGATCTGTTCCTGGACTTCCCAGTCCGTGTGGGGATTGCCGAGGTCGGTCCAGCTCCCTGTCCAGGCGCCATTGGCCGCGGTCTGGGACATGGTGACGATGTGGTGGTCGGTCATTCGCCTGGCGAAGATCGCCAACCGGCCGTCGGCCTGCTTGCCCACGCTGATCGCGGGCGCCAAGGCGCCGTCCGCGCCGGCCAGCACGTGCGGGCCGTCCCACGCTCCCAGCAGGGTCTGCCCGTAGGTGTTCACCACACCGTTGCGCACCACGAAGATCTGGGGTCGGCCATCAGCGTTCCGGCCTGCCCAGTGGGTTCCCCTGGCCCAGCGGTAGTACATCCGGGTAGGCCACACGTTCGGGTCGAACGCGTGGTCGTATTGGATGTAGTGATCGATGATCGCGCTCTTGCGGGTGCTGATCGCGGTCGTCAGGTTCACCGGCGCGTCGGCGATGTTGTAGTCGCGGTAGTTCACCAGCAGAATCGGCAGGCCTGACGCCAGGGCCGCGTCCCCGGCCAACCGTCCCGCGGCCACGTGGTCGCCGTGGCCCGGGTCGTAGCGGTTGTCGACGATGGGGTCCTGGGCACGCAGCACGTTGGGCTGGTAGTGGTTCATCAACCCCGCCAGGACGGCGATCACGTCAGCGCGCTCGTACGTGTACGACTCGCTCACCAGGCCGTCCTCGGGGATGATCGTGTGATCGACGAAGTCGTCAACCCAGCTGAACCAGCCGATCTCGTTGTCCCGCATGTTCATGAACACCAGCTGGATCTGCGGATGGTCCGTGAGTGTGTACCGCTCGACCTGCCGATCCTCGATCGTCCAGGCCACCCCGGTCCACTCCTCCTGGGCGGCCGGATCCACATCCGGCACCCCCGTCATCCGGGCGTAGGCGTCCAGCATGCCGCGTTGCCGATTACGGGCTCGCTGCTCGTCGGTGTCACCGTCCCCGGTGACCTGCCCCGCGGTCATGAAGACCGTGACGTTCGCCGCCCCCGACTGGATCGAGTCGTCGATATCGGGGTTCATGAACAAGATGTCGTCGTCCTCATGCGCCACAATCTGCATGAACGCACCGGGTGCGATGGTGGGCGTGGCGACGGCCACTCCACCCATCGGCACCAACACGACAAGCGCTGCGAGCGCGGCTGACAGCCGCACCCATAACGATGTAGTCCTGCCTCCGCGCATGTGCTTCCCCCCACGCAGGCCGTGCCGAACAAAATATTTTCGTGGCCCAAAGTCGAATAGTGAATAGTCTGCAACCCGGGGGCAAGGGGAAGCCTGATAACAACTGCGTAACACACTTCAAAGGGAAGATCATTTAACCGGCTAGGTGGCTCTGACCTGGGAATATGTGCTGGCGAGGTCGTAGCTCTGTCGCCCCGGCGGCCTTCGGCGTGAACGAACAAGTACGCCTGGCGCATGACAACGGGCTCGCTTTTGCGATTGAATGAATGGCGAGTATAAAATAGAAATAAAATTCACGAGGATCGCCATTGAGCTCATCGCCTGCTCGGCCCAGTTAATCCATTCCGCTGTTGAGGTGAATTTGACGGCCGGTCAGAAATCCGACGACATCCGGTGTCGCGTGAGGTCTCCCGGACGTAACCCCGCAAATGGTGACACAGCATCCGCGACTGGTCATTTCCTCTGCGCAGCCGCCGCGCGTCAGAATGCGTCCGTTCCGCGTACCGTCCGGTTGCTGGTATTGCGGCTGGCGCGGGAGAACGCCTCCTCGGGGCTCAGGGGTGCCCACATCATTTGACGTCGCCGGCCTCGGTGCCCGCGCCTGCCGGCTGTACTCGACCGCGACAAGGCGAAAGCCCGGAACATATCCGCTGAAACTGAGCTTCCCCCTGTTCTCCGGACACTTGGCGATTATCAGGAGGATGTTTCTCATGCCCGCACCACACCCGCCAGAGTTCCGGCGCCGCGCGGCCGAGTGGCGAAATCGTATGCCTGCATCGTGATGCGATAGTCTCGGCTGGATGTCTAAAGACCGGTCGGCCAGGCGGTCAGTGCCTACCATGCGGGACATCGCCGCTGCGGCTGCCGTCTCGCAGAGCACCGTGTCCCGTGTCCTCAGCGGCGCGCCCACCGCCGTGCCCATCGCGGAGGAGACTCGCCAGCGGGTGCTGCGGACTGCCCGGGAGCTGGGCTATCGGCCCAACCCGTTGGCTCGCGGGCTGCGCGGTGCCTCGACGAACCTCATCGGCGCAGTGGTGCGCGACTTCAGCGATCTCTTCTTCGCCGGGGCGATCGAGGCGCTCGTGGTCGAGTCGATGGCGCACGGCTACAACGTTGTTCTGGGCCACGTGCCGGGCCGGGCGGGCGATGAGGCGCTCTCGCTGACCACCGTGCTGGAGACCCGGCACACCGATGCGGTGGTGCTGCTCGGTGACATGCAGCAGCATCCGCAGTTCCTGGCCGACCTGCGCAACTCGATCGTGCCGGTGGTCGCGCTCTGGCCGGGTACGAGCCCGCGCGAGTTCCCGACCGTTGACGCCGACGACCGGGCCGGCATCTGGGCCGGCCTGAGCCATCTGGTGTCCCTGGGACACAAGAGGATCGCCTACATCAACGCGGAGCTTCCCAATGAATATCGGGCGCGGGAGGATGCCTACCTCGATTTCATGCGTGATCGGTTCGGCGCCGTGCCGCCGGGCTATGCCGAGCGCAGCCTGAGCACTTTGGCCGGCGGCGATGCCGCGCTGCGGCGCCTGATGGACCGGCCCGACCCGCCCACGGCGATCGCTGCCTCGACCGATGTGGTGGCCGTGGGCGTGCTGCACGCCGCGCACAGCTTGGGCGTGACAGTGCCGGATCGCCTGTCGGTCGTCGGCTTCGACGACATTGTCATCGCGGCGCATACCGTGCCGGCGCTGACCACCGTGCGGATGCCGATATCGGAGATCGTCGGCTACGCCGTTACGCAGGCGGTCAGGCTGGCTCGCGAACCGGCCGATGCCGAGCGCCCGCCGCCTCTCGAGATTTTCAAGCCGGCATTGATAGTGCGGGATTCGACCGCACCTCCGGCGCTGAGGTGAAACCGATCATGTCAGGATCCTGACCCGCATCGCCTCCTCTGCCGCTGCGCCCAGAACCCGCTGACGATCTCGATCGGATGCAGCCGCGGTCGGCCACACGCTGCCTGCGTTCATTTGATGGCGCCACTCATCAGACCCGACACGTAGTACCGCTGAAGCAGGAAATAGAAAAGGACACACGGGATGATCGAGATGGTGACGCCGGCCTGCAGCATGCTCCAGTCCGTGCCGCCGAGGCTGGTCTCCGTCCTCGACGTGGCGAGGATCAGCGGCAGGGTGAACTTGGAGCCGCGGCTCATCATCACCAGCGCGCCGAGGAATTCGTTCCACGACGTGATGAAGGCGAAGAGCGCGGTGGTGACGATCGCGGGCACGGCAGCGGGGATGAAGACCCAGCGCAACGCCGCCCACGACGAGGAACCGTCCATGATGGCCGCTTCCTCCAGCTCCCTCGGTACGGCGCTGAAGCTGTTGCGCAGCACGTACAGGCTGAACGGCAATTGGATGGCGGTGTGCAGGATCGCGAGGCCGAGCAGCGAGTTGGTCAGGCCGATCTTCGCGAACATGAGGAACATCGGCGTGAGCAGAGCCTGGTAAGGAATGATCAGCGCGAGCAGCAACACCACGAAGATCACCTCTTTGCCCGGGACGGGGAAACGCGCCAGCGCGTAGGCCGCGGGAACGGTCAGCAGCAGCGTGAGCACAATGGTCAGCAACGCCGTGCCCAGACTGTTGGCGAGGTAGACCGGCAGCCCCTCCTGGTAACTCCACAGCCGCATATAGCTGTCGAAGCTGAGCCCGTGCGGAATGTAGGTCGGGGGAGAGGCGGCCGCCTCTTCGGTCGGCTTCACCGAGGCGAGGACCGACATCGCCAGCGGCATCAGCATGACGGTGCAGACGGCGATACAACACGCCGCCACCAGATACCTTCCGCGTCCCTTCACTGATGGCTCCGGCGGCTCAGCAGCAACTGGATCACGGTGAAGACGAGAATCGTGAAGGCCAGAATCATCGACAGGGCGGCACCGTACCCGAGCTTCAGGTAGGGGAAGGAATTCAGGTAGATGTAGAAGACCGAGGTCGCCGTCTCATTGCCCGGCTGACCGGCGGTCATGATGTAGAACTGGTCGAAGGCGAGCAGCGAGCCGATCACACTCACCAGGGTCACCAGCAGGACGGTGCGCAGGGTCAGCGGCAGGATCACCCGGGTGACCCGCTGCCGGTGGCTCGCCCCGTCGACCAGGGCGGCTTCGACCACATCCGTTGGCACGGCCTGGATCGCGGCGACGAAAAGGATCATCCCGAAGCCGATCACCTTCCAGACCACGGAGACGCTGATCGCGAAGTTGGAGACGCCGGCGTCCACGCCCAGCCACAGCACGGGTTCGTCGATGATCCCCAGGTCGAGCAGGGCCCGGTTCACCAGACCGAAATCGGTGCTGAAAAGCCAGTACCACAGCAGGCTCGACACCCCGAGACCGATCACGACCGGAATGAAGACCACCGTGCGGGTGAGCCGGCGCAGGGCGGTGTTCCTGGCGGTGAGCAGCGCCAGCAGATAACCGCCGATGATGAGGAACGGAGTTATGAGCGCGGTGTAGAGCAGGGTGAAACGGAAGGAGACCCAGAACTGGGTGTCATGGAAAGCCCGCTCGTAGTTCGCCGTCCCGACGAATCTTGGCGGGGACAGCAGGGACCAGTTGTGCAACGACATCCACGCCATCTGCACCAGGGGATAGGCGGTGAAGGTGAGCACGAAGAGTAAGGCCGGTGCCAGATAGGCGAATCCGACCAGACGGCGCCGTGAGCCGTGGCGCATGACAGCTCCTCTTGGCGAGTAAGGCGTCCACCGGGCGACGGGCCGCCCGGTGGAAACGGCCTCTCATCTACGACCGGCCGGCGATGGCCTTCATTTCCTTCTTGGCATCGGCGATGACGGTGTCGAGGCCGTCGTTACCGTAATAGGCGCGCTGCAACATCTTCAGCCACGGCCCCTGCGGCGAGTTGATCTGCTCGAAGAACGTGACCGTGTACGGCGTGCGGCCCACCGTGAGCGCTTTCGCCACGTCGCGCACCAGCGGCTCGGCCTGGAAATACTTGTTCTCCACCATGTCGGTTCGTGTGGTGAGGTTGAGCGCCTTGGCATAGACCTCGACCTGTACCTCGTCGGAGAGCAGGAACTTCATCACGTTGACCGCGTCGTTGACCCGCTTGCTCCCCTTGGGCACCACCACCAGGTCGCCGCCGATGAAGGAGGCCGAGGAATTCGGTGTCACCCCGGGCAACAGGGCGATGCCGAACTTCATCTTCGGATTCTGCTGGCGCGCCAGTGTGATGTTGAAATTGCCGGTGCCCATCATGCCCACCTTGCCGGAGCCGAACTGGAGATGGAATGTCTCGCCGTTCTCCGTGCGGCTTCCTTCGGGGACGTTGCCGGCCTTGACCATGTCGCGGGTGAACTGCAGCACCTGCTTGACGCCATCGCCGACCAGCGGCTCGCCTCCCGGGCCTGCCGCCTCGATGGTGGCCCCGGAGGCCCACATCAGCGGACCGACGGTGAAGATGTTGCAGCCGGCGCAGTTGCCGGGCAGGTAGTAGCCCTTGACGCCACCGCCCAGCGCGGTGATCTTGTCGGCGTAGCTACGCAGCTCGGCCAGGCTCGTGGGCGGCTTGTTCGGGTCGAGCCCGGCCCGCGTGAAAAGATCCTTGTTGTAGAAGAGAGCGGACACGTCCGCATAAAGGGGCACGCCGAAGAGGCGATTCTGGTACGTCGCCACGGTCATGTGCCCTTTACTGGCGGTCTTCAGCTCCGGCCAATCCTTGGCCTGGTCCGTGATGTCGACCAGTTGCTGTTCCTTTTCGAACTGCGGGGCGTAGATCAGGTCCATGCCCATCAGGTCGGGCACGTCACCCGAGGCGACACCCTGGGCGATCTTCCCCACCATCTCGGTGTGGGGAATGTAGGTTAAATTGATCTTGCAGTCGGGGTTCTTGGTGTTCCATGCCGCGACCAGCATGTCCACCATCTGCTTGTTGCCGCCTGAGCGCTCCCACATCGTCAGGGCGCCCTTGCTGGCACATGCCGTCGTCGCGGCCGGCGCTTGGCCGGCCGTGGGGGGCGGCTCCTCCTGGCCGCAGGCGGCAGCCGCGAGTAACAGCACCGCTGCGGCCGCCCGGACAGGCCACCTGGGATGGGTCCTCATTTGCCAGGCTCCTCTCTCTGGAGTGGGCCGGTGTTGACACGACCCCCTGCTGGTGCGAACGTAACCGATGATGAATACGATTGCATTCAATCGTTTTCATTTCGTGATTCGGGAGTCACCGGCTCGTCGGGTGAGAGCCAGGTGTGGTCATATTGCGCCTTCCTCGGGCGCCCTCTCAGTTCTGCGGGACCGCGACGGCCTTGCGGCCGCGTGGCGAACTGTTAACGCTCCACCAGCAATCGCCAGGTGACATATGGCCCAAGATCAGCGCATCTGAAGGGAGATCGTCCATGCCCAGTAGCGCCCTCATCCGAAACAGACTCGCCACCGCCATCAGGGTTGCCCTCGTGGCCGTGGTCGCCCTGGCGATGAGCCTGGCGGCCGCACCCACGGCGCAGGCCGCCGGCGGCGGGCCGAGCATCACCAAGAAGCAGTTCGGGACCCTGCCCAACGGACAGAAGATCGACATCTACACGCTCCGGAACTCCAGCGGGATGCGGGTGAAGATCCTCACCTATGGCGGCATCCTTCAGTCGATCGAGGTCCCCGACAGCGGGGGCAGGTTCGCCAACGTGACGCTCGGATTCGACAACCTGTCCGACTACGTCAAGAAGAGTCCGTACTTCGGGTGCATCACCGGCCGCTACGCCAACCGTGTGGCCAAGGGGCGGTTCACCCTGGACGGCAAGACGTACCAGCTGGCCACCAACGACGGCCCCAACCACCTGCACGGCGGCACCAAGGGCTTCGACAAGCGGGTCTGGGAGGCCCATCCGGTCAAGCGGCACGACAGCGTGGGGCTCATGCTGACCTACACCAGCCCGAACGGCGAGGAGAGCTACCCGGGGACGCTGCGGACCAAGGTCGTCTACACGTTGACCGACGACAACCGGATCCGGATGGACTACCGCGCCACCACCAGCCGGCCCACGATCGTCAACCTCACCAACCACGCGTACTTCAACCTGCGCGGTGAGGGCAACGGCCGGATCCTCGGCCACGAGCTGCAGATCAACGCCTCCCGCTACACGCCGGTCGACAAGACGCTCATCCCCACCGGAAAGATCGCCCGGCTGGGCGGGACACCGCTGGACTTCCGCGAGCCCACCGCCATCGGCGACCGCATCAACAGCGAGAACCAGCAGATCGTGCGAGGCGGCGGGTACGACCACAACTACGTCCTCGACAGTCGCGGGCGGGTCCTCGGACTGGCGGCCAGGGTCGTCGAGCCGGACAGCGGGCGCGTGCTCGAGGTCATCACCGACCAGCCGGGCCTGCAGTTCTACTCGGGCAACTTCCTGGACGGCACGCTGCGCGGCACCAGCGGCCACCTCTACCCGAAGCGGTCCGGCTTCGCCCTGGAGTCGCAGCACTTCCCGGACTCGCCCAACCACGAGAACTTCCCCTCGACCGTCCTGCGGCCGGGCGATGTCTACCGGACCACGACGATCTACGCGTTCTCCACGGTGTGACAACTGCGGAAGGAGCCATGAGGCAGGATCATGAAAGACATCCATCCGAAGGTCGAGGAGGCCCTCGACACACTCGGCCTGAACCGCCTCGCGCGTCGTCGCCTCCTGACCGGGGCGGGCCTCGTCAGCGCCTCGGCCGCCGCGGCCGCGCTGCTCAGCGCGTGCACCAGTGACTCGGGCGGGAACCGGCCCGCCGCCTCAGGCGGCACCGCGGCGGCGGCGGCGGGCTCCGGCGACTTCCCGTCGACGCCCAAGTGGAAGTTCGTCTTCGTCTGCCACGTCACCACCAATCCGTTCTTCACCCCCACCCAGTACGGTGCCCAGGACGCGTGCGCGCTGCTCGGCACCGAGTTCCAGTGGACCGGGTCGAAGGACTCGATCGTGGCGGAGATGGTCAACGCGACCAACACCGCCATCTCGGCCAAGGCCGATGGGCTGGGAGTGGCGGTCGTGGACAAGGCGGCCTTCAAGGAGCCCGTGAACCGTGCTCTGGACGCGGGCATCCCGGTGGTGTCCTACAACGCCGACGGCGCCCGTGACGACAAGGGGACCAGCCGGCTGGCGTACATCGGACAGGGGCTCTACGAGTCCGGGTACGCCCTGGGCCAGCGGGCCCTTCAGCAGGTGGACTCCGGCGACGTGGTGGGGTTCATCGCCACCCCGGGCGCGCTGAACATTCAGCCGCGCATCGACGGCGCCGCGCAGGCGATCAAGGACTCGGGCAAGTCGATCACCTTCGAGTCGGTCGGGACGAACGCCGACATCACCAAGGGGCTGTCGATCATCGACGCGTACGCCCAGGGCCACCCCGACCTGGCCGGGATGCTCGCCGTCGACGCCGGCTCGACGCAGTCGATCGGGCAGGTGGTCAAGAAGTACAACATGCGCTCGAAGGGCCTCAAGGTGGCCGGCGGCTTCGACCTGGTGCCCGAGTCGCTGGCGGCCATCAAGAACGGCGATCTCGACTACACCATCGACCAGCAGCCGTACCTGCAGGGCTTCCTGCCGGTGCTCTACCTCTACCTGTACAAGCTCTCCGGCGGGCTGCTGTTCCCGTCGGAGACCAACACCGGTCTGCTCTTCGTGACCAAGGACACCGTGGGGCCGTACCAGACCACCAAAACCCGCTTCGAGGGCTCGGACACCGCCCAGAAGCTGGTCGAACGGTCCGGGGCCATCGCTCACGCCTCCTAGAAGCGTTGATCGGGACTTGAGACGTACGGCTTGCGCCCGGGGAAGGCGCGGGGCGCAAGTCGTACACCCAGCCAATCCATGTGGAGGAGGGCGAGGTGCCCGACATCAGCGATGGCATCCGCGAGTCGCCGGCGCCCGCGGATGTGGCCGGACGGCCCGTGCCGGACGGGCCGCGGCGCGGCGCGAACCGGATCCTGCCCCGGATCAGGGACGGGTTCCTGCGGCGGCGCGAGGCGAGCGTGCTGGTCGTGGCGCTGGCGCTGGGGGCCTACTTCGCCTCGGCCTCCGAGGCGTTCCTGACCGGCGACAACATGGTCAACATCACCCAGGCGGCCGCGCCCAGCGCCATCGTCGCCTGCGGCATCGTGCTGCTGCTGGTCAGCGGCGAGATCGATCTGTCGGTCGGGGTGGTGGCGGCGCTGGCGCCGTTCATGACGCACTACGCGATCGACTACTGGGGGTTTCCGGCCGTCCCGGCGATTCTGCTCTCCCTGCTGACCGGCACGGTCATCGGGCTGGGGAACGGGTTCGTCACGGTCGTGCTGAAGGTGCCCTCGTTCATCACCACGCTGGGCACCTTCTACCTGGTGACCGGGATCGTGCTGACCACGTCCGGCGCCTATCCGGCCGAGATTCCCGCCTCGGTGGACAACCAGATCGGGCAGTGGCTCGGGGCGGCCAACTGGGCGCATCTCGCGTGGGCTCTGGTGATCGTGGCGTTCTTCCACGTGCTGTTCACGCGTACGCGGTGGGGGCTGCACACGATCTCCGTGGGCGGGAACCTGCTGGGGGCGCAGGAGGCGGGCGTCCGGACGGGGCGCATCAAGATCGGTAATTTCATGATTGCTGGCACTTTGGGAGCTCTTGCCGGGATATTGGAAGCCTTCCGGATTCACACGATCGACCCCAACCTCGGCGGCGGCACCGGCCTGATGTTCACCGCGGTCTCGGCGGCGGTCATCGGCGGCACGGCCCTCGCCGGCGGCTCCGGCACGATCATCGGCGGCGCCTTGGGCGCGCTGGTGCTGGCCGAGCTCCAGAACGGCTTCAACCTGATCGGCATCTCCGCCAACCCGTACTTCCTCATCCTCGGAGGCGCCATCCTCCTGGCGATGATCGCCAACGTGTATCTGAGCCGGCTGAGAAGGGCGGGCAGGACGACGTGACCTCTCCGAACGGCGACTCCACCGACGTACTGCGGGTGGAGCACGTCTCCAAGCGGTTCGGTACGGTGACCGCGCTGCGCGACGTCAACATCCGCCTGGCCAAAGGCGAGGTGCTCGGCCTGATCGGCGACAACGGTGCCGGCAAGTCCACCCTTATGAAGATCATCTGTGGCTTCCACCAGCCCGACGCCGGCCGCATCCTGCTTGACGGCGAGGAGGTGTCCTTCAAATCCGTCGACCACGCCCGCTCACTCGGCATCGACACCGTCTACCAGGACCTGGCGTTGATCAACGAACTGAGCGTCTACCACAACATGTTCCTCAACCGCGAGCCGGTGATCTTCGGCTGTCTGCTGAACAACCGCAAAATGCGCCGCCTGGCCCGCGAACACCTCGACGACATGGGCGTCAACATTCCGTCGGTGGACGTGGAAGTGGCCAAACTGTCGGGCGGCCAACGCCAGGCCATCGCCGTGGCCCGCTCCGTCTACTCCCGCTCCACAATCCTCCTGCTGGACGAGCCGCTGGCCGCGATGGGTGCGAAAGAGGGAGTGCAGATCCTCGACCTGGTCCGCGATCTCAAAGCCCGCGGCGAGGTCTCCATCATGATCATCGCCCATAACTACGCCCAGGTTCTGGAGGTCTGCGACCGGGTCAACCTCCTCCAACACGGCAGCATCACCTTCGACGAACCAACCGCCCGGACCTCCGTGAAGGAACTCACCGACCTGGTCGTGGAGGAATATCGCGCCGCTCGTACTGGGGCCCAGGCCACCCCTTGAGCGCCCCGATCTGTCATTCGCCGCCCAGATCGAGCAGGACTTTCGACGCCACGGCACGATCGCCGGCCAGGTCGAACGCTTCGACCGCCCGGGTCAGCGGGAGGGTGTGGCTGATGACCGGATGGACGGCCAAGCCCGAAGCCAGCAGCGACAGCGCGTCGTCGAACTCGTGGTCGAAGCGGAAGGCGCCCCGCATGGTGATCTCCCGGGTGACCACCACGTTGCCGGGGAACCCGGTCTCGCCAGGTGGGAGCAGCCCGAGCAGGACGACCGTGCCGCCGCGGCGTACCCGCTGTAGGCAGGTGCCGAGGCCCGCCCCGGAGCCGGACGCTTCGATGGCGACGTCGACGTCGTCCGGCCACGCCGGGTCGTCGGGGTGGTCGGCCCGGACGGTGGCCGTGGCGCCGACCCTCCTGGCGACGTCCAGGGGGGTGTCCAGCAGATCGCTGACGGTCACCTCGGCGGCTCCCGCGTGCCGCAACGCGGCGACCACCAGGGAACCGATGGGACCGGCGCCCGTGACCAGCACCCGCTTGCCGGCCACCGCCCCGGCGCGGCGGACCGCGTGCAGTGCGACGGACAGTGGCTCGGCCAGTACGGCCCTGCGCGGGTCGAGCCCGGCCGGCAGCGCTCGTACCTGATCGGCGGGTACGACCAGCCGCTGGGCGAAACCACCCTGGACGTGGGGCATCCGCGCGGCGCTGCCGAGATAGCGGGCCTGACCGCACACGTTCCGCCGGCCGCCCGCGCACTCCGGGCACGCGCCGCACGGGGTGGCCGGGTGGATCGCCACCGGTGTGCCGGCAGCCGGGCCGTCCGTGCCGGGGCCGAGCGCGTGGATCCGGCCGACGACCTCGTGGCCGAGCACCAGGGGCTCGCGGACCTGGAAGTCACCGACCGAACCGCGATGGTAGTAGTGCAGGTCCGAGCCGCAGATGCCGCCGAGGGTCACGGCCACGAGAACCTCCCCGGAGCCAGGAAGGCCGGGATCCCACTCCTCGACCCGGAGATCGCCCGCCTTGTGGACGACACAGGCACGCATATGTGCTCCCTCATAGAACGGACAGCATTCCGCCGTCGACGTACAACACTTGCCCGCTGACGAAGTCGGACGCGGGTGACGCCAGGAAGATCAAGGCGCCGATCAGGTCGGAGACCTCGCCCCACCGGCCGGCCGGGGTGCGCCCCCGCACCCAGGCGCTGAACTCCTCGTCCGCGACGAGCGCCTCGGTGAGTTCGGTCGCGAAGTATCCCGGTCCCAGGCCGTTGACCTGGATGCCTGAGGGGCCGAGGTCCGCGCACATGCCCTTGGTCAGCAGCTTCAGCCCGCCCTTGGTGGCCGCGTAGGGGGCGATGCCAGGGCGTACCGTCTCACTCTGCACCGAGCAGATGTTGATGATCTTGCCGCGGCGGCGCGGGACCATCCGGCGCGCGACCTCCCGGCCCATGAAGAAGGCGCTGGTGAGGTTGGTGCCGACCAGCCGGTGCCAGTCCTCGTCGGTGAAGTCCACCAGCGGCGCGCGGTGTTGCGTCCCGGTGTTGTTGACCAGGATGTCGATCGGTCCCACCTCGTCCTCGATCGCGGCGACATGGGCGGCCACGGCCGCGGAGTCGGTCACGTCGAAGGCGCGGGCGAAGACCTTGCCGGCCGCCGCCGGGCCGAGTCCGGCCAGTTCGGCGCGGGTCCGCGCGAGGACCGCCTCGTCACGGCCGTTGAGCACCACCGTGCAGCCGGCTTCCAGCAGCCCTTGTGCCAGCGCACGGCCGATGCCCCGGCTGGATCCGGTGATCAGCGCGATGCGCCCTTCGATGTCGAACAACGGGCTGCTGGTCACGCCGGTACCGCTTTCGTGCCACGGGTACTGAGCACAAGCCTTTTCATCCACCGCTCCACTGATGCCGCTTTGCCTGGCGGCGAGAACGCTAGTCAGAGCTCAGCGGGTTTGACCAATACCTGGTGTGTGTGACGTCATCGGCCAGCCGAATTCTTGCCGAATTCGAGGATCAACTCGTGGAAGAGATCGTGTACCGCGAGGGCGGGCTCCGACAGCGGCTGGTGGTGGGACGTGCACAGCGAGAGCTTGACCTCGATCGTGGGGTTGACGATCCGCCGCACCACCAGATTCCGTACGTCGAGGATGGCCTGCGCCGCCGACCAGGGCAGCACCGTGGCACCGATCCCGGCGCTGATGGCACTGACCAGGGTCAGGACCGACTCGATCTCGCCGACGACCTTCGGTTCGAGTGAGGCATGGCGGAAGGCGGCGTCCACGACCTGGCGGATGGTGTGGATGCGGCTCGGCAGCAGCAGGCCCACGTCGGCCAGCTCCGCGATGGAGACGTCGTCTCCCTCTGATGCCAGCCCGGTTCCCGGGGCGGCGACCAGGTAGAGGTCCTCGGTGCGCATCGGCTCGAACTGGACGCCGCGGATGGGGCCGGCGTCGTAGATGAAGGCCATGTCCATGCGACCCGTCATGATCGCTTCGCTGATGACGCCGCCGAAGTTCTCGTTGATGTGCAGCAGGATGTCCGGGTAGCGCTCCCGCACCGCCCGCAGCAGCGGCAGGGCCAGTGCCGCGCCCGTGCTGTACGGAGCCAGGCCGACCGAGACGCCTCCGGCGGGCGCCCGGCCGGACACGTCGATCGCCGCCTGCGCGTGCTCGAGCTGGCGCAGGATCAGCTGGGCGTGACGGTAGAGGGCGCGCCCGGCCTCGGTCGGCGCCACCCCGCGCTTGCTCCTGATCAGCAGTTGCTGCTTGAACTGGCTCTCCAGCATGGAGATCTGGTGGCTCAGCGCGGGCTGCGCGATATGCAGGATGTCGGCGGCGCGCGTGATGCTCCCGGCGTCGACGACCTTGACGAACGAGTAGAGACGCCTGGTGTCCATCGGCTACCTCCAGCCTTGCCAGGGGCTCATCGTACGGGGCCGGACACGGAGCCGGAGCAGGTGCGCGGTCATAGCGGGGACCTATCACGTCACACGCAATGTGTATTTGATGTGCCCATCCCCCCGCATTACGGTCACCCAAACGGTAATTCAGGCCTGACCGGCAATCCCCGGCGGGATCTTCACAGCCGCGCTCAAACCGCTTCGCGCGCAGCCACATCTCTCTTTCTGACCTCTTGAGCGGAGGACGACATGGCACACACGGTCGATCTCGTGGCCGATCTCGGTGAGGGGTTCGGCGCCTACACCATGGGTGACGACGAGGCGCTGCTGGATGTCCTCACCTCGGCCAACGTCGCGTGCGGCTTCCACGCGGGCGACCCGCGGATCATGGACGCCACCGTACGCCACTGCGTCGAGCGCGGTGTCGCCGTCGGCGCGCACCCCAGCTTCCCCGACCTGGTCGGGTTCGGCCGCCGCGCCATGGATCTGACGCCGGACGAGGTCCGTACCGACGTGCTCTACCAGGTGGGAGCCCTGCAGGCGTTCGCCGCCGCGCACGGCACCCGGGTACGCCATGTGGCACCGCACGGCCGGCTCGGCAACCTGGTCGCGACCAGGCAGGACTACGCGGCCGCCGTGGCCGACGCGGTCGCCGCCCTCGACCGGTCGATGATCGTCCTGGCGCAGGACGGGGAGCTCGCCGACGCCGCCCGCGCCCGTGGCCTGCGGGTCGGCATCGTCGGGATCGCCGACCGGGCCTACCGCGACGACGGCAGCCTGGTGCCGAGGGGCGAACCCGGCGCGGTCATCCACGACGAGCGAGAGATCAGCGAACGGACGGTCCGGCTGGTGACCGAAGGGGTGATCCGCAGCGTCGGCGGCCGGGACATCCCGGTCGAGTGCGACACCGTCCTGCTGCACAGCGATACCCCCGGCGCCGTCGCCCTCGCCCATCTCCTGCGCAAGGAACTCATCGCGGCGGGCGTGGCGATCGCCCCGCTGGCCGACGTGCTCGACGCCAGGTACGGCCTCTGAGATGGACCACGGCATCCACATCGCGGACTGCGGCGACTCGGCCGTCGTGGTCAAGGCCACCGGCGGCGGCGACCGTGCCTGGCAGGTCGTGCACGCCCTGGCCGACGCGATCGAGGCGGCCCGGCTCGGCGGGGTGCACGGCATCGTCCCCACCTACGACTCGTTGCTCGTCGAGTTCGACTGCGCCGCCACGGATCACGACACGATTCACCGTGCCCTGCGGGGCGCGGCCGGGCGGCTCGCCGAGAGCCCGGCACCGGTGCCCTCGCCCAGGCGGTTCACGGTCCCGGTGGTGTACGGCGGTGAGTACGGCCCCGACCTGCCCGTGGTGGCCGAGCAACTGGGGCTGGCCGAGCAGGAGGTCGTCGACCTGCACACCGGCCGGGACCTGATGGTGCGCTGCCTCGGCGCACCGGTGGGGGCTCCGATGATGGACGGTCCCGCGTTCCCGAGACCGGTCCCGAGGCTGGCCTCTCCGCGGACCAGCGTCCCGCCCGGGTCGATCGCCGTGGCGGGCCGGCAGGCCGTGATCTGCCCCATGCGTTCGCCGGGCGGGTGGCCGCTGCTGGGACGCACTCCGCTGCGCGTCCTCGACCTCGACTCCGAGCCGCTGACCCCGTACCGGCCCGGTGACACCTTCCGGTTCGTACCGATCACTCCCGAGGAGTGGCCCGACCACGACGGCGCGATGCTCACGGCTGAGGCGGTGGCCCGTGGCTGACACCCTCACCGTCCACCGCGCCGGTCTCTCGGTGGTGCAGGACCTCGGGCGGCTCGGCCGCTCCCGCTTCGGCCTACCCGTCAACGGCGCTCTCGACCAGTACTCCGCCCGCGTCGCCAACGTGCTGACCGGCAACGACGAAGGTGCGCCACTGCTGGAGATCACGGCATTGGGCTTCGCCTGCACACCCTCGGCCGATGTGCTCATCGCGGTGACCGGCGCCCCCGCCGAACTCACCGTCGATGACGTTCCGCGCCCCCGGTGGGAACCGGTCGTGGTCCGGGCGGGCGAAAGGATCCGCGTCACGCGCATCAGGCACGGTCTGCGCGTCTACCTCGCCGTGCACGGCTCGGTGGAGTCGCCGTTCCTGCTGGGTAGCTGCGCTCCCGACACGATCCTCGGGTTCGGGCGCACGCTGCGTGACGGTGATCAGCTCGCCATCCGTACCCCCTTTCCGCCGGTCGAGCATCCGTTCTCCGATATTCCGCTGTTCCGGTTGAACGCTTCCGTACCGCGCTTCGGCGAATCGTGGACGATCGACGTCACCGACGGCCCGGACCTGGCGGAGTTCGGTGACTCCGCGCAGCGGCTGTTCCGGTCGGAGTTCACCGTCACCCCCCAGAGCAACCACATCGGCCTGCGGATGAGCGGCGACGTGCCGCGCCGGACGGCGACCGGCGAGGTGCTCTCCCGTGGTGTGCCCGTCGGCGCGGTCGAGGTGCCGGCCGGGGACGAACTGCTCGTCCTGCACCGTGGCCGTGGCGTCACCGCCGGCTATCCCGTTCTCGCGGTCGTCACCTCGACCGGCCTGTCCGCGCTGGGGCAGACCCGCCCCGGCCAGCCCGTCCGGTTCCGGCGCCGGACGGTGGCCGAGGCCGTGGCCGCGTACCGGTCACAACGTGCCGACATAGACTCCCTGCGCACTCGCGTACGCACGGTGTTCGACGCACTCCGCGTCCTCCCGCAGCTCCCTCCGCCCCCCACCTCGTAAGCGAGTGAAGGAGACAGCCATGGCCACTGTGGCCGCACAACCGACACCCAACACCGTCGATCCGAAAACCGCCCGTAAGGTCACCCTGGCCGGGTGCGTCGGGATCTTCGCCGAGCTCTACGACAACGGCATCTTCGGCTTCATGGCCGGCACTCTGGGCACCGTCTTCTTCCCGGACTCGGCCAACGCCATTCAGCTCGTCTTCCTCGGCTATGCCGTCTCCTTCTTCTTCCGGCCCCTCGGCGGCATCATCTGCGGTCACCTCGGCGACCGCATCGGCCGGCAGCGGATGCTCGTCTTCGTCATCCTGCTGATCAGCGTCGCGACGGCGGCCATCGGCGTGCTGCCGACCTACGCCAGCGTCGGCATCGCGGCACCCGCCCTGCTCATCCTGATGCGCGTCATGCAGGGCTTCTCGGTCGGTGGCGAGGCGTCCGGCGCGATGAGCTTCCTCGCCGAGCACGCACCCGAGGGCAAGCGCGGCCTCTACACCAGTTACGCCCAGATCGCCTCCTTCCTCTCCCTGCTCACCGGCACGCTGATCGCCGCCGCCCTGACCAGCGGCCTCGGCCCGGACCGCATGGAGGCGTACGGCTGGCGGATCCCGTTCCTGCTGGCCATCCCGCTCGGTCTCACCGGCATCTACATCCGCAAGCGCATCAGCGACACCCCGAACTTCACCCGCCTCCAGGAGAGCGGCGGCCTGGCGAAGAACCCGCTGAAGGAGGCCTTCGCCTCCGCCGAGCACCGCCGCGCGATGCTGCTCGCCCTGTTCATCCCGCTGATGAACGGCTCCGGCTACTACGTGCTGTTCAGCTACATGCCGACGTTCATGAACACCCAGCTCCACTTCAGCAAGGTGCAGGCCCTGCTCGTCACCGCGACCAGCCTGGTGGCCATCTGCATCGCCATCCCCTACATGGGCCGGTTGTCCGACCGGGTCGGGCGCAAGCGGGTCCTCGCGGGTGCCGCCATCGCCATGGCGATCGCCGGGATCCCCTGTTACCTGCTCATCGGCACCGGCAGCGTTCCGCTCGCCATCCTGGGCGCGTGCATCATGGCGATCATCTTCGCCGGCCACACGGGCGTCATCCACATCCTGCTCGTCGAACTCTTCCCGACCCGGGTGCGCTACTCCGCCTACGGGCTCGGGTACAACGTGTCCGCCGCGCTCTTCGGCGGCACCGCGCCGCTGCTGATGACGTTCCTCATCGCCAAGACCGGCAACACCGGCATGCCCGCCTTCTACGCGGTCCTCACCGCACTCGGCACGCTCATCGCCGTGTCCCGGGTGAAGGACAGGGCACACCAGCCGCTGCGCGACGCGTAGCACCCCACCGCACCACTCATCCTCACGCGGAGAGATTCACATGCCCTTCTCGGACTACAAGACCGCGCTGGTGACCGGCGCCTCGACCGGAATCGGGGCGGTGGTCGTCGAGCGCCTGGCGAAGCGGGGGCTCGACGTGCACGCCGTGGCCCGCGACGCCGAGCGGCTCGGCGACCTGGCCCGGCGTACGGGATGCACACCGCACGCCGTCGACATCACCGACACCGCGGCACTGGCCGAAGCTCTGCGGGGGATCGACGTCGACGTCCTGGTCAACAACGCGGGGGTGTCCCGCCCGGGGAACATCCTGACGGCCGACGAGTTCGCCATCGACGAGCAGGTAGCGGTCAACATCCAGGCGGTGCTGCACCTCGTACGCCTGATCATGCCGGGCATGGTGGAACGCGACCTCGGGCACATCATCAACATCAGCTCGATCGCCGCCGTCTACAACTTCGGCGGCAACACCATCTACCACGCCACGAAGGCGGCCGTGCACACCCTGTCCCGTCAGCTCCGCGTCGACGGGTACGGCCGCCGGATCCGGGTCACCGAGATCTGCCCCGGCCGGGTGGAGACGGAGATCTTCGGCCGGCTGCTCGGCGACATGGAAGAGGCCCAGCGCCGGTACTACGACGGGTACGAGTCGCTCAAGCCGGAGGACATCGCCGACGCGATCGACTACGCCATCGGCTCGCCGCGCCACGTGAACATCGGACACCTGGAGATCATGCCGACCTTCCAGGTGCCCGGTGGCCTCAACTTCGAAAGGCGGACCGACTGACATGGCACTGGCGCAGCGGGTGAACCGCATCAAACCATCGCCCAGCACGGCCGCCGCCCAGCGCGTACGCGAGCTCAAGGCGCAGGGCCACGAGATCCTCGACCTCACGGTCGGCGAGCCCGACTTCGACACCCCCGACCACGTCAAGGCCGCCGCGATCGAGGCGATTGGGCGGGGCGAGACCAAGTACACGCCCGTCAACGGAACCCCGCAGCTCAGAGCGGCCATCGCCGACAAACTCGCCCGGCGGCACGGACTGAGCTACCCCACCGACCGGATCACCGTGGGCGGCGGGGCGAAGCAGATCATCTTCCTCGCCCTGGCGGCCACGCTGAACGCGGGCGACGAGGTCATCGTCCCGGCGCCGTACTGGGTCTCCTACCCGGACATGGTGCTGGCCAACGACGGCACCCCCGTCGTGGTCCCGTGCCCGGAGGCCGACGGATTCAAGCTGACACCGCGACGGCTGGAATCCGCGATCACCGACTCGACCCGCTGGGTCATCCTCAACGCCCCGAACAACCCCACGGGCGCCGCCTACACCACGGACGAACTCCGCGCACTCGCCGACGTGTTGCTCGCCCACCCCCACGTCATGGTGCTGACCGACGAGATCTACGACGAGATCTGGTACGGGCCGGAGCCGCCCCGCACCATACTCGCGGTCGAACCGCGCCTGGCCGAGCAGGTGTTCCTCACGAACGGCGTCTCCAAGACGTACGCCATGACCGGCTGGCGGATCGGCTACGGCGTGGGACCGGCGGAGCTGGTCGGGGCCGTCAACAAGCTGCAGTCGCAGATCTCCTCGTGCCCCTCGTCGATCAGCCAGGCGGCCGCCACCGCCGCGCTCACCGGCGACCAGAGCTTCATCGGCGACTGCGTCGCCGTCTACGGGGCCCGGCGCGACAAGACGGTCAAGATGCTGACCGACGTCCCCGGCTTGACCTGCACCGCGCCGAGCGGCGGCTTCTACGTGCTCGTCGGATGCGCCTCGCTGCTCGGCCGCCGGACCCCGGCCGGCGAACGGATCCATACGGACGAGGAGTTCGCCCGCTACCTGCTGGACTCGCAGCAGGTGGCCGTGATCCACGGATCCGCCTACGGAGCGCCCGGCTACTTCCGCGTCTCCTTCGCGACGTCGAGCTCCGTCCTGACCGAGGCTTGCGAGCGCATCGCCCGCGCCTGCGCCGACCTTTCCTGATCTTGGAGTGAGACTCATGCTGCGTGTCAACACGACGTTCGACCGCCCCGATCCGGCGCTGGTCGAGCGGCTGAGCGCGTACTCGTCCGCCACCATTCACGAGGCACAGGGCCGGCTCGGCGCCCTGAGCTCCACGATCAAGCCGGTCGACGACACCATGTCGCTGTGCGGCCCCGCCTTCACCGTGTGCTGCGCCCCCCGGGACAACATCATGCTCCAGGTCGCCATCGCGCACGCCCGGCCCGGCGATGTCGTCGTGGTGTCCGCCGGCGAGTACGCGGAGGCCGGTTCCTTCGGCGACGTCCTGGCCAACGCCTGCGTGGCCAAGGGCCTGGGCGGGCTGATCACCGACACCGGCGTCCGCGACACCCGCGAGCTGCGCGAACTCGGCTTCCCGGTGTTCTCCTTCAGCGTCTCCATCAAGGGCACGGTCAAGGAGACCGTCGGTCCCATGGCGGAGCCCGTACTGATCGGCGGCGAGATCGTCCGTCCGGGCGACGTGGTGCGAGGTGACGCCGACGGCGTCGTGGTCGTGCGGCGCGAAGACGTGGGCGACGTGGTCCGCAGGTCGCAGGAGCGCGTCGACGCCGAGGCCGGGTACATCGCCGCCTACCGTGCCGGAAAGAGCGTCATCGAGGTCAGCAACCTCGCCGCCGTCCTCGAAGCGAAGGGACTGGTCATCGACGATTAGGATCTTTTCGTATGAAATCTGGCCGACTGTCGGAAAGGCCGCTATGACCCACCCCCTCAGTCGGCGGTCCGCGCTGCTGGGCGCCGCGGCTGTGGCCGGCGTCGCCCTGTGGGACAGACCGGCCGAGGCGGTCGGCACCGCCGCGTTCGACGCCGCGCGTGAACGGTGGGTGGGCCTGCTGGCCGGTGGGTCGTACGACGCCGCCGACACCGGCAAGACGCGGGCGATCGAGGGCTCGGCCAACGCGGTGCTGCGCAAGCTGGATCCCGCCCCCGGCCGCCCGAGCCTGTGGCCCGACCTGCCGCTCGACGACCCCCGGACGGGCAACTTCAACCGCGCCTACAACCGCATGCGCACCCTGGCGCTGGGCTGGGCCACGCCGGGCACCGTCATGCACCGGGACGGGCAGGTCGCCGCGACCGCGGTCATGGCGCTGGACTTCCTGTACGAGCACGCCTACCACGACGGGCTCGACCGGCGGAACAGCAACTGGTACTGGTGGGAGATCGGCGTCCCCCGCTCGCTGACCGACACCTGCGCCCTGCTGTACGACGGCCTGCCCAAGGACCACCTCGAGCGCTGGCTGCGCCCCCTGCACCGCTGGTGCCCCGACCCGGAGCGCCGCGTCAGCCACCCCGGCGTCGTCGAGACCGGCGCCAACCGGGCGGGCAAGGCCATGGCGGTGGCGATGCGCGGATTGCTCACCCACGACGCGCGCCTGATCAAGCGGGCCAGGAACGCGGTCTCCGAGCTGTTACGGCCGACCAGGGGCCCAGGTGACGGCTTGTACCGTGACGGGTCGTTCATCCAGCACGACGTGTACGCCTACACCGGCAGCTACGGCGTGGACTACCTGGAGAGCGTGGCCAAGCTGATCGCCATGCTCGCGAGGTCGCCGTGGGAGATCACCGGAACGGGGAACGTCTACGACATCGTGGATCGCTCGTTCGCGCCGTTCATCTTCGACGGGCTGATGATGGACTGCGTACGCGGCCGGCAGATCTCGGTGCAGGGCCACCGTGACCACCACTCGGGGCAGAAGGCGGTCGAGGCCATCCTGACCTTGCTGGAGGCGGCACCGGAGCGCCATGCCCGGCGCTGGCGGCCGCTGGTGAAGGGCTGGCTCACCCGCGGCCAGGCCGTCCCCGCCGGCACGCTCGCCCCACTGGCGGGCATCACGGGGGCCAAGGCCCTGCTGGAGGACCCGTCGGTGCCGGTCGGCCCCCGCACGACGGGCACGTACGTCTTCGCCGACATGGACCGGGTCGTGCACCGCCGTCCCACCTGGGCCTACGCGATCGCGATGAGCTCGGAGCGCATCGGCGCGGCCGAGGCCATGAACCAGGAGAACCTGCACGGCTGGTACACCGGCGACGGCATGACCTACCTCTACACCGGCGACCTCACCCACTGGAACGACGACCTGTGGCCCACGATCGACCCGTACCGGCTGCCGGGCACGACGGTCGACAGGCGCAGACGCGCCGATCTCCGGTACGGCAAGCGTCGCCTGCCACCCACCCCGTGGGCGGGCGGCGTGGCACTCGACGGCGAGTACGGCGTGGCGGCCATGAAGCTGATCGCCGACGGTTCCTCGCTCCGGGCCAAGAAGGCGTGGTTCCTTCTCGATGACGCGGTGATCGCCCTCGGCACCGGTATCGCCGCCTCCGATGGCCGCCGCATCGAGACCATTGTGGAGAACCGCAACACCCACGACACGCATCCGCCGCTGACCCGGGGCGACGGCTGGGTCCACCTGTCCGGTGTGGCCGGCTACGCGCTGCTCGACGGCGCCGACGCGAAGGTGATCCGCGAGCAGCGCACCGGCCGCTGGCGGGACATCGACAAAGGCGCCACCACCGGAGGCGACAACACCCCCGTCACCAGGCACTACACGACGATCCTCATCGACCACGGCGTCGATCCGGGCAAGGCGCGCTACGCCTACGCCGTGCTGCCCGACGCCTCCGTCACACAGACCGCGGCATACCGCGGGCGGATCGAGATCCTCGCCAACTCCCGAGCGGTGCAGGCCATTTCCCGCGACGACGTGCTCGCCGCCGTCTTCTGGCGCGCGGGAACCGTCGAGACCGCGTATGGACCGCTCTCCGCCGACGGCCCGTGCACGCTGCTGGTCCGCCGCGACCACAAGGGGGTACGGCTCGCGGTCTCCGACCCGTCCAGGACCGCCGACGAGGTGAGGATCAGGCTGCCCTGGCCGGTGAAAGCGGTCAAGGAACGCGACCGCGGCGTGCGCAAGGCCAAGCGCGCGATCAAGGTGGAAGTCGGCGGCAGCCGCGGGCACGCCCACACCGCGGTGGTGCGCATTTGACCTTCGCCGGTCAGTGCCTGGACGGTGCAAGGTGGGCGCGCTCTCCCTGCGCGCCGAACAGGGTGAGCAACTCCGCGGGCCGGCTGTCGGCGCTGCCGATCCAGTGCGGTACGCGGGTGTCGAACTCCGCGGCCTCGCCGGCGCCGAGCCGGAACTCCTGCTCACCGAGCACGAACCTGACCTGTCCGTCGAGGACGTAGAACCACTCATATCCCTCGTGGGTCCGCATGCGCATCGTGGGCGCTCGGCCGGCGGGTGGATAGATCACCTTGTAGGCCTGGATGCCGCCGGCCCGCCTGGTCAGTGGCACCAGCACCAGCCCGGACCGCCGCACCGGCCGCAGGTGGATGCGCGGGTCGCCGGTGGGCGGCGCCGCGACGAGATCATCGAGCGGGACGCCGTGCGCCCGGGCCAGCGGCAGTAGCTGCTCCAGGGTGGGGCGGAGCTTGCCGTTCTCGAGACGGGACAGGGTGCTCGCGGTGAGGCCGGTTTCGTTCGCCAGCGCCGCCAGCGTGGCGCTCCGCGCCCGGCGCAGGCCACGCAGCCGCGGCCCAACTCCGGCCAAGACATCTTCTTCGGGGTGGTCCATGTCCCGATAATGCGGATCCGCAACTTTTCTTGCAAGGCGGGAACGGTGGTGGCGATGCTGTCGATACATCACCGGCGACGAAGAGGCAATGCAGATGGATTCCACCCGACCCCGACGACCCACTGCCGACGAGGACGCGGAACTGTTCTGGGAGCGGCACTACCGCACCCGGCGTACCTGGGACGCGCGCGTCAACCCGCTGCTCGCCGAGACCGCCGCTGCACTGCGCCCCGGCGCCGCCCTGGATCTGGGCTGCGGCGCCGGCGGCGACACCAGCTGGCTCGCCCAGCGAGGCTGGCACGTCACCGCCGTGGACATCTCCACCACCGCCGTCGAACGGGTGCGGGACCGCGCCCGCGATCTCGGCGTCGCGGACCGGGTCGCCACCGAACAGCACGATCTGGCCAGAAGCTTCCCGGACGGCGAGTTCGATCTCGTCTCCGCCCAGTACTTCCAGACCCCGTTCCCGTTGCTCCGCGGCCGAGTCCTGCGCACCGCCGCACGGGCCCTGCGCCCCGGCGGTCTGTTGCTGATCGTCGACCACGGCTCCACCGCGCCCTGGTCATGGAACCAGGACCCCGGCATCCACTACCCCACACCCACCGAGATCGCCGCCGACCTTGATCTCGACCCCGCGCACTGGTCCGTCCTGCGCGCCGACATGCCCAGCCGCCGGGCCACCGGACCCGCCGGCGAGACCGCCACCGTCATCGACAACATCCTGCTCGTCCAGCGAGCAGCCGGACCGGAGTGACGCGATGCGAAGAAACCACGCGCAGCCATCCAGGACGCGGGCGAAGGACACCACGCCGCCGCGGACCGGCGCCGACGAGAAGGCCACTCTGCGGGGCTTCCTCGACCACCTGCGGAACGCGATCGCGGACAAGGTCGCGGGCGCGCCGGAACCGCAGGTCCGAACGGGCGGAGTGCCCTCGGGCACCAACCTTCTCGGGCTGCTCAAGCACCTGGCGTTCGTCGAACGGTTCTACTTCCTCGGTGAGGATGCCGGCGACTGGGGCGCGACCATGCGGCCGTCCGCCGAGGACACCATCGACGGCGTGCTCGCCGACTACCGGAAAACCGTCGAGCGAGCGAACCAGGTCATCGACGCCTGCCCGGATCTGTCCCTGCCCGCCCCGCGACCCCCGCGCCCAGGTCCGGCACCCTCGATGCGCTGGGTCCTGGCGCACATGATCGAAGAGACCGGCTGGCACGCCGGCCACGCCGACATCCTCCGCGAGCAGATCGACGGATCCACCGGCCGCTGACAACCCGGCCACCGGCGCGCGACGCCCTGGGCCGCCTCCCGACGTCTCACCTGACTCCCTCTGAGGGACGAACGGCCTCCCGGTCGGACGGCACGGGTGTCCTTCCTCGTCAGAGGCGGCCGCCGTGGAGTACGTGCACCGCCTCGGTGTAGGCGCTGATCAGGTGCGGTTCATGGCTGACGAGGAGGATGGCCATGGCCCGTTCGGAACGCAGCCGCGACTGCAGTTCCATGACGGCGGTGGCGGTGGTGGCGGTCGCGCTGGCGGACGGCGAGGGTGAACATGGCAAGGTGGTTGGTGGTGTGCGGCCAGGGCCAGGGCTGGGACAGGATGTGGGCGCGTTCCAGGTGGCGCCATCGCGCCTGCGCCGTGGTGGCGGCGCGCATCTCGGCCTGGTAGGCGGCCCGCACCCGCGCGGGCATCGGACGGCCGATCACCGCTTGTCCTCCTGCGTGTCCTTCTGGGCGGGTGAGCAGCAGCCGTCCGCGCAGCCGTCAGCTTCGGAGACCGTGCTGCCGGACAAGGTGGCGGTGGGAACGGCGCAGCAGGCGTCTCCGCGCCAGGCTTCACGGCCTTCCTTGACTTCGACGGCGGCGATGACCAGGGCGGCGATGGGGTCGGCCCAGGACCAGCCGAACAGGCTGTTGAGTGCCAGCCCGACGAGTAGCACGCCGGACAGGTAGGTGCACAGCAGGGTCTGCTTGGAGTCGGCGACCGCGGAGGCGGAGCCGAGTTCGCGGCCGGCGCGGCGCTGGGCGGCCGACAGGAACGGCATGATGACCAGGCTCAGGGCGGCCAGGATCAGTCCGGGGGTGGAGTGTTCTGCCTCGCCGGCCCCCAGCAGCGCGCGTACGGCGTCGAAGGTGACGTAGGCGGCCAGAGCGAAGAAGGAGATCGCGATGACGCGCAGCGTGGTCTTCTCCCGTGCCTCGTGGTCGGTGGCGGAGAACTGCCAGGCGACCGCTGCGGCGGAAGCGACCTCGACGATGGAGTCGAGACCGAAGCCGATAAGGGCGGCTGAGGAGGCGATGGTGCCGGCGGTGATGGCCACCGCCGCTTCGATCACGTTGTAGGTGATGGTGGCGGCCACCAGCAGCCGGATCCGGCGCTGCAGTAAGGTCCGCCGGTCCGGGGCGGACAGGTTCAGCGTGGTCACGACACCGCCTCCCCTTCGACATGCCGGCCGGTCAGCCGGCCGAGGTCGTGGTCGAGCTCGGCCGTCAGATCACTGGGAGCGCCTGCGCCCGGATGCCACCCCGAGGTGGAAGCGGTCAGATGTGCGGTCAGGGGTGGGCGGCGTAGAGGAGTTCCTGGTCGATGAGGACGGCGGCCAGCAGGCCGTCGGCTGCGGCGATGACGGCCTGGGACCCGGACAGCGGCATGGCCGGGCGGCGGGCCATGTCGCCGGCGGCCAGCACGCCGGGCACGCTGGTCTGGCCGAGGTCGTCGACCGCGACCGCGCCGTCCTCGAGCATCCGGCAGCCCAGCTGCGCGGGCAGGTCGCTGCGCTGTCGGGTTTCCGGGTGCACGAACAGCGCGCGCCGGGCCAGGGTGGCGCCGCCGGCGAAGACGATGCGCTCCAGCGAGGCTCCCGGTCCTTCCAGTCGCTCGATCGGCTCGGGCCGCACGGCAATGCCCCGTTCGGCCAGCAGTGCCTGCTGCTCGGCCGAGGGTGGCGCGCCGCCGCCGGTGCACAGCACTACGTCGTCGCTGAAGCGGCGCAGGTGCACGGCCAGATGTACCCCCCACCCACTGGTCTCCAGGACGGCGAGTGGCTGGTCGCGGTGTTCGAAGCCGTGGCAGTAGGGGCAGTGCAGTACGCCGCGGCCCCAGCGTTCGGCCAGTCCGTCGATCGGTGGGAGCTCGTCGTGCACGCCGGTGGCCAGCAGTAGCCGCCGTGCCCTGTGCGTCGAGCCGTCGGCCAGTGTCACGGTGAAGTCGTCGCGCTCTCCCTTGGCCTGGACCGCCTGTCCTTCTACGACGCGTACAGAGGGGTAGGCACTGAGCTGGTCGAGCCCGATCTGCCGTAGTTCGCTGGGCGTGATGCCGTCGCGGGACAGGAAGTTGTGCACCGCGTCGCTGGTGGCGTTGCGGCCCGGCCCGGCGTCCAGCAGCACCACCCGGCGCCGTGCTCGTCCGAGGGTGAGCGCGGCGTTGAGCCCGGCGGGTCCGGCACCGGCGATGAGGACGTTGTCCACGAGGATTCTCCTACTACGAGGCAGTAGTACGACTGCATCTTAGTAGATCGGTGCGGATTGCTACTATCGGCCGGTAGGAGATGGCTGGGGAAGGGAAGTCCCGCGGATGGGCGATGAGTTGGAGCGAGCGGTGGCGCTGCTCGGCCCGTTGGAGGGGCGCATCATGCACGCGGTGTGGAGCGGCCGGGTGGGTGAGGTGTTCGTGGTACGCCAGGTGCAGGCGCTGATGCCCGAGCTGGCCTACACCACGGTGATGACCACGCTGCGGCGGCTGGCCGACAAGGGCCTGCTGGCCGCCCAGGCTGAAGCGGGGCGCAAGGCGCACATCTACCGCGCCGCGCTGAGACCCGAGGACCACCTGAGCCGGGCCAGCGCCCGCGAGGCCGCCGACGTCGTGGAGCGTTACGGCGAGGCCGCGCTGGCCGCCTTCGCCGCCCAGCTCGCGCAGCTGACCCCCGAGCAGCGTGCCCGGCTCCGCGAGCTATCTTCATGATCGCCCGTTTGGTGCGGCGGCGCCGCTGGATCGCGTTGACCGTTGTCGGCCTGGCCATCGGCGCCCGCGCGGCGATGGCCGCCGGCCTGATCCCGTGCCCGGCCATGTCCCCGGCCCAGTGCGCAGGGGCGGCGGTGGCCACCGTGGCCGCCGCCAGCATGGCCGCGATCGCGCTGCGCGCCCTTTACCTGGCCTGGCGCACCGCCCGCGCGGTGGCCGCGCTGCCCCGCGTGCCGACGTCGGCCTTGGTACGCCAGGCCGCGCGGCGCCTGGGGGCGGGCGAGGTGGTGTGCGTGCGCGGCCGACAGCCCACCGCGTTCTGCGCCGGTCTGCTGCGGCCGCGCATCTACCTCACCCCCACCTTCGACGGCCCCGAGTTGCAGGCCGTCCTCGCCCACGAGCACGCCCACGCCCGGCGGCGTGACCCGCTGCGCCGCGTGCTGGCCCGTGCGGCTGGCGACGTGCTGTTCTACCTTCCCCTCGCGTCCTGGTGGGCCGATCGCCAGTTGGAGCGCTCAGAGGTTGCAGCCGACCGGGCCGCCATCGGGCGCGTCGGCCGCAAGGCCCTCGCCGCGGCCCTGCTGTCGGCCGCTGCTCCGCCCCTCGGCCAGACGCCCGGCCTTGTCTCAGGCCTGGCCCCCGGGATGAGTGCCTTTGCCGCCAGCGCCGACCGGCATGCCGACCTGCGTTCCGTTGGACACCTGAGCACGCAGGCTCGCCTGGCGAACCTGCTGGGCGAGCCCGCACCCAGGCGCCGGCCCTCCCGGGCCCGCCTGCTGGCCTCGCTGACCGGCACGCTGGCAGCGGTCAGCGTGATGATGTGCCTGGGCCACGCCCTGATCATCGCCCTGCTGTGAACGGGCGCCCCGTCCCTGGGGTCTCAGCGACCCGCTGACCGCCCCGCTTCAGGGCCGACCGGCCAGCGAGGTCAGCAGGGTGTGGCCGACATCGGTGAGCCGGTAGATGACCAGCTTGCCCTCCCGCCGGGAGACGGCCAGCTCGGCCGCCCGCAGGGCACGCAGGTGGTGCGAGACCAGGTTCTGGGCCAGGCCGCACACCCAGGCCAGGTCGCACACGCACATCTCGCCGCCGGCCAGCAGCGCCAGCGCGATGCGCAGCCGGGTCTCATCTGCCATCGCCTTGGCCCGCTCGGCCGCAGTGGTGATGTCGACGAGGGCGGCAGCTGTGCCCGGACGGCTTCGGCGTGCGGCAGGTCCAGGCACAACAGCTCACAAACGCTCCTGCTCACGCATCCGGTCACGGTAACAGCCGGGCCGATCATTCCTGCGGCCGGGCGCCGGCCCGGGCCCTGCGGTCGGCACGCTCGGTGCACACATATCAATACTCATTAGATTGTCCGGCGCTGAGCGAGACGGCCGACCACCTTCGGGGAGGAGAGGGCTAGTGGCAAGAACCCAGGACCAGTCACGGCGCAAGAAGACCGACGCGATGCGCGAACAGGACCTACGGGCGCGGCCGCCGCAAGAACCTGGATGTCTCGCTGACCGTGATCGGTGTGTTCGCCGTCGTGCTGGCCGTGGTGTTCGCCGTCAACCGCTTGTCCGCCGATTCCCCGGCCACGGTGGCGGCCGGGGAATCGCAGTACGTACGCGCCGAGAGCCACAAGCTGCAGGTCGCCCCTGACGGCAAGGTCACGCTGGTGGAGTTCCTCGACTTCGAATGAGAGGCCTGCCGGGCCGCCTTCCCCGTGGTGGAGGACCTGCGTAAGCAGTACGCCGGGAAGGTGACCTTCGTCGCCCGCTACTTCCCGTTGCCTGGCCACTTCAACGGCGAGCGCGCCGCCCGCGCCGTTGAGGCCGCCGCTCAGCAGGGTAAGTTCGAGGCGATGTACCAGCGCATGTATGAGACCCAGACCCAGTGGGGCGAGAAGCAGACGCCCGCCGACGCGGCCTTCCGCAGCTTCGCCCAGGACCTCGGCTTGGACATGGCCGCCTGGGACAAGGCCTACAACGACCCTGCCACCCTGGCCCGGATCAACAAGGACGTCGCCGAGACCTTCCAGGAGATACGGCGCGTGCTGCGGCCGGGCGGTGAGGTGCGCTTCTACGAGCATCAGCGCTCGAACAGGTGGCCGCTCGCGTTGTTGAGCGGCCTGATGACTCCCCTCCGGTCGCGCGCCGCCGGTGGCTGCCATCCCGCTCGCGACATCCTGGCGGAGATGGAGCAGGCAGGGTTCGGAGTCGAGAGTTTGGACCGGTTCGCCGTTCGCGGCTTCGAACATGTCGTAGGAGTCGCCCGGCCCCGCTGACGTCTCGTCAAGACGCATCCATACGTTTTCTTGACGCCCTCACCAGGTCAAACAGCCCTTGACCGTCAGTAGGGTGCAATGCGTATTTATGCGGTCTTGACGGAGGGGTGACCGGGATGGTGCTGGCGAAACGGCCGGCCGAGACGGAAGGGACTGTGCGTTCTTGGCTGCTCCAGGGACTGCAGACCGACCGCAAGCAGATCGAGCATGGTCCCCATGTGAAGCATCCGTGGTGGCGGGTGATGTGCCTCACGGGTGTGGACTACTTCTCCACACTGGGCTACCAGCCAGGCATCGCCGCCCTGGCGGCCGGGCTGCTGTCGCCGATGGCGACCCTCCTACTGGTGGCCCTGACGTTGTTCGGCGCGTTGCCGGTCTATCGGCGGGTGGCCGCCGAGAGCCCGCACGGGCAGGGTTCGATCGCGATGCTGGAGAAGCTGGCGCCGCAGTGGTGGGGCAAGTTCTTCGTGCTGGCGCTGCTCGGGTTCGCGGCCACCGACTTCGTGATCACGATGACGCTGTCGGCGGCCGACGCCACCGCGCATATCCTGGAGAACCCGTTCGTGCCCGATTTCCTCCAGGGCCAGCGGGTGATCGTCACGCTGGTGCTGCTGGCGCTGCTCGGCGGGGTGTTCCTGATGGGGTTCAGCGAGGCGATCGGCATCGCCGTCCTGCTCGTCTTCGCCTACCTGGCACTCAACGCGGTCGTGATCGCGACCGCGCTCGTGCATGTCCTGCAGGCGCCGCAAGTGGTCGTGGACTGGGAGCACGCACTGAGCGTGAACTACAGCAGCCCGCTGGCGATGATCGGACTGTCGCTGCTGGTGATGCCCAAGCTGGCGCTGGGCCTGTCCGGGTTCGAGACCGGTGTCGCGGTGATGCCGGTGGTCAAGGGGGACATCCAGCAGCGGATCAAGGGCACCAAACGGATGCTGACCGTCGCCGCTCTCATCATGAGTGTGTTCCTGATCTTCTCCAGCTTCGTGACCACCGTGCTCATCGCGCCCAAGGAGTTCGAGGAGGGCGGCAAGGCCGGCGGGCGGGCGCTGGCCTACCTGGCCCACCAGTTCCTCGGTGACTGGTTCGGCACCGCCTATGACGTCAGCACGATCGCGATCCTGTGGTTCGCCGGGGCCTCGGCGATGGCGGGCCTGATCAACCTGGTGCCGCGCTACCTGCCCCGGTACGGCATGGCGCCCGAGTGGACGGGCGCGGTCCGGCCGCTGGTGCTGGTCTTCTCGCTCATTGGGTTCGCCATCACGATCATCTTCGACGCCGACGTCGACGCCCAGGGCGGCGCGTACGCCACCGGCGTGCTGGTGCTCATGCTGTCGGCGGCCGTGGCGGTGACGCTGTCGGCACACAAGAAGCGCCAGCACAAGGCGGCGGCCGGGTTCGCCGTGATCACGGCGGTGCTGGCCTACACGCTGGTCGACAACGTGATCGAGCGGCCGGACGGCGTGAAGATCGCCTCCTTCTTCATCGCGGCCATCATCGTCACCTCGCTGATCTCCCGCGCCACCCGCTCGACCGAGCTGCGGGTCACCGAGGTGCACCTGGACCCGCTGGCCGAGGAGTTCGTCAACGGAGCGAGCGGCGACATCCACCTGATCGCGAACGAGCCGCACCAGCGCGACCAGAACGAGTACAACGACAAGCTGCGCGAGCAGTGGATCAACCACCGGCTGCGCAGCGCCGAGCCTGTCCTGTTCGTCGAGGTGAAGGTGCCCGACGCCTCGGAGTTCGAGACCGAGCTGCACGTCAAAGGCGAGGAACGCTACGGCCACAAGATCCTCACCATCGACAGCTCGGCCGTGCCCAACTCGCTGGCCGCGCTCCTGCTCCATGTGCGCGATCGCACCGGTAGGGCCCCGCACATCTACTTCCACTGGGCCGAGGGCAACCCGATCGTGGCGATGCTGCGCTATCTCGTCTTCGGCGGCGGCGACGTACCGCCGCTGACCCGCGAGGTCCTCCGCAAGGCCGAGCCGGACCTCGAACGCAGGCCGCACGTCCACGTCGGCTGACGGACGTCCAGCGGCGCGACCTGCCGCGCTTTCCTGGCGGCGGGTCGCGTACTGATCGCGTCAATAATCGCGCCACGGCCGTATGGATGCCGTCAAGAACGGCGAAACGTGGCTATTTCGGGGTTTTGCTTGGTCATGAACCGCTCATCCTGGGCGGTAGGCATGGTGTTCCAAGTTGAGGAGTTGGGGATGGCAGACGTCATCTTCGTCGCTCTGACGATCGCGATCTTCGTGGTCTTCGGGCTCGTCGTGAAGGCGGTGGAGCGCCTGTGAGCGCGATCAACGCCGCAGGTCTGATCGTGGTCGCCGCTCTGGTCATCTTCATGGTCGCGGCGCTGCTGTTCCCGGAGCGTTTCTGATGAGCACGACCGCCGCAGGGATGATCTTCATCGTCTCCCTGATCGTCGCACTGGGCCTGGTGCACAGGCCATTGGGCGACTACATGTACCGGGTCTACACGACCACCAAGCACAACGTCGTCGAACGGGGCATCTACCGGCTGCTCGGCGTGCGTGCCGATGCCGAGCAGAGCTGGAGCGTCTACGCGCGCAGCCTGCTGGCGTTCTCGGTGATCTCCATCCTGGTCGTGTACGGCATGCAGCGCCTTCAGGACAAGCTCCCGCTGAGCCTGGGCATGAAGCCGGTCACCGACCACATCGCCTGGAACACCGCGATCAGCTTCGTCACCAACACCAACTGGCAGGCGTACTCGGGTGAGTCCACGATGGGCCACCTGGTGCAGATGTCGGCCCTGGCCGTGCAGAACTTCGTGTCCGCGGCAGTGGGCATGGCGGTGGCGATCGCGCTGGTGCGCGGCTTCGCCCGCCGCAAGTCGGAGACGATCGGCAACTTCTGGGTGGACCTGGTGCGCGGCTCGCTCCGCATCCTGCTGCCGATCGCCTTCGTCGGCGCGCTGGTGCTGGTGGCCGGCGGGCTGATCCAGAACTTCTCCGGCCTGCACGAGGTCACCACGCTGACCGGCGGCACCCAAGGGATCACCGGCGGCCCGGTCGCCTCGCAGGAGGTCGTCAAGGAACTGGGCACCAACGGCGGCGGCTTCTACAACGCCAACTCCGCCCACCCCTTCGAGAACACCACCACCTGGACCAACTGGCTGGAGATCTTCCTGCTCCTGGTGATCCCGTTCGCGCTGCCGCGTACCTTCGGCAAGCTCGTCGGCCAGGTCAAGCAGGGCTACGCCATTCTCGCCGTGATGGGCATCATCGCGCTGACCAGCGTGCTGCTCACCAACCTGTTCGAGCTGAGTGGCAACGCCACCGTGCCGCAGGCCGTCGGCGCGGCGATGGAGGGCAAGGAGGTCCGCTTCGGCATCTCCGACTCGGCCACCTTCGCCGCCTCCACCACGCTCACGAGCACCGGTGCCGTGAACTCCTTCCACGACTCGTTCACGCCGTTCGGCGGCATGATGACGATGTTCAACATGATGCTCGGCGAGGTCGCGCCCGGCGGCGTCGGCTCCGGCCTGTACGGCATGCTGATCCTGGCCATCATCACCGTGTTCGTGGCCGGGCTCATGGTCGGCCGGACCCCGGAGTATCTGGGCAAGAAGATCGGCGCCCGGGAGATCAAGCTCGCCTCGCTGTACTTCCTGGTCACTCCGGTCCTCGTGCTGATCGGCACGGCGTTCGCGATGGGCTCGGCGGAGCAGCGCGCGAGCATGCTCAACTCGGGGCCGCACGGCTTGTCCGAGGTCCTGTACGCCTTCACCAGCGCCTCCAACAACAACGGCTCGGCGTTCGCCGGCATCACGGTCAACACACCGTGGTATGACGTGGCGCTCGGCCTGTGCATGGTGTTCGGCCGGTTCCTGCCGATCGTGCTGGCACTGGCGCTGGCCGGGTCGCTGGCTCAGCAGGCACCCGTACCCGCGGGTGCCGGCACGCTGCCGACCCACCGGCCGCAGTTCGTCGGCATGGTCGTCGGCGTGACGATCATCCTGGTCGCCCTCACCTTCCTCCCGGCGCTCGCGCTCGGCCCCATCGCAGAAGGACTGTCCTGATATGTCAACCCCAGTGCGCGAAGCGCCGGGCAAGGCTCCCGTGCCGACGCGGAACGGCCGGGTCGGCGGCGGTCTGCTCGACCCCAAGCAGCTCCTGACCTCGCTGCCGGACGCGGTGAAGAAGCTCAACCCGGCCACGCTGTGGCGCAACCCCGTCATGTTCATCGTCGAGATCGGCGCCGCGTTCACCACCGTCCTGGCGGTGCTCGACCCATCATTCTTCGCCTGGGCCATCGTGGTGTGGCTCTGGCTGACCGTGGTCTTCGCGAACCTGGCCGAGGCCGTGGCCGAAGGGCGCGGCAAGGCCCAGGCCGCCACCTTGCGCGCGGCCAAGCGGGACACCACGGCCCGCCGTCTGAAGAGCCGCACCTCCCCGGAATGGGACGTGGTCGGCGCCCCCGAGCTCAAGCAGGGCGACTTCGTGGTCGTCGAGGCGGGGGAGATCATCCCGGGCGACGGCGACGTGGTCGAGGGCATCGCCTCGGTGGACGAGTCGGCCATCACCGGCGAGTCCGCGCCGGTGATCCGTGAGTCGGGCGGGGACCGCTCTGCGGTGACCGGCGGCACGAAGGTGCTGTCGGACCGGATCGTCGTCGAGATCACCCAGAAGCCCGGCGAGAGCTTCATCGACCGGATGATCGCTCTCGTGGAGGGCGCGAACCGGCAGAAGACGCCGAACGAGATCGCGCTGAACATCCTGCTGGCCGCGCTGACGATCATCTTCCTGGTCGCCACCGCCACCATGCAGCCGCTGGCCATCTACTCCAAGTCGATCAACCCGGGTGTGCCCGACTCGCTCGCGCTGAACGCGAACGGGGTCACCGGCGTGGTGCTGGTGTCGCTGCTGGTGTGCCTGATCCCGACCACGATCGGCGCGCTGCTGTCGGCGATCGGCATCGCCGGGATGGACCGGCTCGTCCAGCGCAACGTGCTGGCGATGTCGGGGCGTGCGGTGGAGGCCGCCGGGGATGTGTCCACGCTGCTGCTGGACAAGACCGGCACCATCACGCTGGGCAACCGGCAGGCGTCGGAGTTCATGCCCGTGCCGGGGATCAGCGAGGAGGAGCTGGCCGAGGCGGCGCAGCTGTCCAGCCTGGCCGATGAGACGCCCGAGGGCCGCTCGATCGTGGTGTTCGCCAAGGAACGCTACGGCTTGCGTGAGCGGGAGATCCACGGCGCGGAATGGGTGCAGTTCACCGCTCAGACCAGGATGAGCGGCGTCAACCTGGGCGACCGCCAGGTGCGCAAGGGCGCGGCGACCGCCGTGATGAAGTGGGTGCGCGACCAGGGCGGGCACCCGACTGACGAGGTCGGCCACATCGTGGACGGCATCTCCGGCTCCGGCGGCACGCCGCTGGTGGTGGCCGAGAAGGGCCGGGTGCTGGGGGTCATCCATCTCAAGGACGTGGTCAAACAGGGCATGCGGGAGCGGTTCGACGAGATGCGCCGGATGGGCATCCGGACCGTGATGATCACCGGGGACAATCCGCTGACCGCCAAGGCCATCGCCGATGAGGCCGGGGTGGACGACTTCCTGGCCGAGGCCACGCCCGAGGACAAGCTGACTCTGATCAGGAAGGAGCAGGAGGGCGGCCGGCTGGTCGCGATGACCGGCGACGGCACCAACGACGCCCCGGCGCTCGCCCAGGCCGACGTCGGCGTGGCGATGAACACCGGCACGTCGGCCGCCAAAGAGGCCGGCAACATGGTCGACCTCGACTCCAACCCGACCAAGCTCATCGAGATCGTCGAGATCGGCAAGCAACTGCTCATCACGCGCGGCGCGCTGACGACGTTCTCGATCGCCAACGACATCGCCAAGTATTTCGCGATCATCCCGGCGATGTTCGCGGCGGTCTACCCGGGCCTGGACGCGCTCAACATCATGCGCCTGGCCAGCCCGCAGTCGGCCATCCTGGCCGCGGTCGTCTTCAACGCCCTGGTGATCATCGCACTGATCCCGCTGTCGCTGCGCGGCGTGCGCTACAAGCCCTCCAGCGCCTCCAAGCTGCTGTCCCGCAACCTCTACCTCTACGGCCTGGGCGGCATCGTCGCGCCCTTCATCGGCATCAAGATCATCGACCTGTTCATCCAGTTCCTTCCGGGGATGTCGTAAATGGAACGTCTACCTAGCTGGCTGCGCCAGCATCTCGCCGCGATCAGGGCGGTCGTCGTGCTGACCGTGCTACTCGGTGTGATCTATCCGCTGGTCACCACCGGCGTCGCCCAGGCCTTGTTCAACGGCAAGGCCAACGGCTCGATCGTTCAGGCCGGCGGCAAGGACGTCGGCAGCGCGATCATCGGTCAGAACTTCACCGACAAAGACGGCAACCCGGTCAAGAAGTACTTCCAGTCCCGCCCGTCCGCCGCCGGTGACGGCTATGACCCGACCTCGACCAGCGCCAGCAACCTGGGCCCCGAGGACATCGTGGACACGCTGCCGGTGCCCGGCGCCAAGGACGAGGGCAAGCAGTCACTGCTCACCCAGGTCTGCGCCCGCTCCAAGGCGATCGGCGAGCTGGAGGGCGTCAGCGGCGCCCGCCCGTACTGCACACCGGACGGCGTCGGCGCGGTGCTGAAGGTCTTCCCCGACCATGCCGTCAGCGTCAACCAGGCGTGCCCGGCAACCCCGGTCGTGGCCACCTACCAGGGGCTGAAGGTGGAATGCGGCAAGCCCGGCGAGGACTACGCCGCAGGCCGGACCGTCCCGGTCAGGGGAGACGCGGGAGCCCCCGCCGTACCCGCCGACGCGGTGACGGCCAGCGGCTCCGGGCTCGACCCGCACATCTCGCCCGCCTACGCCGAGCTCCAGGCGCCACGCGTGGCCAAGGAGCGCGGAATCGCGCTCGACAAGGTCGAGCAGCTCATCGAGGCGAACACCACCGGCCGGACGTTCGGCTTCATGGGGGAGCCCGCGGTGAACGTGCTCGAACTCAACCTGGCCCTGGACAAGGCGTGACATGAGGGGGCGGCTGCGGGTCTACCTCGGGGCGGCCCCCGGGGTGGGCAAGACGTACGCGATGCTCTGCGAAGGCCGCAGAGGGCTGGAGCGCGGCCGGGACGTGGTCGTGGGCTTCGTCGAGACCCACGACCGCGCCCGCACCGCCGCCCTGCTGGACGGCATGGAGGTGATCCCGCGCAAGACCATGACGCACAGGGGCGCGACGTTCACCGAGCTGGACACCGAGGCAGTGATCGCCCGCGCGCCCACAGTGGCGTTGATCGACGAACTGGCGCACACCAACGTGCCGGGCTCGCGCAATGTCAAGCGCTGGCAGGACATCGACGACCTCCTGGACGCCGGGATCGATGTGATCTCCACGGTGAACATCCAGCACCTGGAGTCGGTCAACGACGTGGTCCAGGAGATCACCGGCGTGCCGCAGCGCGAGACCGTGCCGGACGAGGTGGTCCGGCGGGCCGACCAGATCGAGCTGGTCGACATGTCGCCCGAGGCGCTGCGCCGCAGGATGGCGCATGGCAACGTCTACGCGCCGGAGAAGGTCGACGCGGCCCTGTCGAACTACTTCCGCGTCGGCAACCTCACCGCGCTACGCGAGCTGGCCCTGCTGTGGGTCGCGGGAAAAGTCGATGACCAGCTCGATCGCTACCGCGCCGAGCATGGCATCGCCAGCACCTGGGAGGCCCGCGAGCGCGTCGTGGTCGCCCTGACCGGCGGCCCTGAAGGCGACACGCTGGTACGCCGGGCGGCCCGCATCGCCGCCCGCACCAAGGGCGCCGACCTGCTCGCTGTGCACGTGACCAGCGCCGACGGTCTGGCCGGAGCCGATCCGGCCAGCCTGGCCCGCCAAAGGTCGCTGGTCGAGGACATGGGCGGCACCTACCACCAGGTCGTCGGCGACGACATTCCGCGCGCGCTGCTGGACTTCGCCCGTGGCGTCAACGCGACCCAGCTCGTGCTCGGCGCTTCCAGAAGAGGCCGGTTCGCCCAGCTCTTCTCCCGAGGCGTCGGGGTGGAGACCACCGCCCGATCGGGCTCCATCGACGTCCACATGATCACCCACGACGAGGCCAAGATGGGGCGTCGGCGGCCGGTCCGCTCACGCGCGGCGCTCACCCGCACGCGCCGGTCCATCGGCTGGGTGATGGCGGTGGCCGGGATGCCCGTGCTGACGGCCGCGCTGTCGCCGTTCAGGGACGTATTGTCGCTGCCCAGCGAGATCCTGTTCTTCCTCTGCCTGACTGTCGGCGTCGCGCTGGTGGGCGGCATGTGGCCGGCCATCACCGCCGCCGTCGGCGGATCGCTGCTGCTCAACTGGTACTTCACGCCGCCCATCGGTGAGTTCACCATCAGCGATCCGGAGAACCTCTTCGCGCTGGTCGTGTTCGTCCTGGTGGCCGCTGCCGTCAGCACCATCGTGGACATCGCCGCCCGGCGCACCCGGCAGGCCGCCCGCGCCAGCGCGGACGCCGAACTGCTGTCCACCCTGGCCGGGCACGTGCTGCGCGGCCAGGCCGCCGTGCCGTCCCTGCTGGAGCGGATGCGCGAGACGTTCGGCCTGACCTCGGTCACCCTGCTCGAACGACGGCCCGAGGCCGCCCGCACCCCCGACGACCAGTCGGATCCGGACGCGTGGCGGATCGCGGCCACCTTCGGCGGCGCCCCGTCCACCTGCCCCGGCCAATCCGACACCGACGTGGTCATCGACGCCGACATGATCCTGGCCGCCCAGGGCGGGCCGCTGGACGCCGCCGACCGTACCGTGCTGGAGGCGTTCGCCGCCGAGGTCGCCGTCGCGCTCCGCCAGGAACGCCTCCAGCAGGAGGCCGAACAGGCCCGCCCGCTGGCCGAGGCCGACAAGATGCGCACCGCCCTGCTCGCCGCCGTCAGCCACGACCTGCGCACGCCGCTGGCCTCGGCCAAGGCCGCGGTGGAGAGCCTGCACAACACCGACGTCGCCTGGTCGGAACAGGACCGCGCCGAGCTGTTCGCCACCGCCGAGGAGTCACTGGACAAGCTGGACCGGTTGGTGGCGAACCTGCTCGACATGAGCCGGCTGCAGGCCGGGGTGCTCGGTGTGACCCCGCAACCGCTGGCCCTGGAGGAGATCGTGCCACGCGCCATCGACGATCTCGGCCCGCTGCGCGACCGGGTCGAGGGCGACATCTCCATCGACCTGCCCGAGATCCTCGCCGACGCGGCCCTGCTGGAGCGGGTGCTGGTCAACCTCATGTCCAACGCGGTCCGCTACAGCCCGCCGGACAAGACGGTACTGATCACCGCGAGCTGGCATGGCGATCACGTGGAGATCCGCGTGATGGACCGCGGCCCGGGCATCCCGCCCGAGGCGCACGACCACGTCTTCCAGCCGTTCCAGCGGCTCGGCGACCGCGACAACCACTCCGGCGTCGGTCTCGGCCTGGCCCTCTCGCGCGGCCTGACCGAGGCGATGGGCGGCACCCTCGTACCCGAGGAGACACCAGGGGGAGGTCTCACCATGACCCTCACACTGCCCATTTCCAGCAGAGCGGTGCCGGCATGACCCGCATCCTCGTGGTCGATGACGAGCCGCAGATCCTGCGCGCGCTGCGCATCAATCTGGCCGCCCGCCACTACGAGGTGGACATCGCCGCCGACGGCGCCGCGGCCCTGCGCGCGGCCGTCGACAGCGCACCGGACCTGGTCATCCTCGATCTTGGGCTGCCCGACCTGGACGGGATCGACGTCATCCACGGCCTGCGCGGCTGGACCACCATCCCGATCATCGTGCTGTCCGGCAGGGCCGGCAACCAGGACAAGATCGAGGCCCTGGACGCCGGCGCGGACGACTACGTGACCAAGCCGTTCGGCATCGACGAACTGCTGGCCAGAGTGCGGGCCGTCACCCGGCGCAGCGCCACCCAGGAAGCCGAGCTGGCCCGCATCCAGCTCGGCGACCACGTGATCGACCTGACCAACAAGACGATCTCCAGCGATGTGCGCCTCACCCCGACCGAGTGGCACATCCTGGAGATGCTGCTCCGTCACCCCGGCAAGCTGATCAGCCAGCGTCACATTCTCACCGAGGTGTGGGGCGCCCGCTTCGTGAAGGAAACCCACTATCTGCGCCAGTACATGGCCCAGATCCGCCGCAAACTCGAACGCGACCCGGCCAGCCCCGCTCACCTGATCACCGAACCCGGCATGGGCTACCGCTTCAAACCATGACCCCAGCCGGTGCGGTAATTGGCTGCCGTACTTTTCGCGTAGTTATTTGTGCTTTTGACGTCAGGGATGCATATAGACAGGCATGCGCGGTCGCTCGCGGGGCCACCATGAGGATGAAATCCCCCGTTCAGGAGCATTCTTCAATGTCTGGTGTGAAAACTTCCCCTCCGGTCAAGGAGCCCGCTGATACCGGTGATCGGCATCGGCTGTCCGTGATCGGTGGTCTGGCCGCCCTGTCGCTGGACGCGATGGCGTCGGTGGCGTACGGGCCCGAGGCGATCGTGCTGGTGCTGGCCCTCGCGGGTGGCGCTGGGCTCGGCTTCACCATCCCGGTCACGTTCACCATCGCGGCCCTGCTCGCGGTGCTGACGCTCTCCTACCGGCAGGTCATCGCCGCCTTCCCGCAAGGCGGCGGCGCCTATGGGGTGGCCAAGACCTACCTGGGCCGCCGGTACGGACTGATCGCCGGCGCCTCACTGATCGTCGACTACGTGCTCAACGTGGCGGTGTCGGTGGCCGCCGGGGTCGCCGCGCTCACCTCCGCCTTTCCCGAGCTGCTGCCGTACACGGTCTGGATCTGCCTGGTCGTGCTGGCGCTGGTGACCGCGATCAACCTCAAGGGCATCGCGCACAGCGCCCGCGCGTTCATCGCGCCGACCGCGATCTATGTCGGCGCCATCTTGCTGGTCATCGTCGCCGGGCTGGTCAGGAGCGAGCCCGCCGTCGACGTCTCGCACCAGGTGGGCAGCCTGCAGACGGTCGGCGTCCTGCTCCTGCTCAAGGCGTTCGCCAACGGCTGCGCCTCGCTGACCGGCGTGGAGGCGATCGCCAACGCCGTCCCGTCGTTCAAGCAGCCCCGGGTACGGCGGGCGCAGCGTGCCGAGGTCGCCTTGGGCGCGCTGCTGGCGGTCATGTTGCTGGGTATCGCCGCGTTGATCGAGAAGTTCGCCATCGCGCCCGCCGACGGGGTGACCGTGCTCGCGCAGGTCACGCAGGCCGCGCTCGGGGACGGGCCGCTGTTCTATCTGGTGCAGTTCTCCACTGTGGTGCTGCTGGCGCTGGCCGCCAACACCTCCTTCGGCGGGCTGCCGGTGCTGGCCCAGTTGCTGGCCGGCGACAACAACCTGCCGCACTTCTTCGCGCTGCGCGCCGACCGGCAGGTCCACCGCTACGGCATCGCCTTCCTGACCGTCACCAGCGCCCTGCTGCTGGTCGTGGCCGGTGGCGCGATGAACGTGCTGGTGCCGCTGTTCGCGATCGGGGTGTTCGTCGGGTTCACGCTGTCGCAGGCGGGCATGGTCCGGCACTGGGTGATCGACCGGCCCGCCGGGTGGCGGTGGCGGGCCCTGCTCAACGGCTTCGGCGCGCTGCTCACCTTCGTCGCCGCCATCGTGGTGACAGTGTCGAAGTTCGCCGAGGGCGGCTGGCTGATCGTGGTGGCGCTGCCGCTCATGGTGGCGGGCATGGAATGGGTCAACCGCTCCTACCAGCGGATCGGCACGCGGCTCGAACTCGGCAAGACCCCCGCCCCGCCCCGGCCGCGTCGCTCGCTCGTGGTGGTGCCCGTACACGCCGTCACCCGGCTGACCCGCGACGCGCTCGCCGCGGCACTGTCGCTGGGCGATCGGGTGGTGGCCGTCAACATCACCCATCCGGAGGACGAACGGCAGGCGCGGGCGTTCGCCGAGGACTGGGACCGCTGGGATCCGGGCGTGGAGCTGGTACAGCTCTTCGACGCCCACCGGCGCCTGGATCAGCCGTTGCTCGACTACCTCGCCCAGGTGCCCGAGCCGCACGTGTTCGTGCTCATCGCCGAGGTCGAGCCCGAGCACGCCTGGCAGCGGATGCTGCAGAACCAGCGCGGCGCCGTGCTGGCCAGAGCGCTGCGCCGCCGTACCGACGCGGTGGTGTGCCGGATGCGCTTCCGCGTCTCCTGACACCCAGCGGAGAGTGACCACCGCGTTTCTGGCCGATCAAGGTCGTGGCAGGGCGTGTACCCGGTCGATGGTCGCGCCGGCGCCAGCGGCCCTACATCGACGCGGTATCGAGCGCGGCACCCACCTGGTCGGCGAGGGTCACCGCGACCAGGCGCGCCTGCAGAGGCGGGATGGTCCCGGGTGTGGGGTCGAGCATGAAGCGGCCGTAGAAGCGGCCATTGCCGAACGTACGCAGCTCGACCTCCTCATCGGGCAGGCCGAGCCGATCGACGTCCCAGTGTTTGCGGCCCCAGACCACGGTGCCGTCCTGCTCAAGACGCGGTGGGTGACCGATCAGGGTCCCGTACTCGAAGCGGCACCCGCGAAGGTGGAGCAGTTTGGTGAGCTGGACCGTCACGTGATCGACCACCGTGTCAGGCGCGTTCGCCGACTGGGCCAGCTCGGCGGTGTCATGGATCTGGGCCAGGTAGCCGGCATCGGTGATGGTGATCACTTCCAGCCGCCGAGCGCGAGCGGCCAGTTGTGAGACCGCCAGCCCCACGACGAGCAGCAGGATCGCGGTCTGGATGTCTGCGGACTTGGTGATGGCGAAGCGTTCGTAAGGCTGGGTGAAGAAGAAGTCGAACCACACCGCGGCCGAGATCGCCGCCAGCGCCCCGGCGAGACGGTTCCCGTTGGCGGCGACCGCGACGACTGTCACGACCAGAACAAGAGCCACACTCGTGTTCGGCAGGCTGGTACGAAACGGCAGGAGGACCATCGCGATGGCCGGCGGGATCACCAGCGCGGCCACAACCGCGATGCGATCCCTGTTCAGATAGCGAGGCATTACCGCCGCACCTCCCGCCCTCACATCACATCTGTCGAGGTCAACGCCCTACTTCTACCCAGCGGCGCCTTTGACGCGCTCGCCGCGCGTAAACAACGCGTCAGTGGCCGTAGCGAACGCGTAGGAATGTCGTAAGTAACGGCGCTCCCGTACGCCAGGTCGTGTTACATGAAATCGTTCCCGCCGGAAAGGATGGTCGATGCGCGGGCATCCTGTGGAAGTACTGATTCCGGCCGGATTCGTATTCGCCGTCGGCGGCTGTGTGATGGCCGCGATGACCGTCTCCCAGACCACGGAACGCGTCGCCCTGGTGGCGGTGGCCGTCGGCCTGTTCGCGATCTGGGCAAGGCACTACCTCGCCGCGTTCGCGACGGGAGCGATGGCCTGGTGCTTCGCGACAGGCTTTCTGGTGCATGCCGAAGGGGAGTTGGCGTTCGGGCCTGGCGACCTCGTCAGGCTGGCGGCGCTGGCTGTCGCAGCGCTCGCGGGCTGCGCGTACGGGCAAGTGCTTCATGTCCGGCGCTCGCGGCGCCGGGTGCGCCGTCTGATGCGGGCGCGGGCAGACGCACGTCGTGCTCCCGTGCTGCGGGAACGGTTGCATGCGCGAGGCATCCGGTGTCAAGCACGTTAGCGGACTGATGACGGTGCACACCGACGATGGCCAGGGTCAGCGGGCGGCGAAGTCCTGTGTCCAGTAGATCTGTCCCTGCGCGTCCTTGGCCGCGCCCACCCCGATGAGGGTGTACGAGCAGTTCATGATGTTCTGCCGGTGGCCGTCGCTGTTCATCCAGCTCCGGAGCACCTCCGCCGCCGACCGCTGGCCCATGGCGATGTTCTCGGCCCAGGCCGAGCCGGTGAAGCCGGCTGCGCGCATGCGGTCGACCATGTCGCGGCCGTCCTGAGAGTCGTGGTCGAAGTAGTCGTTCTTCGCCATGTCGGCTGAGTGCCCGAACGCGGCCTTGCGCAGCCGCGCGTCGTGCTTGAGCGGGTCGCAGCCGCCCTTGGCCCGCTCGGCGTTGGTCAGCCGGACGACCTCGTTCTCCAGCGCCGTGCCGATGGATGTGGTGGACGCCTTGCTCTCAGGAACCGGCGGCGCCTCCGTCTTCCGTGTCGTGGGGGTGGGGGTGACGCACGTCAGCCGTACGGGATTGGACCTGGCTGTGCCGCCCCGGTAGTCGGTGGCGACCGCGTAGTACGCACCCGGCTCGCAGGGCAGTCGCAGGGCGATGCGGCTCTTCCTGGTGGCGCCGCTCTTGACGACCGGATCGGTGCCGGGGACGGCTCGCTTGACCTGGATGCGCAGCAGTGCCGGGTGCACACAGCCACGGCGGGCGGCCGACGTCCGGATCCTGAGCGCGGAGATGTCCGGCCTGACCACGCTCACGCGGCACTCGTCCGATTCAGGGGTCGCTCGGGGAGCCGGCTCCTTGGTCTGTGCCGACGTGGAGGCCGACGCGGTCACCTCGGGCACCGCTCCCGCCGCTCCGCCCGCCGGCCGGTCGGTGGACGGGGTGCAGGCGGCGAGGCTGGCGACGGCGGCGAGTATCCCCAGGGGTCTACGCATGGGTTCCTCCAGTGGGGGAGAGGCTGGTGGTCCCGCATTCTGTCGTCCTGTTACGGACTTGTCACGCAAAACTGGACATTTCACCCTGTGATTAATGTCAACCAAGCGCCCCGAGAGGCGTCCAGGGCGGCCGCGGACACCGACGGCGGACCGCCGTTTCCGGGATCCGGCCGGTCACCTGGATGACGGGTGCGGGGCCGCACCGGGCCGACCGGCCCGGTCGGGTGTGCGGGCCGCTAGGGGGCGGTCGGCTGACTCGTGGCCGGCTTCGGCTTGCTGATCTGTCCTTCGGCGTCGACCACGATCACCTCGACTCCCTCGGCCGAGAACGGGGCCAGCACGTCTTCCGGGGCGTCGGCGTCGGTCACCAGCGTCCAGGGCCGGGGGAGCTGAACCCAGGCGTGGAACGGACGTCGCCCGAGTTTGGCCGCATGCGCCAGCACGTAGGTCTTGTGGGCCCTGCGTGCCATGAGCTCCTTGAGCCGGGTCTGCTGGAGGTCGGCCTCGCAGATCCCGCGGTCGGCGGTGACTCCGTCAGCCCCGAGAAAGACGCGGTCGAACGACATCCGCTCCAGAGAGGTCTCGGTGATGGGGCCGACGAACCCCTGGCTGAGGTGGCGCAGCCGGCCGCCGAGGCACTCCACATGGAGGCCCTCGACGTCGTCGAGCTCTTTCAGCACCGTCAGGCTTGTCGTGGCGATCAGGAGCTGGGTGCTGGAGCGCAGTTCGTGAGCCAGCGCCGCGACGGTCGAGCCGGCGTCGAGCAACACGGACTCCCCGGCTCCGATCTGCTGGGCCGCCCACCGGGCGATCCCGCGTTTGGCCTCGAAGGCGTCACCGACGCGCTGGCGCAAGGAGTCCTCGGGGTGCGCGACGACGGCCATCGCACCGCCATACGTGCGGGCCAGCAGCCCCTGCGCGGTCAGCCGGGCGAGGTCACGCCGGATGGTCGAGGACGTCACGGCGAACGTCGAGGACAGATCCTCGACGCTGGCCAGGCCACTGGTCGTGGCCAGGCGGACGATCTCGGCGCGCCGACGGTCAGATCTGGACAACGCTCCTCCTTCTCGGCTGTCGTTCAACGCCCCGGGGTCAGACAGCGGGGCTGGAAGACATCTGGGCGGCCTGCCGCAGCGCCTCGATCATGCTACCGACCTCGGCGATGCCCTTCCCGGCGATGTCGAAGGCGGTTCCGTGGTCCACGGACGTGCGGATGACGGGCAGGCCCACGGTGATGTTCACCCCGGCCTCGATGCCGAGGATCTTCACCGGGCCGTGGCCCTGGTCGTGGTACATCGCCACGATGAGGTCGTAGTCTCCGCGCCCCGCGACGAAGAACGCCGTGTCGGCGGGCAGCGGCCCCTGCACGTCGATGCCGTCGGCTTTCAGGGCTTCGACGGCGGGAACGATCTTCTCGGCCTCTTCCCCGTACCCGAACAGGCCGTTCTCCCCGGCGTGCGGGTTGATGCCGCACACGCCGATGCGCGGGTTCTCGATCCCGGCACGCCGCAGCGCCTCGTGGCCGCGGCGAACGGTCCGTTCCACCAGGCCGGGTTCGATCTTCGCGATCGCGTCGATCAGCCCGATGTGCGTGGTGACGTGGATGACCCGGATCTTCGGTGAGGACAACATCATGGACACCTCGTCGGTCCCGGTCAGGTGCGCGAGGAGTTCGGTGTGCCCCGGGAAGATGTGGCCGCCCGCGTGCAGGGCCTCCTTGTTCAGCGGTGCCGTGCAGATCGCCTGCACCTCCCCGGCCATCGCCAGCTCGCTGGCGACGCGTACATAGTGGTAGGCGGCCGCCCCCGCCACGGGGGAGATCTTCCCCCAGGGCAGATCCGCCGGCAGCAGCGCCAGGTCGATGACATTGACGCGTCCCGGCTGGAACACGGCATCGGCCACCGTGTCGACCGCCACGATCTCGGTGTCGATCCCGAGGATGCCGGCCGCTTGGCGCAGCCGTACGGCGTCGCCGATGACGACGGGACGGCAGAGCTCGGCGACGTAGGGGTCCTGGAGGGCGCCGACGATGACTTCCGGGCCTACGCCGGCCCCGTCGCCCATGGTGACGGCGATGATCGGGACGGCCGAGGTGCGCGACTGTGCGCCGACGGGGGCGGTGGTGATGCTCACTAGGGGGCCTTTCGCTTGGTTCCGGAGAGGGAGAGGGGTGGGGTCAAGGGTTCCGAGGGAGTGCGGGGCCAGGGCCCTGACGATCTGAACGAGCGAGTCGGCTCCCCCGAAACTGCCCGGGCGGGTGACCACCGAACGACCGTCGGGCGTCCGGGAGTGGACGGCTCCCGGGTGCACCTGCCCGACCGGTGTCAGTTCCCGCACCTGAAGGGCGTCAAGGACGCGCCGGGCGGTCTCGCCGCCGGTCAGCACGAGGTCCACTGTCGTCGCGGACGCGCGCACGGCGTCCGCGACGAACTCGGCCAGCCGCCGCGCGATGTCACGTGAGGCCGCTGGGAGGACGGCGCCGGCGGAGTCGAGGAAGGTCACGACCGCCTGGTCGCCGATCGGGAGGTGGGGGAGGGGGTCCCGTCCGGCGGGTGTGCCGAGGAGCGCCGTCAGGGGCAGGGCCACGGGTACGGCTCCCGCCTCGACCAGCCGGCGTACTTGTTCGGCCGCGACCGGCTCGGCGCTCCCCACCACGACGAGCGGCGCCGGGCGGGCCACCTCGCCGTGCCGCGCGGCATGCGCGGGGACGGGCTCATGCTCCTCGACGTCCACGCCAAGACTCCGCAGGTGACGGCCGAGCGCGTCGGCGAGCCCGCCGGATCCGACCAGCCGCACCGACGGTACGGCGAGCGCGGCACGCAGCACGGCGTCCAGATCGGCATCCGTCTCGGCGTCGCACAGCGCGATGCGCGAGTCTTCGGCGCAGGAGGCGATCGCGTCGGAAAGGCGATCCGATCGCACGGTCGCGAGGTCCAGCACGCGGGCCGGCAGCGGCGCCAGGGCCGCCTCGACCGAGGTCGGAGCGGAGACGCCGTCCACCGCCCAGGCGTTCGCCTGATGGAGGGCGACACCGGCCAGGTGCAGCACGCCGCCGCGTACCACCCGATCCAGGCCGGGCAGGGCGGGGGCGACGACGATGCCGGCCCCAGGCGCCATGAGCGCGGCCACCTCCGCCGCGACGTTGCCGCGCAGCAGAGAGTCGATCTTCTTGAAGACCAGCCGCGGCCGCCCGGCCGAGGCCAGGGCGAGCGCGGAACGCACCGCCGCGGCGGCCTCGGTGGGCGGCCGGTGCCGCGAGTCGGTATCGACCACCAGGATGTCGGCGGGATCGCACTCGCCCCGCACGGCGTGGTGAGCGAGGACAATCATTGTGCGTGTTCCGCGCATCATTATTCGCGCTGCCGACTCGGCCGCGCCCGAGAGGTCGTCGGCCACGATGAGCACACCGTGCGCGGCCGTGCTTCTCCTGGGCGTCAAAGGAATCCCCCGATGTGATCGATCTATGCACCTCAGGCAGGCTCTCACTGCCCCCGCGAACGTCATACATGATCCGCTCCGGAGCGAGGCGGGCACGTCGGCGCAGCCTTCGTCTTGACTGGATGATGTCACAGCTTGCACAAAATGCGCTAGACCTCTTGCGCGAAGCGCGCATGCATGTAATGGTGCAGCAACGTCGTTGTGACGTGGGAAACATCCGGTCCTGGCAGGCGGCCGCTGCTGAGAAGCGCACCGCTGCGGACGGTCCAGAAAGCGAGAAGCACAATGACTCACCTCGGAAGTGGCCCCCAGTACTCCCGCCGAAGTCTTCTCCGCCTCGGTGCTCTCACGGGCGCGGCCATGACGCTGAGTCCCCTCGCCGCCTGCGCGGGACCGGGGCCTGTCACCGGCGCGGGCTCCGGCGCCGGTTCCACCGCCGGTCCGGGCCTCACGCTGGCGCTCAACCGCTCACTCGTGTCGCTGGACAACAAGCTCAACCAGTTCGATGCCGCCCTTACCGTCCAGCGTGGTGTCCGCCAGGCGCTGACCTTCATCGATCCGAAGCTCACCGTGCAGCCCGTCCTGGCCGAGAGGTTCGAGCTGACGGCTCCCACCGAGTGGACGGTCAAGTTGCGGGCCGGCGTCCACTACTCCGATGGCAGCCCCATCAAGGTCGAAGACGTGGCAACGGCCTTGCAGATGTACCAGAAGGTCCCAGGATCGTTCCTGGCCGGCCTGTTCCCCGAATGGCCGACGGTCACCCCCGTCGACGCGAGCACCTTCAAGCTCGTGACCGAGAACCCGGTGCCGACGCTCGACTACCTGATGGCGAACATCCTGATCACCCCCGCCGCGGCCAACAAGCCGGAGGAACTTCAGGGCGGCATAGGCTCGGGTCCCTACATCGTCACCGCCGCGAACCGGGGCACCGGAGAGTACACACTGCAGGTCAACGACAAATACTGGGGCTCCGCGCCCGCGATCAAGACCGTACAGGTCAGGTTCCTCCCGGAGGAGGCCAACCGCGTCGTCGCCCTGCGCAGCGGCGAGGTCGATGTGATCGACGCGATCTCCCCCGATACGATCAGCCAGCTCTCCGGTCTCGGCGACGTGGAGATACAGCAGGTGCCGAGCACGCGCATCACCCAGCTCTTCTACAACTTCCGCAAACCCTCCGGGCACCCGCTCGCCGACGCGCGCGTGCGCGAGGCGCTCAGCTACGCCATCAACGGCCCCGCCCTGATCAAGGACGTCTTCGCCGATTCGGTGACCCAGGCCCGAGGCGTGGTGGCCGACACCCTGACCGGGGCGGTGCAGACGGGCGAGTACGTCTACAACCCGGCGAAGGCCAAGCAGCTGCTCGAGGCCGCCGGAGTGAAGGATCTCAAGCTCAAGATCATCTGGGAGACCGGGGAGTTCGCCAACGACACGAGCGTCATGGAAGCCGTGGTGGAGATGCTCAAGGCGGTCGGCGTGCAGGCCGAACTCCAGCAGTTCCAGCCGGGCGGCGACATCTCCAAGTGGCGGCAGGGCCGGGGCGGCGACTGGGACATCCTCGGCAACGGCTACCCCGGCCCGACCGGGCTGGCACTGACTCCGCTGCAGGGCATGTTCGCCGGCACGGCGGAGAAGGAGGCCACCCGGGACACCTACCACGGTTACGTGTTCCCCAAGATCACCACCATGCTCCAGAAGGCCTCCCGGGAAACCGACAAGACGGCCCGGGACGCTCTCCTCGCCACCGCGCAGAAGGAGATCTGGAACACCTGGCCCTGCATGTGGGCCTTCGTCCCCAAGACCGTCATCGCCCGGCGCAAGCGCGTGCAGAACGTGCTGCTCAGTCCTACCAACTCCTACGACCTGGCATCTGTCCGGCTGAATGGATGAGTCGTGGTCCGCTATGTCACCCAACGTGTCGGGCAGAGCCTCCTGGCGATCTTCCTGACCGTCTCCACGGTCTTCGTGCTCGTACGGCTGGCGCCAGGCGATCCGGCGGCCGCCTACGCCAGCCCCCTGGCCACCACGGCGGAGCTCGAACGCATCCGCGTCCAGTTCGGCCTGGACAAACCGCTGATAGAGCAGTACGGAATCTTCGTTCGTGACCTGTTCAGCGGCAACCTGGGCACGTCCTTCTCCTTCCAGGCCCCCGCCATGGACGTCGTCCTGAGCCGGCTGCCGTACACCGTCATGCTCGCCGTGTCCTCCATCCTGTTCGCCGCGGTCGTGGCCATCCCGCTCGGCGTCTGGATGGCGCGGCACGCCGACACCGCCCGCGAGCTCGGGGCCAACGTGGCCATGATCGCCGGCCAGTCCATGCCGGAGTTCTGGAGCGGCATCATGCTGCTGACCGTCTTCGCGGTGCTCGTCCCTGTGCTCCCGGCCTCCGGTTTCACCAGTTGGGCCGGCCTGGTACTGCCGACCCTGACGGTCGGCATCCTGCAGATCGCGCTGATCTCCCGCTTGGTGAGCCGGGAGATGGGGACCGGCTTCGCGGCTCCCTATCTGACGATCGCCCGCTCCCGCGGCATCTCCGAACGCGGCCTGACCTGGCGCTACGCCATGGGCAACTCGGCCGTCCCGGTGGTGACCGCGCTCGGCACCCGGTTCGCCGCCATGCTCAACGGCGTGGTGGTGGTCGAGGTCGTCTTCGCCTGGCCGGGTGTCGGATCGCTCGTCGTGCGGGCGCTGGAAACCCGGGACTACCCGCTGATCCAGGCGACCGTCCTGGTCACGGCCATCCTGACGGTGGCCGTCCAACTCCTCATCGATCTCGCCTACCCGCTGCTCGACCCGCGGGTACGACTCGGGAAGGCGGTGGCCTCATGACCGCCACCGAGGCCGGCCCCGCCGACGGCTTCAGGGGCCCGGACACCCCGGAGCCCTCCGCGCGGCCCAGCGCGGTGACCGCCAAGGATCTCGCGCGATCTGCGGCGGTCCGCCGCCGCAAGGGCGCGCGGCTGAAGACCTGGGTCGGCTCGGTGTGCGTGGCCCTCGTCGTCCTGCCCGTCGTCCTGGCCAACGTGCTGCCGATCCCCGGGCCGGACGAGCAGAGCCTCGGCCTGCGCCGCCTGCCCCCGCTGACCGGCGGGCACCTGTTCGGAACCGACCAGCTCGGCCGGGACCTTCTCTCCCGGGTCCTGCACGGCGGCCAGGTCTCGCTCACCGTCGGGGTGCTGGCCATCGTCGTGTCCGGCATCATCGGCCTCATCGCCGGTGCCGCGGCCGGATTCTTCGGCGGCTGGGTCGACACCATAGTCTCCCGCCTGCTGGAGGCGCAGCTCTCGCTCCCTCTGCTGTTGATGCTGCTGCTGGTCGTCGCGCTCTTCGGCCCCTCCATTCCGGTCATCACCTTCGTGATCGCGATCGCGCAGTGGCCGGAGGTGGCCCGCCTGACCCGTTCCCTGGTGCTCGTCGAGCGGGAGAAACCCTATGTGGCCGCGGCCCGGGTGCTCGGCCTGCGCCGCGTCGCCATCCTGCTCCGGCACGTACTGCCCAACGTCGTCAAGCAGGCCACGCTCGTGATCCTGCTGCTGCTGGCCCAGGCCGTGCTGCTGGAGAGCGCATTGAGCTACCTGGGCGCCGGTCCGCAGCGCCCGTTCGCCACCTGGGGCCGCATCATCTCCGACGGCCAGGACTACATCACGACGTCGTGGTGGCTGGTCACGCTGCCCGGACTGTTCATCGTGCTGCTCGTCGTCGGTGTCAACCTGCTCGGCGACGGGCTGAGGGACCGCGTCCGCAGACGGAAAGGAAGGTGAGCCGAGCATGACAGCCGAGTTCGACGAGGCCGATCGTCCCCTGCTGGAGGTCGAGGACCTGCAGATCGAGCTGATCACCGAAGCCGGTATCGTCCGCGCCGTCGACGGCGTCAGCTTCCTCATCCGCCAGGGCGAAACCGTGACGATCATCGGCGAGTCGGGATCCGGCAAGTCCACCACGGCCATGGGCATCCTGCGGCTGCTCCCCCCGGAACTGGCGGTCCTCTCCGGCAAGGCCCGCTTCCAGGGAGTCGACGTCATCGCCGACCCGCGCGCGGCGCGCAAGCTACGCGGGCGTACCGTCTCCCTCATCCCGCAGGATCCGATGACGGCGCTCAGCCCCGTCCACACCATCGGGCAGCAGCTCCGTGAGGCCGTGCGGCTGCGTCACCGCGGCCTGTCCAGGTCGGAAACCGTCGCGCGGTCCGTCGGCCTGCTGGCCCGGATGCACATCCCCGATCCGGAGTCCCAGCTCCACAAGTATCCGCATCAGCTGTCAGGAGGCATGCTGCAGCGCGTGCTCATCGCGCTCGCGCTCGCCGGGTCGCCCGTCCTGCTCGTCGCCGACGAACCGACCTCCGCCCTGGACGTCACCGTCCAGGCGGGCATCCTCGACCTGCTGCTCGAAGTACAGGAGAACACCGGCATCGGCATCCTCATGATCACTCACGACATCGGCGTGGCCCGGCTCGTCTCGGACCGCATCCATGTCATGAAGGACGGGCGATTCGTCGAGTCCGGCGAGGCCGAGCAGATCGTCGGCGCACCCGGCGAGCCCTACACGAGGAAGTTGCTGACGGCGGTCCCCCAGCTCGGCCCGTGGGACGAGGACGGCGAGACCCTGGAAGCGCCCGCCGAGGACGGCGAGTCCCCGGAAGAGCCCGCCGACGACGGGTCGCCGGCCGACCCGGTAGCACTGGGAGAATCTCGATGACCGACGCGTTCCTCGAGGTCGACGGCCTCGTCGTGGACTATCCCGTCGCCCACGGCGTGTTCCGCGCGGTCGACGACGTCAGCTTCACCGTACGGCGGGGCGGCACCCTGGCCATCGTGGGGGAGTCAGGCTGCGGCAAGTCCACGATCGCCCGGTCGATCGTCCGGCTGGTCAAGCCCGTCGCGGGCCGCATCGTGGTGGGCGGCACCGACATCGCCCAGCTGACCGAGAAACAGTTGCGCCCGATGCGCAACCGGGTACAGATGATCTTTCAAGACCCGTACGGGTCGCTCGACCCGCACCTGTCGGCGGAGGAGATCGTCGCGGAACCGCTGCGGGTGCGCGGAATGCGCGACAGACGCGCACGGGCCAAGGAGGCGGCCAGGCTCATCGACCAGGTGGGCCTGCCCGCCACGGCCCTGGAGCGCCGCCCGCCGGAGTTCTCCGGCGGCCAGCGCCAGCGCATCGGCATCGCCAGAGCCCTGGCCTCCCAACCCGATCTGCTGGTCTGCGACGAGGCGACGAGCGCTCTGGACGTGTCCGTCCAGGCGCAGGTCCTCGCCCTGCTCATGAAGATCCAGGCCGAGACCGGCCTCACCTATGTCGTGATCTCCCACAACCTCGGTGTGGTCAGGGAGATCAGCGAGGACATCATCGTCATGAAGAAAGGGCGCCTGGTCGAGTCCGGCCCCACCCGGAAGGTGCTGGCCGCGCCGGCCCATCCCTACACCCGCGCCCTCCGCAGGGCCGCACTGGACCCGGCCGCTATACGCGGGCGCAAGCCGCGCGAACTGGTGCGGGCCCCGTCCACTACGCAGTCCCCCGGAACACCCGTTCAGCGAGGAACCGACCGATGACACCTTCCGTACCGGCGATCTCCGTATCGGCGGCAACACCGTCCGGGGCGCGCATCGGGCTGTCCACGCTGGTGCTGGGCACCATGACGTTCGGCGACACGGCCGACGCGAAAGAGGCCGCGCGCATGCTGGACGCGGCACTCGACGCCGGCATCACCGGCGTGGACACCGCGAACGCCTACGCGGGCGGCGCGACCGAGTCCATCCTGGGACCGCTGCTCGCCACCCGGCGCGACCGGATCGTCCTCGCGACCAAGGCCGGTATGCCCCATCCGGACGCCGGCGATCACGCGCCGCTGTCCGCCAAGGGATTGCGGGCGAGCCTCGAAGGCAGCCTGCGCCGCCTACAGGTCGACCACGTCGACCTGTTCTACCTGCACCAGCCCGACCGCCGCACGCCGCCGGCCGAGACGCTCGGCGCCATCGCCGAGTTCGTCGCCGAGGGCAAGATCGGCGCACTCGGCGTCTCCAACTACGCGGCCTGGCAGATCGCCGAGATCAACCACGCCGCCGACGCCGCCGGCGCGCCGCGGCCGGTCGTCGCCCAGCAGCTCTACAACCTCCTGGCCCGCAGGGTGGAGGAGGAGTACCTGGAGTTCGCGCAGAGCACCGGCCTGACGACCATGGTCTACAACCCGCTCGGCGGGGGCCTGCTCACCGGGCGGCACACCTTCGAGCAGGACCCCGCCGCCGGTCGCTTCGGCGACTCCAAGCTCGCCCCCATGTACCGGCAGCGGTACTGGAACCCGGCGCTGTTCGAGGCCGTCACCACGCTCGGTGGGATCGCCGCGCAGGCGGGCATCCCCCTCGTCGAGCTGTCCCTACGGTGGCTGCTCCATCGCGACGGCGTGGGGGCCCTCCTGCTCGGCGGTTCCAAGGTCGAACACCTCCGCGCGAACATCGCGACCGCCGCGGCGGGACCGCTTCCCGAGGACGTCGTGGCAGCCTGTGACCGGGTGGGCGCGGAGCTGCGCGGCCCCATGCCCGCCTACAACCGATGAGAGCCGACCACCGAGGAGAAGGCCAGCCGTGAGCATCACCGACTTCACCGCCAGGATTCGTGCCCGGGAAACCGCACTGGGCTACTGGGCCGTGCTCGATTCGCCGGTGTCCACCGAGCGCATCGCGCGCCTCGGTTACGACTACGTGTGCCTGGACGCTCAGCACGGTCTGCTGGGCTACTCGGGGATGCTGAGCGGCCTGACCGCGATCGACGCGGGCGGCGTGTCCGCGGGCCTGGTGAGGGTCGAGGCGAACGACCCCAGCCCCATCGGCCGGGCCCTCGACGCGGGCGCCGCAGGTGTCATCGTGCCGCTCATCGACACCGCCGACGATGCCGCGGCGGCCGTCTCCGCGACCCGCTATCCGCCGAAAGGGCGCCGCTCGTACGGGCCGATGCGCTCGGCGCTCCGCATCGGGCCGCGCCCCGGGGACAGCGACGCCACCGTGCTGGTCCTCGCCATGATCGAGACGGCACAGGGGCTGGCGAACGTCGAGGCGATCTGCGCCACCCCCGGCCTGGACGGCGTCTACGTCGGCCCGTCCGATCTGTGCCTGGCCCTGGGCGGCGCCTTCCCCGGCGATCCGGCGATCGCCGCCCAGTTCGAGGACGCGCTGGTCACGGTGCGCGAAGCCGCCAGGTCCGCCGGTATCGCCGCCGGCATCCACACCCCCGACGGCGGGACCGCCGCCAAGCGCCTGGCCGAGGGATACACCTTCGCCACCATCGCCTGCGACCTCGTCCACCTCGAACAGGTCGCGAAGTCCCACTTGACCGACGCCCGAGCCCAGTCTCGCCAAGGAGAGCAGTGAGCCAGTCCCAGACGTCCGTTCCCGATCACCTGCCCATGGACGGTCTGATCCGCGTTCGCGACGACGATCCGGACCGCCGCGACGCGTACCTGGTCGCGCCCGCCGTGCAGAACCACGCGGCCAACATCATGTCGCTGCGCAACGGTGATCTCGGCTGTGTGTGGTTCGGTGGCACGCAGGAGGGTGTCTCGGACATCTCCATCTGGTTCTCCCGGCTGGAGAAGGGCGCGGACACCTGGTCCACGCCCACGCGGCTGTCCGACGACCTGACGCGTTCCGAACAGAACCCGGTCCTGTTTCCCACGCCCGCGGGAGAGCTGTGGTTGTTGTACACCGCCCAGCACGCCGGCAACCAGGACACCGCCGAAGTCCGTCGCCGCATCTCGCGAGACGACGGTCACACGTGGGGACCTGTGCAGACCCTCATCCCCGCCACGAGCCGCGGCGGCGTCTTCGTCCGGCAGCCCGTGCTCGTGCTGCCGTCCGGCCGGTGGCTGCTGCCCGTCTTCAACTGCGTCACCACGCCGGGCAAGCGCTGGGTCGGCGACCGTGACACCAGCTCCCTCATGATCTCCGACGACGAGGGACGAACGTGGCACGAACAGCCCGTCCCCGAGAGCACCGGCTGCGTCCACATGAACATCCATGTGCTGACCGACGGCACGTTGCTCGCGCTGTTCCGCAGCCGCTGGGCGGATTCGGTCTACGAGAGCCGGTCGGCGGACGAGGGCGCGACCTGGAGCGCTCCCACCGCCACCGAACTGCCCAACAACAACTCCTCCATCCAGTACGTCACGCTGCGTGACGGCCGGTTGGCGCTGGTGTTCAACGCCAGCAGCGCGGCCGACGCCACCGAGCGCCGAGTGTCCCTGTACGACGAGATCGACGATGACGGCCTCGCCGAGACCCCGGCGGCGAGTCCGGCCGATGAAGAGGCGGCACCTGCCGGGAGCGATGAGCGGACCGCGTTCTGGGGCGCCCCGCGTGCGCCCATGACCCTCGCGCTGTCCGACGACGGCGGGCGCACGTGGCCGATCCGCCGCGATCTGGAGGTGGGCGACGGCTACTGCCTGACCAACAACTCCCGCGACGGTCTCAACCGGGAGTACTCCTACCCGTCCATCCACGAAAGCGACGACGGCGACCTGCACATCGCCTTCACCTACCACCGCCGCGTCATCAAGTACGTCCGGGTACGACCCGAGTGGGCCGCCCCCGCCGAAGGCCTCTGACGTGCCGATGGACACCACGCCGGAGACGGCGGACGAGCCACGCCACGCGGTGGTGACCGGGGCCAGCTCCGGCATCGGCCGGGCCGTCGCCGCACGTCTGCTCCGTGAGGGCTGGAGAGTCACCGGGATGAGCCGCACCCGCCCTCCGGAGCACCACCAGGACACCCCCGCCTACTCGTGGATCCAGGCCGACCTGACCGACCTCGACCAGTTGGCCGGCGTATCGGCCGAGGTGGGCGCCGTCGACGCCATCGTTCACGCCGCGGGCCTGCAACGCTCCGCGCCGCTCGGACGCCTCTCCGCGCCGGACGGCGCCCTCATGTGGCGGGTCCACGTCGAGGCCGCGACCGTCCTGGTGAACGCCCTCGCCGACGCGATCCGCCCCGGCGGCCGCGTCGTGCTGATCGGCAGCCGCACGATGACCGGCGTGGCGGGCAAGAGCCAGTACGCGGCCACCAAGGCCGCGCTCGTGGGCCTGTCCCGTTCCTGGGCCATGGAGCTGGCCCCGCGTGGCATCACCGTCAACGTGGTCGCCCCCGGGCCGACCGACACCCCCATGCTGCGGGATCCCGGACGTGCCGCCACGCCGCCACGGGTGCCGCCGCTGGGCCGGTTCATCCGGCCCGAGGAGGTCGCGGGACTGACGGCCTTCCTCCTCGGCCCTGAAGGGGGCTCGGTCACCGGCCAGCACCTGGTGATGTGCGGCGGCGCGTCCCTATGAGCCGGCGGCCGACAAATTTTCGCAATCAGCGAGAATCATCGTCCATGAGGCGGCGGGCAACCGCGCCGTCAGCCGGTCACCGTCAGCCTGTACGGTCAGCGGCCGCGGAAGGGCCTCCACCCGGTGCGGGTCGTCCCCGGCGGCGATCACCGAGGCCGACACCGGCCTGACCGCCCCCGGGAGCCGGGCAGTGAGGTCGAGGTCCTGGTCGGGCGACCGGTTGACGGCGAACAGCGCCACCTGGGACCCGTCGACGGTGGCCACCGCCGACAGCGCGGGCGCCTCGCCGTACCGTTCGGTCTCCAGGAGCGGCCCGGACGGCTCCACCCGCAGCACGGTGCCGCGCGCGTGCCGGGCCGTCAGCGCGAACGGGTGGAAGATCGTCTGACGCCAGGCCGGGCCGCCGGGCTCGGTCCTGATCGGCGCGATGATGTTGGCGAGCTGCGCCTGGCAGGCGATGCTCACCCGGTCGGCGTGCCGCAGCAGCGTGATCAGGAAGTCCCCCACCACCACGGCGTCGGCGGCGGTGAAGGTGTCCTCGATCAGCTCCGGCGCCTCCTGGAACGGCGAGCGCTCGCGCCCGGTGAACCGGCTCTGGTACCAGACGTTCCACTCGTCGAAGGACAGGTTGATCTTCTTCTTGCGCCGGAGCTTCGCCCCGATGTGGTCGGCCGTGGCCACGATGGCGGAGATGTAGCGGTCCATGTCCACGGCGCTGCAGAGGAAGCCGGGCAGGTCGCCGTTCTCCTCGTAGTAGTTGTGCAGCGACAGGTAGTCGACCGCGTCGTAGGCGTGTTCGAGCACGGTGGCCTCCCACGCGCCGAACGTCGGCATCCCGCTGTTGGAGCTGCCGCACAGCACCAGCTCGATGCCGGGGTCGACGAGCCGCATGGCCCTGGCGGTCTCGTTCGCGAGCCGTCCGTACTCGTGCGCGGTCTTGTGGCCGATCTGCCAGGGTCCGTCCATCTCGTTGCCGAGACACCAGAGCTTGATCCCGTACGGGTTGGTCACTCCGTGTTTGACCCGCAGGTCCGACCACTGCGTGCCCGAGGGGTGGTTGGCGTATTCGAGCAGGTCACAGGCCTCCTGGATACCCCGGGTGCCGAGGTTGACGGCCATCATCGGCTCCACCCCGGCGGCCCGGGTCCAGGTCATGAACTCGTTGAGCCCGAACGCGTTCGTCTCGATCTGCCGCCAGGCCAGGTCCAGCCGGGAGGGCCGGTCGGGGCCGACGCCGTCCTCCCAGCGGTAGCCGGAGACGAAGTTGCCTCCCGGGTAGCGAACCACGCTCACGCCCATCTCGCGGGTCAGCTCCAGCACGTCGGTGCGGAAGCCGTTCTCGTCCGCCGCCGGGTGACCCGGTTCGAAGATGCCGGTGTAGACGCACCGGCCCATGTGCTCGACGAACGAGCCGAACAGGCGCCGGTCGACGGGGGCGATGCGGAAAGAGGGGTCAAGGGTCAGGTGTGCTTGCGGCACAGGTCAGGCTCCTCGGTAGACGCGTACGTAGTCGAAGTCGGCGTTGACGGCCGGCTGGGCCCCTCCGTGGGCGACCAGGCCGATGCGCACGGCCGTGTCCTTGGGGAAGGTCCACACGCCGCCCCAGGTCCAGGTCCTGCCGTCGCGGCTGGAACCGGCGCGGAACTCGTGCTCCCCGTTGGCTGGGTCCACGTGGTGCGCCAGCCGCAGCCAGGTGGTCCTGGCGGGCGGGCCGACGATGTTGCCGCCGTAGGACAGGCGGCCGGCGAAGGTCAGCTCGCGGCCGTACTCGACCTGGCGGGTGTTCCAGATCGCCACCTGGGACAGGCGGGCGAAGTCGTCGTCGGAGGCGTAGGCGATCAGCCCGGCCTGCTGGTAGTTGCGTATGGCGTCCTCGCCCAGGTCGAGCGTGAGCTTGGTCTCCACGACGTAGTCGCCCTTGGGGGCCTCGCGCAGCAGCAGCGACGCCTTGTTGCCGGTCCCGACCAGGTCGGCGCCCTGGACGGGCCAGCGCAGCACGCCCTCCTCGATCTTGGCCGCGGCGTCCTGCCGCACCCAGGTCCAGCGGGAGTCGAGCGGCCCGGTGAACTCGTCGGCGTCCAGCAGCCGGCCCGTACGCGGCGTCGGCGCCGCCTTGGTGACGGCCTTGAACAGCGGGGCGGCGGAGACGTTGTCGAAGTCGGCGCCCCCGTCGGCGACCAGCCCGATCGGGCCGTTCGCGCTGCCCGTGACGGTGACGCTCGCCTGCGGGTCACGCGGCCGGGCCTCGGTCACCTCGGCGGTGATCGTCCGTCCCTTGACGCTGACGGCCAGGTTGTGCCAGGTCGCGGCCCCTCCGGGCAGCGCCACCGTACGGGACGCGCCGCCCGAGGTAAGCGTCAACCCGTCGCGCGAAACGACCGCGGTCGTGCCGCCGAGGCGAATCCCGGCGGACTTGTCCGTCTTGAGGTCGGTCTCGACACGGACGTCCCCGCCGAGCGACCTGCGGCTGATGAGCGTGCCCTGGCCACGGACGTATCCCTCCTGTACGGCCCAGCCGGCCGTGTTCCGCCAGCCCGACAGATCGCCCGCGAACCGATCGTCCACGACCCCGCGGGTCACCGGCGTCTCCCGCGACTGCTCGGAAGGCCCGGCCCCCGCACGCACGGCCGGCCAGCCGTCGATCCAGTCCAGCCGGTCCAGCAGCATGGGCCGCTCGTTGATCCCGTACGGCTCGTCCAGGAACGGGTCGCTTCGATCGATGGCGTGGTAGAGCATCCAGTCCTGACCGGAAAGGTCGGTGAGCTGGGCGTGGTGGCCGGTGCCGATGAAGCGGTTGCCGTTCTGGTCCAGGACAGGGGTGCCACCGGCGCGCGAGGCCAGCAGCGGCACGCCATCGCGGTCGGCGAACGGCCCGCGCGGGCTGGTCGAGCGCCCGGCCAGCACCGAGTAGCCGGTGGTCGGCCCGGCGCAGCAGTTCGCCGAGGAGCCGAGCAGGTAGTAGTAGCCGTCGTGGCGCACCACGTACGCGCCCTCGAACTTGTTGTCGATCGCGACCTGCTGCGGCTGCCCGGTGGCGCGCAGTCCGTCGGCGGACAGCTCGGTCACCCACAGGCCGCCGAAGAACCCGCCGAAGTACAGGTACTTGCGCCCGTCCACGTCGGTGAACTGCGAGGGGTCGATCGTGTTCCAGTACGAGTTGCCCGAGGGACGCGGGGCGACGACCGGGGCGTCGATGTGCGTCCACGGCCCGGCCGGCGTGGGTGCCGTGGCGGCGCCGATCGAGTAGTCCCAGTTGGCGGGTGTGGCGGCGGTGTCGGTGACGGTGAAGTACATGACGTACCGGCCGTCGAGGTAACGGATGTCCGGTGCCCAGAACAGACTGCCCGGCGCCGCGTATGACGGCAGGTTGTCCGGCCCGAACGCGTCGCCCACGTAGGTCCAGTCGACCAGGTCGGCGGAGCGGGCGATCGGCAGCCTGTGCAGGACCTTCTCGCCCTCGCGCAGCGGGTCCGACGTGCCATAGGAGTACCAGTAGCCGTCCTGCCCGCGGATCACCGACGGGTCGGCGAACGTGTCGGAGAAGGAGTTGGTCACCGGATTGGTGAACAGGGAGAGGATCAGCGTGGCGATGACAGCCAAGTACATAGGTCAGCCTTTCAGGCCGCTACGAGAGATGCCTTCGATGACGTACCGCTGGGTCAGACTGAAGAGGATCAGGACGGGGACGCTGGCCAGCACCGCGCCCGCCATGATCACCGGATAGTGGATCGTGTACGCGCCCTGCAGGATCGACAGGCCCGGCGGCAGCGTGAAGTACTCGGGACTGAAGATCACGTAGATCGGCCAGATGAAGTCGTTCCAGTTGGACAGGAAGCTCAGCACGGCCAGCGTGGCCAGCGCGGGCCGCGACAGCGGCAGCGTGATCCGCCAGAAGATGTGCCAGTGGTTGGCGCCCTCCATCAGCGCGGCCTCGTCCAGCTCACCCGGCAGCCCGAGGAAGAACTGCCGCAGGAAGAACACCCCGAACGCGCCCGCCGCCCCCGGCACGATGAGCGCCGTCAGGCTGTCCAGCCAGCCGAGCCGGTCGACGATCAGGAACTGCGGGATGATGAAGACGAACCCCGGCACCAGCAGCGTGCCGACGATCATCCCGAACATCAGCTTCTTGCCGCGGAACTCCAGCCTGGCCAGCGCGTACGCGGCCAGCGACGCCACCACGAGCACCAGCAGCATGTGCCCGGTGGCGGCGATGAGACTGTTGGCGAACCAGCGCAGCACCGGCGTGTCCGTGGTGCCCTGGAAGACCGTCCCGTACGCGGACGTCGTCGGCTCGGCGGGCAGCAGCGTGGGCGGCACCCGGGTGGCCTCGGTCTGCGTCTTGAACGACACGCCCAAGGCCCACACCAGCGGCCCCACGAACAGCACGGTGAGGGCCAGCAGGCCCGTGTAGCGCTTCATGGCCGGGTCCTGAACAGCCGGAAGTTGGCCACGCTGACCAGGATCAGCAGCAGCGTGAGCAGGTAGCTCATGGCCGAGGCGCTGCCCATCTTGTACTCCCTGAGCCCCTGCTGGAGCATGTACATGATCGCGGTCCGCGTCTCCCCGCCCGGCGCCCCCTGAGTCAGCAGGTACGACTGCCCGAACATGTTCGCCGAGGCCAGGATCGTCGTCGTCACCACGAAGAGCGCGACGGGCCGCAGCCCCGGCAGCGTGACGTGGACGAACTGGCCCCACCGCCCCGCGCCGTCCACCTTCGCCGCGTCGTACAGTTCGCGCGGGATGTCCTGCATCCCGGCCAGGTAGATCACCGCGTTGAACCCGAGCGTCCACCAGACCGTCACCCCGACCAGCGCGATCCAGGCCCACGGCGTCGCGGTGGTCCAGGGGATCGGCGTGCCGAGTATCCAGTCGACCAGGCCGAGGTTCGGGTCGAGCAGCAGCCGCCACATCAGGCACACCACCGCCACGCCCAGCACGAACGGCGCGAAGAACAGCCCCCGGAACAGCGTCCTGCCCCGGAAGGGCCGGTTGAGCAGCAACGCCACCCCGAGCGGCAGCACGACCAGGAACGGCACGCTGAACACGGTGAAGAGCCCGGTCGCCCGCATCGACATCCAGAAGTCGCCGTGGACGGGCGACTGGTCGTCGAACAGCGCCGTGTAGTTGTCCAGGCCGACGAACGGCTTGCCCTCGAGCATGTAGTCCCAGTCGTGCAGGCTCACCCAGATCCCGAACAGGGCCGGGGCCAGCACGAACACGGAGAACAGGATCAGGTACGGCGCCAGGAACAGGTACGGCGTCGCCTTGCCCGATCGGGGAACGCGCACCTCCCGCCCCAACGTCTCTTCCGCTGAGATCGCGACCATCAGGCGCCGTACTTCTTCCGGTTGGCCTCAAGGATCTTGTCGGCCTTGGCGGCGGCCTCCGTGAGCGCGTCCTTGGGGCTCTTCCTGAGCAGGATCGCCGCGTTGATCGCCTGGTCGACGACCGCGGTGGCGTCCCCGATGCCCGCCACCGACGGCGGGAAGTAGAGGTTGTCGATCTGGGTGCCGATCGCGGCCTGTTCCTTCAGCGCCGCGAACTCCGCACCGTCGCGGATCGACTTACGGGCCGGCACCTGGCCGCCCTTGGCCCACTCCAGCGAGTGGCCGCTGATCCAGTTGATGAACACCTTGGCCGCGGTCAGCTTGTTCTGGTCGGGCGTACGCTGCTTGAACACCACGAACTGGTGCGAGCCCGCCCACGCCGCCGGCTTCGCCCCGATCTGCGGGAGCGGCGCGACACCCCACTCCAGGTTCTTGATCTCCTTGAGCGTGTTGATGGACCAGATGCCGTTCCAGTTGAACGCGGCCTTGCCGTTCTGCAGGGCGATGAAGTCGAAGTCCTGGCCGACGTTCTTGGGGCTGTAGCCCTTGTTGACGAGGTCGACGAGCCAGGTCAGGGCCTGCACGCCGGGGTCCTCGGCGAAGCGCGAGACGCCGGCGTCGTCGGCGAAGAGCTGGCCGCCGTTCTGGTAGAGCAGCGTCCCGAACTGCATGCTTCCGGTGAACGGGAACGGCGTGGCCCAGTGCCCCTGGATGCCCGCCTTCTTCAGCGCCTCCAGCGCCGTCATGTACTCCTCGCCGGTCTTGGGCGGCTGCTCCGGGTCGAGCCCGGCCTGCTTCATGACCGTCTTGTTGTAGAACAGGCCGAGCGGGTGCACGTCGAGCGGGATCGAGTAGCGCGCGCCCTTGTAGACGCCGGCCTTCCAGACCGGCGGGGAGAAGTCCGCCTCGGTGAGGCTGAGCGCGTTGGCCACGTCGTCGAGGGGCAGGACCACCTGCCGGGCCGCGTTGGTGGCGACGCTGTCGACGTGCATGATGCCGAGGTCAGGGCCTTGACCCGCGGAGACGGCCGCGGGGACCTTCGCGTAGTAGTCCTCCCACTTGTAGACGTTCATCGACACCTTGATGTTCTGGTGCTCGGTGTTGAACTGGTCCACCAGCTTCTTCATGACCGGGCCGTCGCCGCCGGTGAAGCCGTTCCAGAACTTCAGCGAGACCGAGGGACCGGCGTATTCGGTGGGCGCCGCCGTGGTGGCCGGCGCCTGCGCCTGCTTGGGGCCGCCGCCTCCGCCGCAGCCCGTGGCGCCGATGACCAGCGCACCGAGGCCCAGGCCCAGTGCGCGCCGCCTGGAGAGGTTGTCGAGGGACATGCCAGATCACTCCTGCCCGTGGGGGTTACGGACGTTCTACATCGTTGGTTCCAACGTTGTAAATTGCCTGGCGCCAGTTCGTTACAACGTTGTAAACCAGATAGGGTTCCGATGGAGAAGGGGGCATGGTGCGGCCGAGGCTGAAGGACGTCGCCGAGCTGGCCGGGGTGTCGATCAAGACCGTGTCCAACGTGGTCAACGACTATCCCCATGTCAGTGACGAGACACGCGCCCGGGTGGCGGCGGCGATAGCCGAGCTCTCCTACCGGCCGAACCTGTCGGCGCGCAGCCTGCGCGCGGGCCGCTCCGGCGTGGTCGCGCTGGCGGTGCCCGAGCTGGACAACCCCTACTTCGCCGAACTGGCCACGAACGTCATCGAGGCGGCCGACCGGCGAGGCTGGACCGTGCTCATCGACCAGACCCAGGGCGACCGGGCCAAGGAACGCGTGGTGATCTCCGGGATCCGCGACCACCTCATCGACGGGCTGCTGTTCAGCCCGCTCGCGCTCACGGGCAAGGACCTGGCCGGGCGCGACGAGCGTACGCCGATGGTGCTGCTCGGGGAGCGCATCGGGATGGGCCGCTCGCCGTACGATCACGTCGGCATCGACAACGTGGCCGCCGCGCGGGCGGCCACCCTGCACCTGGCCGAGCGCGGCAGGCGCAGGATCGCCGCCATCGGCGTGCAGCGCACGGCCGTCGCCGCGACGGGCCGCCTGCGGCTGAAGGGCCACCAGCAGGCGCTCGCCGAGGCCGGCATCCCCGCCGACCCGTCACTGATCGCGCCGGTCGCACGCTGGGGGCGCGCCGACGGCGCCGAGGCCATGAGCCGCCTGCTCGACTCCGGCGCGCCGGACGCGGTCTTCTGCTTCAACGACACGCTCGCGCTGGGCGCCCTGCGGACGCTGCTCAAGCGGGGGTACGAGGTGCCGGGCGACGTGATGGTGATGGGGTTCGACGACATCCAGGACGGCCGGTTCGCCACACCCGCCCTGTCGACCGTGGCGCCCGACAAGGCGCTGATCGCGCAGTCGGCGGTGGACCTGCTGGCCGAGCGGCTGAGCGGCGGGATGGACAAGGCACACGAGGTGTGCGTGCCGCACCGACTGGTATTTCGGGAGAGTACGGATTTGCCGGGGAAAGGGCATGCCCGAACACTCGACTAGAACAGCCCTCGATATTGTGCGTCGCGCGTTCAGTCGGTTTCGGCGTGCGCGGCGCATTTTGGTGTTCATAGAGAGGCACTCTTCATGACCATGACGGAACGCGAACTGCCCTCGCCCGCTGCCCTCGTCCGCATCTGATGGCGACCGAGACCGCCGCTTCTGCGTCGCGCACCCGAGGGCCGGTGCTCAACTCCACGCTGATCGTGGTGTGCCAGAGCATGCAGGCGCTCGCGTTCGGCGGCATCGCCCTGTTCCTCCCGCTCATCCGCGAGGACATCGGCATCAGCCCGTCGCAGGCCGGGCTGCTGGCCGCGGCCGGGACGTTCACGTACGCGCTCATGCAGATCCCGTCCGGCTACCTGGCCGACCGGTTCGACCCCAAGCGCCTGTTCGTGGTCGGCCTGCTCGGCACCAACCTGCTCTCGCTCACCTTCGCCCTGCTGGACTCCTTCGGCTGGCTTGTCGCCAACCAGGCCGTCTCCGGGATCTTCCGCTCGCTGGTGTTCGCCCCGGGCCTGCTGCTGATCAGCCGGCAGTTCCGGGCGGACCGCAGGGCCACGGCCATGGGCCTGTATGTCGCCGGTGGCTTCTCCTCCAACATTCTGCTCAACGCGCTCGGCCCGGCGCTGGTCGGCCCGCTGGGCTGGCGCTGGCTGCTGATCCTGTTCGCCGCCAGTGGCATCCTGGTCCTGCTGGCCTTCGCCAGGCTGGGCGACTCGGCCCCGCCCAAGGCCGACGCCAGGCCGCCGACCTGGGCGGACGCCCGCGAGCTCCTGGCGCACCGTGCGGTGTGGCTGGCCGGTTTCATCCAGTTCGTCCGCCTCGCGGTGGTCACCGGGATGGCGTTCTGGCTGCCCAGCCTCATCGTCGAGGACAAGGGTTACCCTCTCGGCGTGGCCGGCGCCGTCGTGGCCGTCGGCGCGGCGGTCACGGCCCCGTCCAACTTCCTCGGCGGCTGGCTGTCCGACCGCCTCGGCCGGCCCTTGGCCGTCATCGGCATCTCTCTGACCATGCTGGCCGTCACGATCTTCCTGATCCCCTTCGTGGACGCTCTCCCGGTGCTGATCGCGGTGATCGCCGTGAACTCGGTCTTCCTCCAGCTCTACTTCGGGCCGCTGTTCGCGGTGCCGCTGCAGTACGTCGGCACCGCGAACACGGGTCTGGTCACGGGATTCAGCAACTTCTGCGCCAACCTCGGGGGAGTGGCCTTCGCGTTCGGGCTGGGCGCGTTCAAGGACGCGACCGGCTCCTTCGATGCCGGCCTGTGGGCACTGGCCGGTTTGTGCACCGCCGCCCTGGCGGTCACCTGGCTGATCTCCCGCCTCCCCACGGAAAAGACACCTCGATGAGTCCCGCGTTCAGCCGGCAGAGATGGACACACGCATCATGGCCCGGCCGGAGCTGGTCCAGGTCCCGCCGGTGAACCTCATCTTGATCGAGGCCGGCTCTCATTCCCATACGCCGGATAGGTCCCATACGCCCATAGTGGCCATCGAACGCCCGTGCTATTCGCTAAGCTCTGCAGCGGCAAGGCTGTAGCGCAGAGGTCGTCGCGCCTTACAGCAGGTTGGAGGACGTCGGTTCGAATCCGACCAGCCTTGCCCCAAATCGTGGACGTCATCGGTGGGGGTGTGGGTGTCGGTCGTCGATCCTGACTTGACCGGGACACCGCCGCCCGGATCAGGAACCCTCCCCGACCAGGCTGAGGTCGAGACCTGCCTGCGAGTGATGGCCCAGGCACGCGCGGCGGATCCGGCTGATCCTCAATGGGCGGCCGTGCACGAGGCCGCGGCGCACTTGTACCGGACGGGGAAGAAGACACGAAAGGCGTCGCGGCACGCCGAGCGCAGGCGACGCGACCACGAGGCCACGGCGGCCACGGCGCGCTATCGAGAGCAGGATCCATCCCCCGCGCTCGTCCCGCCGGCAGCCTCGACGAGCCCCCGGGATCAAGCCGGTTCCGCAGAGCCGGATCCGCCGGGTGACCGGTCCGCGCCGACACGGCGCCCGCTGGTGGGCACGCGACGCTGTTACGTCTGCAAGTCCGCCTACCAGCAGGTGCATCCGGAATACCACCTGCTGTGCCCCGATTGCGCCGAGGAGAACATAGCCCGTCGGTACGCCCGCTGCGACCTGCGTGGCCGCCGGGCGATCGTGACCGGGGGACGGGTGAAGATCGGTTTCCAGCTGGCGCTGAAGCTGCTGCGCGACGGCGCGGATGTCCTGGTCACCACCCGCTTCCCGCGGGATGCCGCCCGTCGGCTCGCGGCCGTGCCCGACGCCGAAGCCTGGCTGGACCGGGTACACGTCCACGGTGTCGACCTGCTCGACCTGGCGGCCGTCGCGGGTCTGCTGGAGTCCGTCGAGCGGCGTTTCAGTTGTCTCGACATCCTCGTCAACAATGCGGCCCAGACGATCCGCCGGCCCACCGTGTACCACCGCGAGGTGCGCGCGGCGGAGAGCACGCCGCTGAGAGGCCTGGCCGCGCAGATCGACGTGGAGGACGTATCGGGGACGGCCGCGCCCGCCGCCGCGCGGCTGGAACCCGCGCCGGCGCTCGCGGTTCCTTCGGACTCCGGGTGTACGCCCACTGGGCAGGCCGTCACGCGGCGGGACGCCCTGGAGGCGCTGTTCCCGGCCGGGCAGACGGACGAGACCGGTCAGCCGCTGGACCTGCGCGACCGCAACAGCTGGAGTCTCCGGCTGCACGAGGTGGACCCGGCCGAGTGGCTGGAGGTCCAATTGGTGAACTCCTTCGCGCCGTTCTTGCTGACGTCCCGGCTGCGCGGTCTGCTCGAGGACTCGCCGTGGCCGGACCGCTACGTCGTACAGGTCTCGGCGATGGAGGGCAGCTTTTCCCGGGAGCAGAAGACCGTCCGCCATCCGCACACCAACATGGCCAAGGCGGCCCTGAACATGCTGACCCGCACCGCCGCCGCGGACTACGCGGCCTCGGGCATCTACATGAACAGCGTCGACACTGGCTGGGTCACCGACGAACGCCCCCATCCGGGCAAGACCGCGCAGCGGGAGGCAGGGTTCCGCCCGCCGCTGGATGTCATCGACGGCGCCGCCCGGGTCTACGACCCGATCGTGCGCGGTGTGGCCGGGAATCGGGTGTCCGGCCTGTTCTTGAAGGACTACCGACCGGTGGATTGGTGATGATGGAGCCGACGCCCGTACGCTGCCCCGCGATCGAGCACCTTGACGTGCCGCCGGCCGATCCGGTGGACCTGGGTCCGCTGGTCTCCCGGCTGGCCGCGCCGACCCCGGTGGCGGCCGACGAGACCTTCCCGCTCGGCACCGTACGGCCCGATGGCCGGGTCGACCTGTGCAAGCAGGGCCTCGGCCCGGCTGGTGCGGCGCGGCTGCTCCCGGCCGCGGTGGCCTCGCCGCACGCCGTCCATCTGCTGCTGGGCACCAACGCCATCGGGAACGATGGAGCCCGGACCATCGCCGACGCGCTCGTTCCCGGCCACGGCCTGGAGACTCTCTACCTCGGCTGCAACCGCATCGACGCGGCGGGCGCCGAGGTGCTCGCCGGTCGACTGGCCACGGACACCACCGTGCGCGCCTTGTGGCTCAAGCGGAACCCGGTGGGCGACGACGGAGTCCTCGCTCTCGCCGCGATGCTGCGCCAGAACACGACGATCCGCACGCTCGACCTGGTCAACACCGGGCTCACGCGGGAGGGGCTGCGGGCGCTGCTGGTCGTGCTCACCAAGCGGCCGAACCCGGTCGAGCGGCTGTTTCTGGGCGGGAACGGGCTGGGCTCGGAGTCCGGCGACGTGCTGGCCGCGCTGATCCGGGACGCCGGGGTACGCGAGCTCTACCTTCCGGCGAACCATCTCGGCGACGCCGGTGCGGCCACGCTCGCCGCGGTGGCCGACCCCGCCCGGCCGGTGCGCCTGGGCCTCGGTGGCAACGGCATCGGGCCGGACGGTGCACGCGCGCTGGCCGAGGCACTCAGCGGTATCGAGGCACTCGACCTGGGACGTCCGCCGTCGGAGTGGAGCCTCGGCGCACCCGCGAACATCACCGGAGACGCGGGCGCCGCCGTGCTGGCCGCGGCTCTGCCCGGCAGCCCACTGCGTCGGCTGGAGCTGCGCCGGACCGGGATCACCGGCCGTGGCGCCAAGGCGCTGCTGGCTGCCGTTCCCGATGACACCCGTCTGGAATACGTCGGGTTCGGCCCCGGCGTGCCCCGCCGGGTGAAGCGTGCGCTGGCGCCACGGCTGCGTCCCGCCGCCCGGACCCATCCGGACCTGCACGCGATCGGGAGCCTCTACCGGTGAGCGCGGCGCCCCCACCGGCTGGTCTGCCACCTCGTACGCCGTCCCGTTCGTATCCGCCGCACGAGGCGTCCCGGCTGCGGCGGATCCGGCGGTACGCGGTGCCCCCATGGATGGTCGATCAGGCGACCGAACGACGGCTCGCCGGCGACTGGCGTGGCGCCTGCGCCGCCGCCAACGTCGATGTCACCTTCGACCTGGCCGACATCGCGAACGCGCACGGCGACGCGGTCGCCACGGCGCTCGAGGACGACCTGTACAACTTCGCCCCGGACCTGCTGCGCTGGCACCTGCCCCGCCTGGACCGCGGGCGTACGACGATCGTGCCCGACCAGGTGATGGTCCTGGGGCGGCCGGGTGAGGCCTCAGACGCCCCGTACCTGTACCTCCGGACGCCTCGTTGGATGGTCCACGGTCCGCAGCGGCTGCGCCTGCACGTCGGGCCGGTTCACCAACCGGACACCTATCTGGAGACCGACTGGGCGTACAGCGCGTTCTGGCGCAACGTCGTCCAGGACTGGAGCTCGTCGCGCCACCTGTGGGATGTGCGCCATGCCGACGACCTGCGTGAACGCTGCGGCGGCGACAAGGCTCGGGCTCCGTTCCTCCACAGCGACGGCACACCGCGCAGGGCGGAAGAGCTTCCCACGGCCGACCCTGGCCGCGCCGACCCGGCGTCGCTCACCGAGTGGGTCACGCTGCTGCACGAACGCGGCGAGGTCGAAGCGGCGTTCGCGGCCGTCGGCATCGATCTGGACGCCGCGCCGCTCGAGGTCGATTCCTATTCCGAGGTGAATCGCGTTGATCCGCTCGATGTTCTCGCGCGGATGCCCCTTGCCCTGACCCGGGTGGAGGCGGAGATCCGCCGCCTTGCGGCCTCAGTGGGAACCGACCGTTTCTGGCTTCCCTACCGACAGTACGCGGCGCTCCTCTTCGAGACCGACGGACCGGATGTGGGGCTGCGCGTCCGAGTCGTCCCATTCGAGATGGGCACGGAGCCCGGGGACACGGTGCTTCCCGAAGTGTGCTGGCGCCGCCTTCCCGACCTTGACCTGCTGCGCGACGGCTATCCGCCGGAGCGGCTCCATCCGCTCGTACGCGAGGCCCTGTTCCCGAGCCGCGCCGTGCACGGCGTTCCGGTGGGGCCGTCCGACCCGGAACTCCCGAAGCCGGTCCGGATCCGCTGCCGCGGTGAGTGGCACGAGGTCTCCTTCCGTGACGGCGTCCTTCACATCCCGCACAGCGCGGAGGAGCAGCAGCGGGAGAGCGCCATGCGGGCGTTCGGGGGCGCGATCGCCGGATGCTTCGCCGCACGGCATGCGTGGACGTCCGGAACCGGACGGCTGCCCAAGGCCCTGCGCGACCAACGAGGGGAGCTACTCTCGCGGGTCCAGCATGGCGACCTCCCGGGAGTCCTACGGCTGCTGGACGCCGGCGTGGATCCACGCGTCCGTGGTAGCCGACGGCGCACCCTGCTCCACATGCTGCACCTGCTCGATACCGGCGTCGATCCGAGGGTGCACGGCCGTCGAAGGAGCGAGCCGGCTCACCGGCTGCGACACCTCGACCATGATGGTCTGCTCGGGCGGCTCCTGGCGGCGGGCCTGGACATCGATGCCAGGGATGAGGACCAGCGCACGCCGCTGTTCTCCGCGATCTGCGGAGACGGTTCGGTGGCGCTCGTCCATGCGCTGCTCACCGCAGGGGCGCGGATCGACCTGACCGGCCAGATCCACGGCGAGCCCGTCTCGCTCCACCGCCTGATCGACTGGCTCGAACGCGATGACCTGGACTTCATCACGGATCGGATCGAACGCGAGCATCCGGAACTCGCCGAGGAAGAGTGAACGCCGTCAGCACGCCAGTCCCCGACCCCACGGCCGGTGCACCCACGGCCGAGGCGGCGCCGCGCCGCACGCCGTCGTCGTACCCACCGGACGAGGCGTCGAGCCGACGGCGGATCCTGCGGTACGCCGTTCCCCGCTGGATGATCGAGCGGGCCACCGAGCGACGTCTCGACGGAGACTGGCGCGGCGCCTGCGCCGCCGCGAACGTCGACGTCGCGTTCGACCTGGCCGACATCGCCCGGGAGCATGGCGGCGCCGTCGCGGCCGCTGTCGAGGACGACCTCCTCCATTTCGCACCGGACCTGCTGCGCTGGCATCTGCCGCGCGTCCTGATGGGGCGTACGACGATCCGCAACGGCCAGACGGTGACATTGGGCCGTTACCCGGGTGCGGCCAAGGCCGCGCAGTATCTGCACGTCACCACACCCGCCATGGTGGACGGGCCGCAGCGGCTACTCCTGTGCTTCGGCCGGATCGACCATGCCGTCAGCTCGGGCGATCACCGGCACGTCCTCCATAACTGGACCATGCTGCGGCACCTGTGGGATGTACGGCACACCGGCGCGCTGCTGGAACGCCATGGTGGCGGAGACCGGCCGCCGTTCTTCAACGCGGACGGGACCCGACGCGCCGCCGGGGACCTGCCCACGGCCGACCCCGGTCCCGCCGACCCGCCGGCCCACGCCGAATGGGTGACCCTGCTGCACGAGCAAGGGAAGGTCGAGGCGGCGTTCGCCGCGGCGGGGATCGCGCTGGATCCGTCACCGCTCGAGCCCCGCTGGGGCGCCCCGATCGATCCGTTGCCTGTCCTGGAGAAACTCCCGCTGGCGCTGACCAGGCTCGAGCCGGAGATCCAGCTGCTCATCCGCGAGGGCTTCGGGCGTCGCTTCCAGATTCCGCATTCCTACGGCAGCGCCCTGCTGCTCGAAGGCGGCAAGCGGGCCGGCGAACTGCGGATCCGGATCATCGACCCCAAGGAGATCTCCGGCACCCCGGTGCTGCCCGAGGCGTGCTGGCGGCGCCTGCCGGACCTCGACGCACTCCGGCATGGCGACGCGGATCCGGACCGGCTGCATCCGCTGGTCCGGGACGCGCTCTTCCCGCTGCGTGCGGACCCCGCCGATCCGGTCGGACCGCCGGATCCGCGGCTCCCGTCCCCGGTTCGGGTGCGATGCCGCAGTGAGTGGCACGAGGTGGGCTTCCAGGACGGCGCGCTGCGGGTGCCGCACAGCGCGGACGAGCAGCGGCGAGAGCAGGCGATGCGGGCGTTCGGCGGCGCGGTCGCCGGCTGCTTCGCCGTGGCGCAGGCGGTGTCCTCCGGCGCGGGCCGGCTGCCGAAGGCCTTGCGGGAGCAGCGGCGGGAGCTGTACAGCCGCGCCCAGCACGGTGACACCCCGGGAGTGCTCAGGCTTCTGGACGCCGGGGTCGACCCGCGCTTCCGTGACGGTCGGCGCCGCACGCTCCTGCACGCGCTGATCCACCTGGACCACGAGGTCCTGCTGCCGCGCCTGCTGGCGGCCGGGGTCGACCTCGAGGCCGTGGACCACAACCGGCGCACAGCGCTGCACGTGGCGGTCGGGGACAACGGCTCCGTCGCGCTGGTACGGGCGCTGCTGGCCGCCGGAGCGAACCCCGACGTCGCCGACGACACGGGCCAGTCGCTCTCCCGGCTCATCCGCTTCCGCGAGCGCACCGACCTGGACTTCCTCCTGGCCCTGCTGGACCGGGACCGCCCCGCTGGATGACGTGGAAGGACGAGGAACAGTGAACGTCACCGACGAGGACTTCGCACCGGATCCGCTGGCCGCGGCCGACGAACTGGTCCGCCGGCTCGGCTCCCAGCGAACGGAGCCGGCCGCGAACCCGCAGCTGGAGGCGCTGTCGCTCGCGGTGTCGGCGAACCTCCCCGTGCTGTTGTGGGGCGAGCCGGGGATCGGCAAGTCCGCCGCCCTCCAGCAGCTGGCCGCCGGGCTCCGCGTCCCGCTGGAGACGGTGATCGCGAGCGTGCACGAGCCCTCCGACTTCGCCGGCCTTCCGATCATCGGTGATGATCCGGCCACCACCGGCGTGCCGATGGCCCCACCGGACTGGGCAGTGCGGCTGGCCGCGGCCGGGCGCGGCGTCGTGTTCTTCGACGAGCTGTCCTCCGCTCCGCCAGCCGTCCAGGCAGCGCTGCTGCGGGTCGTCCTCGAACGCCGGGTCGGCAGCCTGCCGCTGCCGGAGCCGGTCCGTGTGGTCGCCGCCGCCAACCCGCCGTCCAGTGCCGCGGACGGCTGGCACCTCAGCCCGCCACTGGCGAACCGGTTCGTCCACCTGCAGTGGACGCACGACCCGCGGACGGTCGCACGAGGCATGGCCGGAACCTGGCCGGCCGTGCCCCTGCCGCTCGTCGACCCGGCCCGGGTGCCCAGCGCGGTCGCCCGCGCCCGCGGGGTGATCTCCGGGTTCCTCACCGCGCGGCCCGGCCTGGTCCACCACCTGCCCGGCGACGCGGAGAGCCGGGGCCATGCCTGGCCGTCGCCGCGTACCTGGGAGATGGCGCTGCGCCTGCTGGCGGTCGGGTACGCCGCCGGCTCCGACCAGAAGGCGGTCGCGGCCGCGGTGATCGGCGCGGTGGGCGACGGCGCGGGTCTGGAGCTGCTGGCCTACCTCGAACAGCTCGACCTGCCCGACCCGGACCGCGTTCTGGCCAATCCGAACGCCTTCGCGCTACCGGAGAGGGGCGACCGGCAACTCGCCTTTCTGACGGCCGTCGTCTCAGCAGTGCAGAGCGATCTCACGCGGCGGCGCTGGGAGGCCGGCTGGACGGTGCTGGCCAAGGCCGTCGACGCCGGTGTACCCGACGTCGCTGCCAGGGCCGCCGCGGATCTCGCGGTGCTGCGCGACACGGACTGGCCGGTGCCGAGCGGCATCGACGCGTTCCTCGAACTGCTCCAGCTGTCCGGCGCGCTGCCGAGCACCTTCTGACCCATGGCCGAATTCGACCAGGTCAAGTTGCTCGCCGCGCGGTACCGTGCCGCGAGCGAGCGGCCGTACCTCGCCTCCGCGCTCTACTCGCTGACGGTCGTGCCGAGCACCGGCGTGCCGACGATGGCCGTCGACCGGCACTGGCGGTGCTACGTGTCACCGGCGTTCGTCGCGGCCACGTCCGTCCCCGAACTCGCGGGCGTATGGATCCATGAGCTGGCTCACGTGCTGCGCGACCACCACGGACGTGCGGACCGGCTGCCGGCCACCGACCAGCGCGACCGGTTGCGCGTGAACGTCGCCCAGGACTGCGAGATCAACGATGACCTGCTCGCCGACGGGCTGGTACTGCCGGAAGGGCGGATGGAACCCGGCACCTTCGGTCTGACGACCGGACGGCTGTTCGAAGAGTATCTCCCGCACCTGCCGCCGTCCGCCGTCTGCTCCGACTGCGGCTCCGGCGCCCACGGCTCACGGGGTGACTGGGAGATCACCGGTGACGGAGGGCCGGGCGGCGTCAACACGGTCGAGGCCGAGGCTCTGCGCCGGCATACCGCCGAGGCGATGCGCGCCCACCGGCGCAACCGCGGCAGCCTCCCGGCCGGCTGGCAACGCTGGGCGGACCAGATCCTGGAACCGACGGTCGATTGGCGCCGCGTGCTCGCGGGCGCCGTACGGGAGGCGGTCGCCTGGGCCACCGGGGCGGTCGACTACACCTACCACCGCCCGTCCCGCCGCACCGCCGCACTGCGCGGCGTCGTGCTGCCGAGCCTGCGGCGCCCACTGCCGGTCGTCGCGATCGTCATCGACACCTCGGGGTCCATGGGCGAGGACGACCTCGCGGAGGCTCTCGCCGAGGTCACCGGCGTACTGCGGGAGGTCGGCGTCGGCGGTAACCGGGTCGCGGTGCTCGCCTGCGATGCCGACGTGCGGACCGCTGCTCGAGTGACGTCCGCGCAGCAGGTGAATCTCGCCGGTGGGGGCGGCACCGACATGCGGGTCGGCATCAGGGCAGCCCTCGCCCTGCCCGAACGGCCTGGCGTCGTGATCGTGCTGACCGATGGCTTCACTCCGTGGCCCGAGGCACCGTCGTCGTCCCGTCTCATCGCCGCGCTCATCGGCGCGGATCCGCCGCCCCCGCCCGCCTGGGTCGAGGCCATCCGCATTCCTCGAACCGCTGACGCGTGACACGCCTGCGGCCTTCTATCGCGGTCAGTGGGTTGCCGCCCAGGGCGTCTGCGCGAGCAGGTGGATCAGGGAGGAGGCGACCCGGGTTCGGTCGTCGTCGTGCAGCCCTTCGGCCAGCTTCTCCAGCCTGCTGACGATCTCCCCGTGCACCTGTACGGCGAGGACCTCGCCCTCCGATGTCAGTTCGACCCGGCACGCGCGCCGGTCGGCGCCGTCGCGGACGCGGCGGACGAGTCCACGGCGCTCCACCCGGTCCACCAGGCCGGTGAGGCTCGACTTCTCCAGGTGCAGGAGCCTGGTGAGGTCGGTCATCCCGGCCGGGGCGTCGGTCAGCACGCACAGCAGTTGCGCCTGTTGCGGGGTGATGTCCCGCTCGCGGCTGACGTCGGCGAAGACGTGCTGCACCAGGTGCGACATCCGCACCAGCGCCGAGGCGAATCCCAGCCCGGGGCCCGTGGGGGCGTTCGTCGTGCTCCTCATGTGACCTCCCGCGGCCGAGTGTAGTTGCTTATGGTTCGTACTCCCAACTATGTTGTTGGTAGTACGAACTGTTCGTATTGCAAACTATCTGTCTTGGAGGCGGAACCATGTCGGCGTCCCCCAGGCGACTCATCGCGGCGCTCGTCACGACGGTCTTCGGCTACTCCCTGATGCAGACGGTCGTGGTCCCCGCGCTCGGCCTGCTCACCCGCGAACTGCGCACCACCCCGGCCTGGTCGGCCTGGATCCTCAGCGCGTTCCTGCTGTCCAGCGCGGTGCTCACCCCACTGCTCGGGCGCCTCGGCGACCTGTACGGCAAGCGCCGCACGATGGTCGGCGTGCTCGCCGCGTACGCCCTCGGCATGGCCGGCGCCGCCCTCGCCCAGGACATCGCCCAGCTCATCGCCGCCCGCGTCGTGCAAGGGGCGGCGCTGGCGGTGGTGCCGTTGTCGATGGCGATCCTGCGCGAGGCGCTGCCCAGAGAACGGCTGCCGTTCGCGATGGGACTGGTCTCCGGCATCGTCGGCGCGGGAGCCGGGGCCGGGCTGGTGGTCGGCGGGCTGCTCGCCGACCGGCTGTCCTGGCGCTACCTGTTCGTCCTCGGCGCGCTGCTGGCGCTGACCAGCCTGGGCATGGTCGCGCGATGGGTGCCCCGTGGTGAGCGCGCCGCCTCCGGCGGGCTTGACGTGCCGGGCTCGCTGCTGTTCGCCCTCAGCCTGGTCGCGGTGCTGCTCGCCCTCACCCAGGGCCCCTCCTGGGGGTGGGTGTCGGCGCCGGTGCTCGGCCTGTTCGCGCTGGGGGTGCTGCTCGCGGCCGCGCTGCTCGCGCTGGAGCGGCGCAGGGGCGACGCGCTCATCGACGTCGGCGAGCTGACCGACCGGCCGATGCTGGCCACGCACCTGGCCGCGCTGGTGTTCGGCGCGGGGTCGTACTTCTTCTACGTGGCGATACCGCTGTTCGCCCAGCAGCAGCCCGGTCCGGACGGCGCCGGTTTCGGCGCCTCGGTCACGGTGGCCGGTCTGCTGATGCTGCCCGGCATGCTGGCCATCATCCCGGCGGGCATGGCGGTCGGCCGGATCGCGCGGGCCTTCGGCTCTCGCTGGCCGCTGGCCATCGGGTTCCTGGCGATGGCCGCCGGATCGGCGCTGATCGCCCTGGCGCACGGCGATCACTGGCATTACCTGGTGTTCTACGGGGTGGTCGGAGCGGGGTCCGGGCTCGTCATGGGAGCGCTGCCCAAACTGATCGCCGACATCGTGCCGCCGGTCAGGACCGGCACCGCGAACGGCCTCAACAACATCGCCCGCACCGTCGGCGGCGTCGTCGGCAGCCAGCTCGCCGCCGCCGTGATCGCCTCCAGCACCGTCGGCCGCGCTGCGGCCGTGCCCGACTCGGCCTTCACCGCCCTGTTCTGGCTGGGCGCGGGCGTGGCGGTCCTCGGCGCGGCGCTCTCACCGTACGCCGTGCGGATCCTGCGAACGGCGGCGGCATGAGCATCTTCAGCGAACGCGAACTGGCCTACCTGCGCGCTGAGCGGCGGCTGGGACGGCTGGCCACCGTCGGCGCCGACGGCATGCCGCACGTCGCCCCGGTCGGCTGGCAGCTCGTCGAGACGGGCGTCGAGGTGGGCATGGTCATCGAGATCGGCGGGCGTAACCTCGTACGCTCCAAGAAGTTCCGGGACGTCGCGCGGACCGGCCGCGCCGCCTTGGTGATCGACGACGTGCTGCCGCCATGGCGGCCTCGCGGCGTGGAGATCCGCGGTCCCGCCGAGGCGGTACACGGCGACCGACCGCTGATCTTGCTGCGCCCGGTGCGGATCGTCAGCTGGGGCCTGCACCGCGGCGACACAATCGAGGACACCTACCGCGCCCGCAACGCCGGACAACCCGTCGACACCTGACTCACGGCCATGAGTTGACGATGACCGCCTAAACGATCTGCCGCAATAAACGGTCCGTACACAAGCGTAACCACCGAGCAACCAACCAGGATCAACAGCAAGGCTGAAGATCAATGAGGATCGAGAAACCCCAGGCCGAACGCGGTGTTGAAGAGTAGGGCGGGTGGGACTTGAACCCACGACCCACGGATTATGAGTCCGATGCTCTGACCGGCTGAGCTACCGCCCCTTGCAAACATGCATCCTTCCACACCTGAGCCACCATGCCAGCATAGATCGTCCTCGTTCACTCAGCGCGTACGTCAACGGTTGTGATCGGCCGGTAGCGTCGGTGGTATGGCGGTCAGGCTGATCTACGAGACGCATTCCCCCACGGTCGACAACGAGACGGGCATCGCCACCGGTTGGTTGCCGGGGGAGTTGTCCCAGGTCGGACGGGAGTTGGCCGTGGAGTTGGGGGTGCGGCGGCGGGACGTGGACGTGGTGTACGCGTCTGATCTGCGGCGGGCGGCGCAGACCGCGGAGGTCGCGTTCGGAGATGAACAGACGATTCGGCTCGACTCCAGGTTGCGGGAGTGCGACTACGGGATCTACAACGGGCGGCCGGTCAGTGAGGTGGCGATGTTGCGGCGGCGGTTCGTCGATGTGCCGTGGCCAGGGGGGCAGAGCTATCGGCAGGTGGTGGCCGAGACCGCGGCGTTCCTTGAGCACGTGATGGATGAGTGGCAGGGGTGTTCGGTGCTGGTGATCTCGCACTCGGCCAATCGGTGGGCGCTGCAGAATCTGCTCGAGGGGGCGGAGTTGTCGGAGTTGGTGGATGCTCCGTTCGCGTGGCAGCCGGGGTGGGAGTACACCCTGGCATAGCCGCTCGGGACCGGGAAACGGGAGAGGGGAGCCGTTGGATGCGCTCCCCGGCCCTGTCCGTGCGCTAGGGAGTGGTGCCGAATCCGGTGTTCCGCACCAGCCAGTCCTGGTAGACGGGGCTTCGCCGAACCACCTCGGCGTGTGTCTGTTTGGCATGTTCCACGACCCAGGTGGCGTCGGGGGCGGCGGGGTGGTGGCCGAGGAGTTGGCGCCAGCGCAGCGGTGCGCCCGCGAGCGGGACCATGGCCAGGCCGGGAGCGGCCTGGTGGGTGGCCTGGCAGAGCACCACGGCCCGGCCGACCTGTGCGAGGTGCGTGCAGGTCGCCACGTCGGTCTCGTAGATCGTTCCAGGGGTGAAGCCGGCGCGGGCGCAGGCCGTGGCGAAGCAGTCGGCGAAGCAGCCGTCGCCGGGGGTGACGGCCCAGCTTTCGGGGGCTAGTTCGGACAGTTCCAGCTCCTTCTCGCCGGCCAGGGGGTGGGTGTCGGCGACCAGCGTGAAGACCGGGTCGTAGCTGATCGTCTCCCACCGCAGCGAGCCGATGGGCGTGCCGCCGTCGCCGCAGGCGCCGGTCAGCACGTAGTCGAGCCGGCCGAGCTCGGCCATGGTGGTGAGCTCGTCGGCCGACCATGAGGTGTACGTGCTCACCGTCCGTTCCGCGGCGAGCCGGTCGACGAGGCCGCCGAGTATCGGCCCGTTGGTGGCGCCGATGCGGAAGCCGGGGGAGGGGGCGTGGGCGAACCGTACGGCCTCATCCTGCAGTTCCTTGGCCGCCGGGAGGAGCACCCGGGCCCGGGCGAGCACCAGCTCGCCGAGCCGGGTGGGCCGGGCGCCGTGCCTGTCGCGCTCGAACAGGGTGCCGCCCAGCACCCTCTCGATACGTTTGAGCTGTGCGGTGAGGGCCGGTTGCGCCAGCCCGAGCAGGGACGCGGCCTTGCTCACACTTCCCGCGTCCGCGACCGCGCGAACGATCCTGAGGTGCCTGAGCTCGAGGTCCATAACGGGAAGGTAAGGCGGTCATCTCCTCCCGACAATGCCCTTATGTCATGAAATATGACAGATATTGTCGGGTGTCTTCTGGGGTAGGGGGTAGGCCATGACGACGATGGGAATCGATCCAGCGCAACTCGAGGACGACGACCTGCTGCGTGAGCTGCGGCAACTGCACGCGACACGTACCGACGCCCTGCTGCACGGCTCGGCCGCCGCGTTCGCGCGCCACACCTCGCGGACCAACGAACTGGAGACCGAGTACCTGCGCCGCTACCCGGAACGCGATGTCGACCCGGGCAGGCTCAGGGACGGGGCGAGGCGGCGCTGATGGCCCGAGATCACGACGTGCAGGCACTGTCCGACGTGGACATCCACGTGTACGAGGCGCTCGCCTCGCAGGCGGTCGAGTCCGGCGGCGCGGAGCTTCCCGCGCTCGTCCGCGCGACCGGCCTGGAAGAGGCCGCGGTACGGCGGAGCCTGGCGATGCTGGTCGAGCAGGGGTACGCGGTGCCGAAAGGAGGGGGTTTCGGCCTGGGCGCCCATACGTTCGGGCTCGATTACTGAAAGTTTCACGACCGGGACAGGGGCGGCGGGCCGACGGGCCGGCCGCCCCCCGCGTCAGACGCGCTTGACGCGGGCCCAGATCACGAAGGCGCCGCCGAAGACCGCCATGGCCAGCCCGGTCCACAGGTCGACCGCAGATTGCGGGCCCGGTTTCCCGGCGTAATGTCGAAGCGTGGATGTCGCAGACCTGACTCCGGCGCAGGCGCGGGAGCGCTTCCGCGCGGGCGAGCGGGTGCCGACCGCGGGTTGGTGCGGCGGGTGGACGCAGGCCAACCTGATCGCCGTGCCCAAGGAACTGGGGTACGAGCTGCTGCTGTTCGCGCATCGGAACGCGCAGGCGTGCCCGGTGCTGGACGTGGGGGAGCCGGGGGCGTGGTCCACCGCGCTGTTCCCCGGCGATCTGCGTACCGATCTGCCCGGCTACCGCCTCTATCGCGACGGGCAGGCCGTCGCCGACCTCGACGACGTGGTCGCCGAGTGGCGTGACGATCTCGTGGCGTTCCTCATCGGCTGCAGCTTCACCTTCGAGCAGGCGCTGCTGCGGGCCGGGGTGCCGATCAGGCACCTGGAAATGGGGACGAACGTGCCGATGTACCGGACGAGCGTGGAGTGCCAGCCGTCCGGCATGCTGTCCGGCCCGCTCGTGGTGTCGATGCGGCCGGTCCCGGAGGCGCTCGTGGACGTCGCGATCGAGGTCACCCGCCGCTATCCGCAGGTGCACGGGGCGCCCGTGCACGTGGGCGACCCGGCCGCGATCGGGATCGCCGACCTCGGCCGCCCCGACTTCGGCGATCCGGTGGAGGTGCGTCCCGGCGAGGTGCCGCTGTTCTGGGCGTGCGGCGTGACAGCGCAGGCGGTGATCATGGCGAGCGGCGTCGACTTCGCGATCGGCCATCTGCCGGGCCACATGGCGATCATCGACGCGCGTGACGACGATTATCGAGTGCCTTAACACGATATTTCCCCGTATGGCCGTTTATTGGGGTACCGGCCGGGGTCGAGGCGGCAGGCCCGCCGCCGTGAGCTGCGCGCCGACGGGCGGCGCGCCACGCCGGTTGTCGATCTCCAGATACGGTACGGCCGGCGGCTCGGACACCCGGATCGCCGCCAGGTAGGCGTCGAACGCCGCCAGCTTGCCCGCGTCCTTCTCGAACCCCCTGGCCACCAGGCGCTCGCGCAGAGTCGGGCCGTCGGAGCGGACCCAGATCAGCCTGATCGGGGGACCGCCCAGCTCATCGGCCCACCTGTCCCACAGCTCCGCCGAGTGCACCTGCGTGGTGAACGGGCCGTCGAGCAGCACCGGGCAGCCGTGCTCACGGATCTGCCTGGCGGTCCTGGTGAGACCCGCGTACTCGTGCACCTTGATGTGCTCGTCGTACCACGGGCCCTCGCGCTCGCCGTGGTGCCGGCCGTACCCCTGGAGGATCTCGGCGGCGAAGCCGCCGTACAGGGTGTCCTTGTCGAGCAGGGCGGGCGGCGGGTCGAGGCGGGCGAGCAGCTCCGCCGCGACGGTGGACTTGCCCGCGCCCGGCGGCCCGCTGATCACCCATAGCGTGCTCATGCGATCAGTCTCGCGTACGCGGATTTGCGTACACGGGTGCCGCTCCTCGGCGGACGACCTCCGGCGGGGGCGCCGACAGACTCGGCTCATGCTGACCGTGCTGTTCAGGGCGTTCCGGGTGCCGGATCTCCGTAAGAAATTGCTGTTCACGCTGGCCGTCATCGGGCTGTTCCGGCTGGGGCAGATCATGCCGTCGCCGGGGGTGGACGTCGTGGCGGTCCAGCAGTGCCTGGGGACGGCGCGCGGCGGGTTGTTCGACATGGTTCAGCTGCTCAGCGGGGGCGCGATGCTGAAGCTGTCGGTCTTCGCGCTGGGCGTCATGCCCTACATCACCGCCAGCATCGTGATGCAGTTGCTGGCCGTCGTCGTGCCGCGCCTCGAAACGCTCAGGAAGGAGGGGCAGTCGGGGCAGGCGAAGATCATCCAGTACACGCGGTACCTGACCGTGGGGCTGGCGGTGCTCAACGCCACCACGGTCGTCGCGCTGGCGCGCGGCGGGCAGCTGCTGCCGGGGTGCGCACGGCCGCTGCTGCGCGACGAGAGCCTGCTGGGCGTCGCGGTGGTCGTGTTCACCATGGTCGCGGGCACCAGCATGGTGATGTGGCTGGGCGAGCTGGTGACCGACCGGGGGATCGGGAACGGGATGTCGATCCTGATGTTCACGCAGGTCGTGGCTTATTTCCCGTCGTACATGTCGACCATCTTCATGCTCAGCCCGTTCGCCTTCGTCGTGATGCTGGTGACCGGGGTGTTCCTGGTGGCGGCCGTGGTGTTCATGGAACAGGCGCAGCGGCGCATCCCCGTGCAGTACGCCAAGCGGGCGGTGGGGCGGCGCATGTACGGCGGGACCAGCACCTACATCCCGCTGAAGGTCAACCAGGCGGGCATCGCGCCGGTCATCTTCGCCACGTCGCTGCTGTACCTGCCGACGCTGGCCGCTCCGCTGCTGGGTGACGAGGTCGGCGGGTGGCTGTCGCGGAACCTCACCGGTGGGACGCACCCGCTCTACATGATCGGATTTTTCCTGCTGATCGTGGGATTCGCGTACTTCTACGTGTCGATCACCTTCAATCCCGTCGAGGTGGCGGACAACATGAAGCGGTACAGCGGGTTCGTGCCCGGGTTACGCCCTGGCAAGCCGACCTCGCGGTACCTGGCGTACGTGCTGTCGCGGCTGACCGCGCCCGGCGCCGTCTACCTGGGGGTGCTGGCGCTGCTGCCGCTGCTGGCCTTCGCGATCCTGCGGGATCCGGGTACGCAGCAGAACTTCCCGTTCGGGGGGACCAGCATCCTGATCATGGTGGGGGTGGGGCTCGACACGGTGAAACAGATCGAGGCGCAGCTCCAGCAACGCAACTACGAGGGCTTCCTCAGATAGTCACGTTGGTACGGCCGGGTCACGTCGGTACCGCCCGTCAGGTTGGTACGGCCGGTCACGTGGGTACGGCCAGCCCCGCTCGCATGGCGAACACCACCAACTGGGCGCGGTCGCGGGCGCGGAGCTTGACCATGGCCCGGCTGACGTGCGTACGGACGGTGTCGGGGCTGATCACCAGCTCCTTGGCGATCTCCTCGTTGGACCTGCCGGTGGCCACCCAGGCGACGAGTTCGCGTTCGCGTGGCGTGAGGGTCTCAAGGCCCTCGACCGGCTCGGTGCCGTGCCGGCCGAACAGGCCGATGACCTTCCTGGTGATCGCGGGCGACAGCAGCGCCTCGCCCGCGGCCACCACCCGGACCGCGCCGGCCAGTTCGTCGGGGGCACTGTCCTTGAGCAGGAACCCGCTCGCGCCGGCCTGCAGCGCGGCGAAGACGTACTCGTCCACCGCGAACGTGGTCACCACCACGATCCTGGTGCCGCTCAGCTCGCGATCACCGGCGATGGCCCGCAAGGTCGCCAGACCGTCCATGCCGGGCATGCGGATGTCGAGCAGCAGCACGTCCGGCCGGGTACGGCGGATGAGCTGGAGCGCCGCCGCGCCGTCGGCCGCCTCACCGACGCACTCCAGCCCCGGCTCCCGCTCCAGCAGCGCCCTGAGCCCCATCCGCACAACTGCCTGATCGTCGGCGACGGCCACCCGGATCACCGGGCCTACGGCCTGTTCGGCTGGCCGGTCGGGTTGGGCGGGGGGCGGAGGAACGGAGTACGGCCCGGTCACGTCAGGTCCGCCGGGGAGTCGGCGATGCTCAGGCGATCCGACGTGTCCCGGTGATCTACGGTGCTCTGGAGTGTGACGCTTTGGGACGCGGCGCTCTGGAGCGCGATGTTCTGGGACGGGGCGCTCTGAAGTGCGGCGCTCTGGAATGCGGCGCTCGGAGACGCGGTGCTCTGGAATGCGGTGCTCTGGAGCGCGATGTTCTCGGGGAACGTGGCGAGAACCTGGAAGCCGCCGCCGTCCCGCGGGCCCGCGGTGAAGTGGCCGCCCGCCGCGATCACCCTGGCCCGCATCCCGGCCAGCCCCCGGCCCTCGGCCGTCCCTGACCAGCCGCGCCCTTCGGCCGCCCCCGGCCGGCCGGCGCCGCGGTCGGCGATCTCCAGAACGAGCCCGGCCGGGTCGCCGGACAGCCGTACGAGCGCTCTGGTCGGGCCGGCATGGCGCAGCACGTTGGTGAGCGATTCGCGCACCACCCCGTACACGGTCGCGCTGAGATGAGCGGGCACAGTGGGATCGGCGGGTTCCACGTCCACCGGCAGCCCCGCGGCCCGGACCCCGTCGATCAGGCCCGGCAGGTCGTGGGCACTGGCGCCGAGGTCGTGGGTGCTGTCGCGCGGGTCGAGGCGGTCGAGCGCGGCGCGTAGCTGGGTGAGCGCCGTCGTGCTGGTCTCCTTGATCGCCAGCAGCGAGGCACGCGCCTGCTCGGGGTTGTCGTCGAGCGTGATGAGCGCGAGCCCGGCCTGCATGGCGATGGCCGCCAGCCCATGCCCGGCGGCGTCGTGCACCTCCCCGACGATCCGCGCCCGCTCAACGGCAAGCACATCCGCCGGTGGTGCGCCTTGCCCGTGGAACGGCCGACGGACGTCCTCGTCGTGGAGCGGTTGGACGGCTGTGGCGTTGTCATGGAGCGGCCAGACAGCGGTGGCGGCGCCGTCGTCGCAGAGCGCCCACCCGAGCTCGTCTTCCCGGGTCCCATCACCCGGTGCGTCGCCGCGGGAGGCGCGGACCGTGCGGGGCGCCGGAGCGACGCTGTGGGCCGGGATGCCCCACGCCATAGCGGGTGTCGCGCTCGCAAGCGTGCCACCCCGTAAAACGTCGGCGGTTGTGGACGTGCCAGCCCGTACGGCGTCGGAGGACACGACCGGCGGCGGCTCGGCCTCCGCGGCGGCGGCGGCCGCGGCCGCGCGGGCCTGGGCCAGGCCGCTGAACGACCACGGGACGGCCAACCAACCGGCCCAGGCCAGCATGATCACGACCGGGACGTCACCCAGCCGGGCCATCCGGGACAGCGCCCTGAACGGCCTACGACGGCCGTCGCCGCTGTGCGTGTGCTCGGTCACCGTCCCCCCACCTGGCCAGGCTGGCTCAGCCCCTAATCCTAGCCAGTTTCAGGCTTTCCGGTTGGCGGGCGGCCCACCCAGACCCCACGAGATGATCTTGTTGGGGGTGATCCGGATCAGTTCGGCGCTGAAGCCGGGGAACGGCGGCTGCTGGTCGGCGAGCGCCTGCGCCGTCCCCCTGATCTCGACCCCGCGTACCACCCACGGGTCGGTGGAGGCCAGTTCGTCCACGACGAAGGCGACCGTGCTGCCCGCCGCGATGTTCCGATACTTCTTGGACTTGCCGAGATTGTGGCCGCCGATCGTGATCGCGCCTGCTTCGGCATCCACGAAGAAGCCGACGGGGCTGTTCTGGACCTGCCCCTCGGGCGAGATCGTGGCCAGCCGGCCGAGCTGCTGGGTGGCGAGGTAGTCGAGTTCTTCCTGGGTGAACGTCATGAGAGAAGGGTGCTACCTCAAGCGCGGTTCAGGTCAAGCGGATCCGCCGGTGAGCCAGCGCAGCGGGTTGTCGCGGGTGACGAGGCCGATCGTGTCCTCGCCGACCCCCGATTCGCGCAGGCGCGGCAGCAGCGTGTGGAAGAGGTGGGCGTAGCCGGGCCCGCCGTAGCGGTTGACCTGCGCGATCCGGCTGACGCCGGTGCTGAGCAGGAGGCGGTCGGCGTGACCGTCCTCGATGAGGTCGAGCGCGATCCTGGCCGACTGGTCCGGGCCGGGGCCGAGTGAGCCCAGGCTGACGTACGCGCCGGCCTCGGCGATCTTGCGGGCGATGGCCGGGTCGGCGCCCGCGTAGCCGACGCTCACCCGGGCGCCGGGCAGGCCCTGGCCGAGGAGGATCTCCAGCATGGCCAGCCCGTTGTGCCCGTACGTGGCGACGGGCAGGCGGGAGGCCAGCGCGGCGCGGGCGGCGGCGATCAGGCCGCGTTCCTCGGCCGGAGTGGGCTCGGTGCCGCAGCAGCCGACCTGGCCGATCACGCCGGGGAACACGCCGATGCCGTCGAGACCGTCGGAGATCTCGGTCATCAGCCGTTTCGTGAGCGTCTCGACGTCCGCGTCAGGGGAACCGGTGAACGGTCCGGCGAACAGGCCGGTCGAGGCGATCACCGGGACCCGGCTGCCGACCGCGATCCGGGCCAGGGCGGCGGCGTCGCGGCCCATCCCCAGGCAGGTGAGATCGACGACCAGGCCGAGCTGGTCGGATTGGCGCAGCTCGAGGAGCTCGGCGGTGACGGTCTGATCCTCGTCGAGCCAGCGGTAAGGGTCGGAGTCGATGCCGACCGCCCAGCGCATGTCGGTGCGCAGGTGCTCACGGGATAGGACAGGACCGTCGATGGCGGTCGCGGGAACGGGACCGGTGACGGTACGAAGCAGGGCCTCGGGCATAGGAGACGTTAACCGATTTTTGCCCGAAAGCGCCGATAAAAGCACGAAATTTTACGTTTGGGATGGTTTGTGGATTGGGTGGGTCGTGGGCTTGATATGAGAGCCTATAGCGGTTTCTGGGGCCGTATCCTTGGGGGCACATCGACCGTGCGGGGGAGTACGTTGCCGATCCAGGACTCCGAGACCGGAGACGCCGACGCGATCAAGGACGAGTCAGCCGATCGTTCCAGCATGCCCGAGCGCCGTTCGGGCATCCACGGCTGGCTGGACGGCATCCGGTCCACCCGCGCCGGCCGGCTGACGCTGAAGATCGTCATTGGCACCATCGGCGCGATCATGGTGGTGGGCGGGCTGATCATGGTGCCGTTCCCCGGTCCGGGCTGGCTGATCGTGTTCGCGGGACTGGCCGTGCTGGCCACCGAGTTTCACTGGGCGCGCCGGGCGCTGGAGTTCGGCAAGCGAGTGCTGCACGACTGGACCGAATGGTACAAGCGGCAGGGCTGGACGATCCGCGTCATCGTGCTCATCGTGACCGTGACCGTCGCGGCCGTGATCGTCTATTTCGGACTCAGGACACTGGGAATCGATCTCATCGAACTGGCTCAGCGCATTATCTAGATCGGGTCGTTATCGCTGCCGGAAATGGCGCCGTCCGCGGCCTATCCTGCGGGCGTGATCGCCCACATCGCCGTCGCCCTGTCGCTCGCCCTGCTCACTCCGATCGCCGAACTCCCGATCGCCGAGCTCCCGGCCGCTGAGCTCCCCACCGCCCAGGCGGACACACTGCCCCTTCCCGGCGTCAGTGTGAAATATCTGGAAAAAGCGGGTGATCCCGTACGGCTCAGCAGCTACGGCCTGGGCACCAAGAGCACCTACCTCAGGGCCAGGACCGGCAACACCTTCGCCCAGCAGCAGACCCTGTCGGAGGCGGCGGTATCGCCCGACGCCGCCACGGTCGCCGGCGTCCCCAAGTCCTACCAGGCAGGTTACGACTCCCTGCTCCTCACCGACCGCGCCAGCGGCAAGGGCAGGCGGGTGCGCACGGTCAAGAAACCGCTGGCCGCCTCGTACATCTCCTGGTCGCGTGACAGCAAGCGGGTGGCGCTCACCGTCGAGCAGAAGGTCGGCGGGAAGTGGCGCGCCGTCGGCTTCACCGTCGTCGACGTGGTGACGGGCACCGCGCGCACGGTCCGTCCCGCCGGGCTCGACGGGGCCGCGGACTTCTGGTGGAGCCCCGGCGGCGACCTCGTCGCCAGGTTCGGCGACGGCCTGCGGACCTACCGGGCCAGTGACGGCGCGACTCTGCGCACGTTCGCGGGCGTCGGGCTGCCGACCGGCCCGGAGGACGCCTATTCGCCGTCGGGCAGCCGCCTGACCACGTGGTGCCCCTCACGCTTCAAGGAACAGCTCTGCCTGGTGAACCCGGCCACCGGCAAGATCGCGAGCCGGGTGGCCGTCAGCCCGGAGATGCTGTTCGGCTGGTGGGACGAGAGCCATGTCATCGCGGTCATGGCCCATCAGGGCGCCTACCGCCTGTCGGTGGTCGACCTGACGGGCAAGGTGACCCGGGTGCTGGCCGGCATCCCGTCCCAGACGTGGAAGGCAAGCCTCTGGCTGACCTTCCACCGGAACGACAAGAACTAGAGGTAGAGGCCGGTGCCGTGGTCGGTCTCCTGGGTGGCGACGGCGTGCAGGTCGCGCTCGCGCATGACGAGGTAGACCTGCGCGTGCAGCTCCACCTCGAACTGGTCCTCCGGGTTGAGCAGCACCTTGTCGCCCACCTTGACCGCGCGCACGTTCGAGCCGACCCCGCAGACCTCGCCCCAGGCCAGCCGGTTGGCCATCTTGACCGTCGCGGGGATGACGATCCCGGAGCCGCTGCGCCGCTCCTCGGTCTCTTGCTCCAGCCGGATCATCACCCGGTCGTTCAGCATCTGTATCTCGAACTTGGGTGCTACCACGCGCACAGTTTACGGTCAGCCAGGCCCCCGCTGCCCGGCAACTGGGCCGTCAGGGCAGCGTGAGCTCGGCGAAGACCGCCCGGTGGTCGGTGCGCTCCAGCCGCTCGACCGAGAACGCGCGCACCCCCATCCCGGCGGAGGCCAGCACATGGTCGATCACCACCCCGGGAGCCCGCCCGTTCTTGGGCCAATAGGTCGCGGTGAAACCCTTCCCGGTGACGTCCGCCGCGTCGCGGTAGCCGGCGGCCAGCAGGTCGCGCATCGGCACGTGGTCGAGCGTGGCGTTGAAGTCGCCGGCGAGCACCCGCGTGACCCCGCCGCCGCGCGGCAGGGCGACCAGCCCCTGCCGCCAGCAGAGCGTCGGCCCGACGTACTGGGGCGCGCACGGGTGCACGGACACCACCTCGATCCTCGTCCCGCCCGGCTCCGTGAGCACCGCACTGGCCTGCCCGAACGCGCCGAACTGGATGGCCGGCCCCGCCGTCAGCGGATGGCGCGAGTAGACGCCGGAGCCGCCCACACCGGGCAGCGCCCGGACCACGGCCTGCGGCAACACCTTGCGCAGCCCCGCCCGGTCCAGGGCCGCCACGGCCTTCGGCGTGAGCTCCTGCAGCGTGAGCACGTCCGGCCGGAGCCTGGTTACCAGGTCCATCAGCCCCGCCGGGTCACCCGAGCCCACCATCAGGTTGGCCGCCAGCACCCGCAGCGTCCGCCCGCCCGCGACCGACTCGCCGCTGGTGCCGGTGTCGGCGAACCAGCGAGGCAGCACGGCCAGCGCCAGCGCCACGGCGGTGACGAGCGCGACCGCCCCCGCGACCCGCCGCCGCAGCGCTCCGGCCAGGACGAGCGCGAGCACCGATCCCACCGCCGCGTACGGCGTGTACGCCACGATCGGCACCCACGGCCACAACGCGTCGTACGGGCTCCACCGAAGCGCCGCCCACACCGCGAGCGGAGCCACCACCAACCACACCAGAACGCTCACCAAAGTTCGCACCCGCACCTCCTCCCCTGTATTGCCACGAAGCACGGCACAGGTTCACGTCGTGAGATGGTGTGCTCCATGCGCGACGCGGAAGCCAGGGTGCTCCAGGCCATAGACGACACCGAGACCGTGAACCTGCTGGCCGAGACCGTCAGAGTGCCCAGCGTGACCGGCACCGACGCCGAATCCGACCTGCAGCACCGCCTCGCCCGCGTGCTCACCGAGGCGGATCTGGACGTGGACGTCTGGAAGCTGGACCTCGACGCCCTCGGCCGCCGCGCGGGCTTCCCCGGCACCGAGGCCCCCAGGACCGAGGGCTACGGCGTGGTGGCCGTGACCGGCGGCGAAGGCATCCCGGCACTGGCACTGCAGGGTCACGTCGACGTGGTGCCCATCGGCGACCCGGCCCAGTGGGCGGGCAACGACCCGTTCGCCGCCAGGATCACCGGCGACACCCTGCACGGCCGCGGCGCCTGCGACATGAAGGCCGGGCTGGTGGCCAACCTCGCCGTCGTCCGCGCGCTCAAGAAGGCCGGGGTACGGCTGGCCAGGCCGCTCGCCGTCCACTGCGTGATCAGTGAGGAGGACGGCGGCCTCGGCGCGTTCGCCACGCTGGCCAGGGGCCACACGGCGGAGGCGGCGGTCATCACCGAGCCGACCGGCGGCGCCGTCATCACGGCCAACGCGGGGGCGCTGACGTTCCGGATGGAGGTGGCGGGCCGGGCCGCGCACGCGGCCACCCGGTACGAGGGGGTCAACGCGGTCGAGGTGTTCTGGCCGGTGTTCGAGGCGATCCGGCGTCTGGAGGCCGAGCGCAACCGTGACGTACCGGCCCTGTTCGGTGGGAACGCGATGCCGTACCCGATCGAGATCGGCACCGTGCGGGCGGGTGACTGGGCGAGCAGCGTGCCCGACCAGCTCGTCGCGGAGGGCCGGGTGGGCGTCAGGCTCGACGAGGATCCGGCGGCGGCGCGGGCCGCGTTCGAGGCGGCGGTGCTGTCGGTCGCGCACCCGTGGCTGCGCGACCACCCGCCCGTGATCACCTGGCCGGGCGGGCAGTTCGCCAGCGGACGGCTGCCCGAGGCGCACCCGCTGCTGGCGGAGGTGGCCGGGGCCATCGCCGACACGACGGGCACGCGGCCGATCGAGAAGGCCGCGCCGTACGGGAGCGACCTGCGGCTCTACGCCGCGGGCGGGATCCCGGCGCTGCACTACGGCCCTGGCGACGTGCGGTACGCGCACGCCCCCAGGGAGCAGGTCGAGCTGCGGGAGCTGCGGGAGGTCACACGAGCGCTGGCAATGCTCGTGGTGCGCCGTTGCGGAACACTTTGAGCAGCGCCCCGGGACTCATCAGCGACGGCGGCGCGTCCATCAGGTTCGCCACCCGGAGGAAGCGCCTGGCCAGGTCGGCGTCGTGTGCCGCCGCCGTATGGAAGCGCTCCAGGTAGGCGTTGACCATCCGGATCTTCGGCGTGAGCTCCCCTTCCACGCCGGGCAGCCGCAGGTCACCGCCGACCACGATGTCCCAGGGCGCGTCGAGCACCTTGGTGATCCGCTTGAAGAACGGCAGCGGACGCAGGTCGACGTCGAGCAGGGCCTTGGCCTCCAGCGCGGCTACTGACATGCCCTGGCCGTAGAACGGGTTGAACGCGCAGACGGCGTCCCCGACGACCAGCAGGCCCTCCGGGAAGCGGGAGAGCCGCTCGTAGCGGTACCTGACGCTGGCCGGGGTGTGGTACGAGCGCGGCTCCCCGATCGGCTCCGCGACGGTGATCAGCCGGTGCAGGTCGGGGGCGGCCAGCGTCTCGGCGAACGCGGCGAACTGCTGGAGCGGTAGCTCCGGCCCGGCGCCGCCGTATCCGGCCATGGTGATGACCCAGCGGTCGTCCTCCAGCGCCAGCGCCACCCCGCCGCGCGGGATCTCGGCCGTGGGCACCAGCACGAGGACCAGATCGCCGTCGAGCTGGTCCGGCCGGCGGCGGAACTCGCGCGTGCCGTACCTCAGGTCGATCGTCACCCGCTCCTCGGCGGGCCGCTCGTAACCGAGCTCGGACAGCCAGAACGGCGTCCGCGAACCCCGCCCCGAGGCGTCGACGACCAGCTCGGCGGGCATCGGGTCGCCGTTCGCCAGCCGCACGCCGGTGACCCGGCCCTGCTGGGCGAGCAGGCTGGTGACGGCACTGCCATCCAGCACGCGCACGCCGGGCAGGGCGGTGACACGGCGGCGGATCTGGCCTTCGAGCAGCGTTCGGCTGAGCGACAGCCCGAGCAGGCCGCTCTCCCCGCGGGCGAGCGGCTGCCCGCCGTGGATCCAGCGTGCCTGGCTCTGCAGGTCGCCCAAGAGCGCGCCCTGCGCGACGAGCTCGGCGGTGAGCCCCGGCAGCAGCTCGTCCATGACCTCACGGCCTCTGGCGAGCAGGCCGTGCGCATGGCGGCTCTGGCCGACGCCCTTGCGATGGACGTCGACGGTGGGTAACGTGTCGCGGTCGATCACCGTGACCCTGGCGTACCTGCGGTGGAGAGCGGCGGCGGACAGCAGGCCCGCCATGCTCGCGCCGATGACGACGGCGTGGTCCATGGTTGGTTCCCCCCTGAGGAAAGATGTGGCTTCCAGAGGGTCACCCGGGCCGGAGGTCCGCTTCCACGTCCTTTGGCACGCTCCAAGAACGATGTTCTACGAGGATTCCACGGGCAGGCCCGCCCCGACCCAGTCCTCGATCCCCTCGACGTACCTGCGCACGTTCGTGTAGCCGAGCGCGGTCAGGCGGCGGGCGACGGCCTTGCTGTTGTTGCAAGCCGGATTCGAGCAGTACGTGATGATCGGCGCGTTCTTGTCGGGCAACAGCGCGGGTGCCCGCTCGGCGACCTCGCTCTCGACCAGCGCGATGGCGCCGGGCAGATGCTGCTGGGCGTAGTAGGCACCACCGAGCGTGTCGAGCACGGTGACCGTGCCGAGTGCCGAGTGGAGCTCTTCACGGGCTATGGTCATTGTGGCCTCCGGTCGAAATGGACTACAGTCCGGTTTGTGGATGGCTCGAAAGCTAACGGACCGCGGTCCGCTTCGTCAAGGCGGCCGCTGGAAATGTTTCACGGGGGCCCGGTCAACGAACGCGCGGACGCGGCGCGCAACAGGGAGAAGATCCTGTCCGCCGCGGCCAGGCTGTTCGCCGAGAAGGGGGTGGAAGCGGTCTCCATGGACGCGATCGCCACCGAGGCAGGGGTGGGGAAGGGCACATTGTTCCGTAGGTTCGGGGACAAGTCCGGGCTGGCGGTGGCGCTGCTCGACGAGCGCGAACGGGAGCTGCAGGAACGCATCCTGTCAGGCCCGCCGCCGCTGGGTCCCGGCGCGCCCGCCCGCGACCGGCTCACCGCCTTCGTCGACGCCTATCTGAACTACCTGTTCGCCCACCTCGACCTGGTACGCATGTCCGAGACGGCCAGTCCGGGCGCCCGCTACCGGATCGGGGCCTATCGCTTCTGGCACCGCCACACGGCCATCCTGCTGGCGGCATCTCGGCCGGGGTCCGACGCCGACGTGCTGTCGCACGCGCTGCTCGCGGCCACCGCCGCGGAGGTGGCGGGTGTGCTCAGGGAGGAGTACGGCGAGGCTCGCGCGCGTGACGCGATCACCGCGCTGGTCGGGGCCCTGGTGGGATGAGCGGGGAGGTCAGGCGGTGGTCGTCACCCGGCGGCGCGCCTCGGGGATGATGAGCGGGGTGCCCGACTGGGGGTCCTCGATGATCTCGCACCGCAGGTCGAAGACCTGGGCCACCAGGTCGGGCGTGACGATCCCGGCCGGCTCGCCCTCGGCCACGATGCCGCCGTCACGCATGACGATGAGGTGGGTGGCGTAACGGCACGCCTGGTTGAGGTCGTGCAGGACCGCCACCATCGTGCGTCCCGCTTCGTGCAGGTCGGCGCAGAGGTCCAGCACCTCGATCTGGTGGGAGATGTCGAGGAACGTCGTCGGCTCGTCGAGCAGCAGGATCGGCGTCTCCTGCGCCAGCGCCATCGCCAGCCACACCCGCTGCCGCTGGCCACCGGACAGCTCGTCCACAATCCGGTCGGCCAGCTCGGACACGTCGGTGGCGCGCATCGCCTCGCTAACCGCGGCCTCGTCCGCGCGCGACCACTGCCGCATCAGCTTCTGGTGCGGGTAGCGGCCACGGGCCACCAGGTCCGTCACGGTGATCCCGTCGGGCACGATCGAGCTCTGCGGCAGCAGCCCGAGCCGCCTGGCCACCTCCTTCGACGGCAGTGAGGTGATCACGCTGCCGTCGAGGTGGACCGCGCCCTTCCTGGGCTTGAGCATTCTGGCCAGGGCGCGCAGGAGGGTGGACTTGCCACAGGCGTTCGGCCCGATGATCACGGTGAACGACTCGTCGGGGATCGTCACGTCCAGCTCGGCCGCCACGACGCGCTGGTCGTAGGCGAGGGTGAGGTCGCTGCCCGACAGCCGGGCGGACCGGGGGAGTGCCATCAGTGGCGGTCCTTTCGCAGGAGCAGGGCGAGGTAGGCGCCGCCGATCGCGGCGGTGAGCACGCCGACGGGCAGTTGGGTGGGGGCGAGCACGCGCTGGGCGGCCAGATCCGCGCCCGTCAGCAGGACGGCGCCCATGAGTGCCGAGGCGCCCATCGTCACCCCGGGCGAGCGGGTCAGCCGCCTGGCCAGTTGCGGAGCCGACAGGGCGACGAAGATGACCGGCCCGGCGGCGGCCGTGGCGACCGCGCACAGCAGCACGCCCACGGCGATGGCCGTGGCCCGCACGACCTCGACCCTGATGCCCATGGCCTTCGCCGCGTCGTCGCCCATCTCGATCATCCGCATCGGCCGCGACACGAACGCGCAGACCGGCAGCAGCACCGCGAGCGCCACCGCCACCGGGATCGCGTGGTCCCAGCCGCGCCCGCTGAGGCTGCCCGTGAGCCACGCCCCCGCGGTCGCGGCGTCGTTGATGTTGGCCCTGGTCAGCAGGTAGGAGTTGGCGGACAGGAGCAGCGCGTTCGCGCCGATCCCGACGAGTACCAGCCGGTACCCCTGCACGCCCCCGCGATGGGCCAGCGCGTAGACGAGCACGGCGGTGCCCACGCAGCCCGCCAGCGCGCCGCCCGCGATCTGCAGCGCCGTGCCGCCCGCGATCACGCCGAGGATGCCGCCGGTCGAGGCGCCGGCGGTGAAGCCGATGAAGTCGGGGCTGCCGAGCGGGTTCCTGGTCAGGCTCTGGAAGATCGCCCCGCTCACCCCGAACGCCGCGCCCACCAGCAGCCCGGTGACCACCCTGGGCGCGCGCAGCTTGCCCACGATCAGCTCGGCGACGGGCGTGCCGTGGCCGAACAGCGCGGTCAGCACATCGGGTATGGGCACGGTGAACTCGCCGGTCGCGATCGCCGCCACGGCCACGGCGAACGCGACCAGAACGAGGACCAGGCCGACGAGGAGGGCCCGCGGCGCCAGCCGTACGGACCAGGGACCGAAGCGTAGGCTCATAGCGCGGCCAGCCTCCTGCGCCTGGCCATCAGGATGAAGATCGGCGCGCCGACCACGGCGCACATGATGCCCACCTGCACCTCGCCGGGCCGGGCGATGAGCCGCCCCGCCACGTCCGCCGCCAGCAGCAGCACCGGCGCGGCCAGCATCGTGTACGGCAGCACCCACCGCTGATCCTGACCCACCACGGCGCGTACGGCGTGCGGCACGGCCAGCCCGACGAACCACAGCGGCCCGGCCGCGGCCGTGGCCGAGCCGCAGAGCAGCGTGACCGACAGAGCCGTGAGAACCCGGGTGCGGGTGACGGCCACGCCCAGCGCCTTGCCGGCGTCGTCGCCCAGCGCGAGCATGTTCAGCGGCCTGGCCAGCAGCAGCCCGACCACCAGCCCGATGACCATGAAGGGCGCGAGCCGCAGCAGCACGTCGGAGGTCTGCCCGGCCAGGGATCCGGTCAGCCAGAACCGCATCCGGTCGAACGTCTGGGAGTCCATCCGCAGGATGGCCGAGGCCACCGCCGTGAAGACCATGCCGACGGCGATGCCGGCCAGTGCCAGCCGTACCGGACCGGCGCCCGAGCGGCCGGAGGAGCCCAGCGCGTAGACGACGACGGAGGCCAGGGCGGCGCCGCCGAACGCGAACCACACGTAGACGGCCGGGTCCGAGAGCCCGAACAGCCCCAGCGCGAGGGTGACGCCCAGCGCGGCGCCCTCGTTGATGCCGAGCAGGCCGGGGTCGGCCAGCGGGTTGCGGGTCAGGCTCTGCATCAGCGCCCCCGCCAGCCCGAGCGCGGCCCCCACGCCGATGCCCAGCAGGGTCCGCGGGACGCGCAGCTCGCGGATCACCGTGTGGTCGCTGGACCCGTTGGGGGCGGTCAGCGCGTCCAGCACCGTGGACAGCGGCACCGACCGCGCCCCCAGCGCCACGCTCGCCATCGCCACCAGCACCAGCACGCCGAACACGACCACCAGCCCACCGGCCAGCGCAGCCGGACGCCCCCGGGGCGCCGCCGCGGGCTCGTCCGCGACCAGTGCCACGTCGCCCTCGTTCGCGCCCGGCTCAGCCGCGGTGACCTGCTCACCCACAGGCAACCCCACCCCCTTTCGTCACAGCCGAATTTACGCGAGGCTAATGTAAAGCCCCAAAAGCAAGGCAAGCCTAACCTTAGGAGATCGACATGTCGGGACCGGTACTGCCTCGCAGAGGTTTCCTCGCGGCCACGGCAGGTTTCGCGGCGGTCCTGACACTGGCGGCCTGCGGTGACGAGGGCACCCCCACCCAGGCGGCCCCGACCGGAGCGGCGGGCGGGTGGACGTTCACCGACGACCGTGACAAGAAGCTCGACCTGCCCAAGCGCCCCGCCCGGGTGGTCGCCCAGGTGGGCTCGGCGGCGGCACTGTGGGACTTCGGCGTGCGTCCGGTCGGCGTCTTCGGCCCGCACAAGCTCAAGGACGGCGCCAGAGACCCCCAGGTGGGCAACGTCGACATCGCCAAGGTCCAGGGACTGGGCAACGTCTGGGACGAGTTCAACGTCGAGCAGTACATCGCGCTCCAGCCCGACCTGCTGGTCAGCAGCATGTACATCAAGGGCACGCTCTGGTACGTACCGGAGAAGTCGAAGGCCACGATCGAGCAGGTCGCCCCGACGGCCGGGATCATGCTCACCGGGCGCAGCGCCATGCAGGTGATCGGCAAGTACGAGGAGCTGGCCAAGTCGCTGGGCGCGGACCTGAAGGGGGTGCCGGAGGCCAAGGCCCGCCTGGAGGCGGCCGGCAAGGAGCTGGCGGCGTTCAAGGACCTCAAGATCCTCATGATGTCGGCGGGCCCCGACTCCATGTGGGTGGTGAACCCGCCCGAGTACCCGGACATCGTGCATCTCACCCAGAACGGCCTGAGCGTGGTCACGCCCTCCAAGGTCGACGAGGGCGGCTTCTTCCAGACGCTGAGCTGGGAGAACGCCGACACCTACGACGCCGACGTCATCCTCTACGACACCCGTACCCAGTCACTCAAGCCCGCGGAGATGATGAAGAAGCCCACCTTCGCCAAGCTGCCAGCGGTCAAGGCCGGGCAGCTCTATCCGTGGAGCGCCGAGGCCCCCTACAGCTATCAGGGCTACGCCGACTTCGTGGAGGGCCTCGTGGCCAACCTGAAGAAGGCTAATAGGCTCCCGTGACCTCGACGATCTCGGCCAGCGGGAACTCCAGGTAGTCGCCGGCCTCCTCGCACCAGGCGTCGAGGGCGCCGCCCTTGAGCTCGCCGTGGCTGATCGTCGCGGTCAGGCCGTCGGTCAGCGTGATGCCGGCCCGCACGCCCCGGTCGACGACGAAGCCCAGCAGTGACTGCTGCGCGGTCGGCAGCCTGGTCGCCATCCGGCCGATGACGGCCCAGGTGCGCCCGCTGCGGTCGTTCGCCGCGCGATCGGAGGCGATCAGGCGGGCGGCGTGCTCGTGCGGGTCGGGAGTCGGCTCGGCGATGTTGTGCGGCATCGCCTCGAACTCCGCCATCGCCGCGAACTCCGACAGCTCGGCCACCTGGCCGCCGGGCAGCAGGATGAGCTTGCCGTTCTGCGGCTCCTCGACGCGGGTGCGGCGGATCGTGATCTCGCCGCCGCCGTCGACGACGGGGACGGGCGAGTAGCCGGCCTCGCGCAGCGCGCCGAGCGTCCGGTCGGCGCCCGCCGAGCTCACCAGCACGGTGGGGGCGAGCAGCCGCAGGCCGAGCCGGGCCAGCCGCCGGTGACCGGCGATCTCGGCGAGCAGAGCCGGGTCGGAGGCCTGCACCACGCAGCCCACCATGGTCACCGTCACCTCGCCGTGCCTGCGGGCCACGTCGTGTATGAGGTATTCGAGCGGCTGCGGGATGGTGCCGACGCCGGACAGCTCCGCCAGCAGCTCGTCGGCGTCGTAGCCGTGGTCCAGCGCGCGGCGCACGCTCTCGGTGGTGAACCGCCACACCGAGGCCGCGCCCCGCGACTCCCGCTCGGCCACCCGGTCGAGCAGCGCGGCCAGCTCGGCGGACGGCGGTCCCGTCACCACCGCGGTCAGGTCGGGCCCGAACAGCGCGCTCCTGCGGACGCTGGCCAGCGCCCTGGTCGACGCCTCCATGAGCATCGGGTCGTGCTCGACCAACGGCACCGCGTCGTCGCTCTCGTCGCCCGCCTTGGCGGCCAGCCCGGCCAGCGCCCGGCCCAGGTCGGTGAGCGAGTCGTTGGCCAGCAGGCCGAGCAGCCGCGCCTCGTCGAGCACCGCGGACGTGCACTCGGCCAGCAGGGCCTGGTCGAGCAGCGGAGAGTGCCAGTGGACGTTGCGGGCCAGGCCGGCGCGATCGGCGAAGGCCGTGCCGGACGGCAGGTGGGACAGGACCGACAGCACCGCCCGGCGCACGCGCGCCACGGCGGCGCCCGACTGGTCGTCGCCCAGCACGGTGCCGTACTTGCCGTCGACCTTGCGCAGCGACGAGCGTTCCATGCGCCACCAGGCCGACAGCAGCACCCGCAGCCTGGCCGAGCCCTCGTCGAGCCGCCAGCGGTCGAACCGCTCGGTGGGGATCATGCCGCCGGACGACTCGTCCCAGGCCAGCAGCCTGGCCACGGCGCAGACCTCCAGCAGCAGCCGGGTCTCGTCCTCGTCGCAGCCGGTCTCCTTGGCCACCCTGCGTACCTCGCGCACGCCCACGCCGCCGGTCTTCAGCAGCGGCAGCGGCGCCTTGGAGGTGTTGTCGAGCAGCGCCGCGCACCGTTCGACCACGTGCGGGGCGGCCAGCGTCATCAGGTGATCGACCTCTTCCGGGTCGATCGGGATGGTGACCACCTCGGGCGGCTCGGGAGTGAACGGCGGGTGGTAGCCGGGCCCGCGCAGACCGAGCGCCACCTCGCGCGGCATCTCGGCGACGTGCCAGCTCGGCCGGTAGAGGAGCCCGTGGTCGGCGGACCACTTCTCCGGCGTGCCGGGGATGACGAACCGGCCGCCGTCGACGTCGCGTACCGGGCCGTCCCAGGCGAAGCCGTTGAGCAGCTTGACCGTGCCCTCGGGGGCGTGGCGCAGCAACGCGTCGAGTCGCGCGCGGTCGCCGAGCACCTCGCTCGCCCGGCTGATCGTGCGGCGCTTGTTGCCGTGGGGTGGGAGCCCCAGGTTGCGGGCGAGCGAGCGCAGCGTGTCGGCGCTGATCGTCCAGGAGTTGAGGTAGTGGTCGAGCGGCTCGCCCAGGCCGAGCGGCGCGGTCCACCACCGGGACACGCCCTCGGCCAGGCGGATCACGCCTTCACCGTCGGGCCAGGCCAGCGCGTGATCATGGAGGAGGTCGAGCCAGGGGGTCATCTCCTCGGCCGGAACGCCGAGGAAGGCCGCCAGCCGCTCGGGAGTGGCGTGCCGGACGACCAGGCACGCCTGAGCCAGCTCAAGGCAGGGAAGAGGCAGGCCGCGCAGGGCCTCCATCACGGCGAATCCGTTGCCGAGCCGTTGGGCCAGAGTGTCGAGCCGCCGCGGCCAGGGCGCCGCGATGGCGTCGGGCCGGGTCGCCAGGATGCGTCCCAGCCTGTCTTCGTCAAGTGTTCGTAGCCAGCCGAGCAGGTGATCATCCATCTGTCAGCACTCTCATGGGGTCGCACGCAGGGACTCACCGTGAGCCATGAGCATCCACGGTAATGCAGATCACCCCCGGTCAGGAGAGGACTGCCCAGACGATCTTCCCGTGGGGCGCGAGTGCGGACCAGCCCCATCGATGGCTGAGCGATTCGACGATGTGGAGTCCGAGGCCGCCGGTGTCAAGAGGGCCAGGGTATCTCAGCGTGGGCACCGATGAGCCTGGATCGGTGAAGGCGCTGGTAACCAGCGGGCCGCGGCGTACCAGGGACATGTGGACCGGGCGCTGGCTACGGCCCTCGGCCAGGTGTAACCCGTGCCGCAGCGCGTTGGTCGCCAACTCGGAGACCACCAGCTCCATGTTCTCGATCAGCTCGCCCAGCCCCCACGCCGTCAGGGTGCCGTTGGTGTAGCTGCGGACGGAATGGATCGAGGACGGCGTGGGCGGGAGCACGAACGTGGCGCTCATGGCCGGCCCTGGAACCAGCAGGTCACGCGCGGCTTCGGGCCACCACCCGACCGGGGGCCACCAGTCGAACGTGGTCCACTGGCCCTGCGTCGCCGTGGTGGATTGCACATTGATCATTCTGGAGCAAACTCTCGTGCAGGTGCAAGAGCGAATGCACGTGCAGACACCCCGTGCAACCGCTACCTTTGCCTCAAAAGGTCAATCGGTGGGAAAGGGGATCTTGTCCGCGGCATATGATCTTTCGGCCGTGGAGTGACAGACTGTGTGCTAAGGAAACGACCAAGGAGCAGCACGTGTCCCTCGATCCGCCCGGTTCAGGTTCGACCGTTCGGCGCATCATGCTTGGCGCCAGTTTGCGGCGGCTGCGTGAAGCCAGCGAGCTCACCCGCGACCAGGCCGGATTCCACATCCGGGCGTCCGAGTCCAAGATCAGCCGTATGGAACTCGGTCGCGTCGGATTCAAGACACGCGATGTGGAGGACTTGCTCACCCTGTACGGCGTCGTCGACGACGCCGAGCGCCGTGCTCTGCTGGAGATGGTCCGCGAAGCCAACACCCCCGGGTGGTGGCACAAGTATTCAGCCGTTCTGCCCGCGTGGTTCACCACGTACGTGGGGTTGGAGGAAGCAGCCAGCGTGATCCGTACCTATGAGGTGCAGTTCGTGCCTGGCCTGTTGCAGACGGCTGCTTACGCGCGCGCGGTATACCGACTCGGCAACCCCGATGAGACCCCTGGGCAGATCGAGCGCCGCGTGCATCTGCGCATGCAGCGACAAGAGCGCTTCACGCAGAAGGACGGCCCGCGACTGTGGGCGGTCATCGACGAAGCGACCCTCAAGAGGACCATCGGTGGGCGGGAGGTCATGTCCGAGCAGCTTCAGCATCTGCTGGAAGTCGCCGCCCTTCCCAACATCACCATTCAGGTGATGCCCTTCAGATACGGCATGCATGCCGCTGAAGGTGGCGCTTTCAGCATCTTGCGATTTCCCGAGTCCGACTTGTCGGACGTTGTCTATGTCGAGCAGCTCTGGGGTGCCCTGTACCTGGACAAGCGTGAGGACATCGATCCATATCTCACGGCTATGGAGCAGTTATGCGTGGAGAGCACCACGCCAGGGGGCACAGTCGAGCTCATCGGCGGTCTTCTCAGAAAGATGTAGATGAAGCAGACCTATAACGGCATGCCCGCGGCCGACCTCAAGCAGGTCGCCTGGCGCAAGAGCCGCTACAGCAACTCACAGGGGAACTGCGTCGAACTCGCGAAGCTCCCCGACGGCGGGGTGGCGGTGCGAAACTCACGCTTCCCCGATGGCCCGGCCCTGATCTACACCCGCGACGAGATCCGGGCCCTCGTGCTCGGAGTGAAGGATGGGGAGTTCGACGGCCTGCTGGTGTAACAGGCTGTTAACCTCCGGCGCGGCTCCTTAACGGGGGCGCGCCGGAGGCGTAACCGCCCTGCCTCCTCCGGCCTTCATGATCGGGACATGCTCGACCAGATGACTCTTTATCCGATCGCCGACGACGTGCTCTTCGCACCCGGCGGCAAGGTCGTGATACGCACCTACGGCGTCGCGCCCGCGGCCTCCGGCGGTTCCGTCTCCTATCGCACCTGGGTCACGGGCGTCCGTGATCAGCCGCGTTACTGGCACTGGGGGCATTTCGAGGATGCCACCTCCGGGCACCGCAGGGTGCTGGAGTGGCTGACGGGGAGGGGGCCGCAGCCTACCCAAGCGGTCGCTTGATCGGCTAGGGTGAGGGCCGAGCAATCGCTTGGTCAAAGGAGCCCTGGATGCGGCGTGGGATCTACCTTCTCGAAGAGGTCGACTTCCGGCCGATGAACTCGCGCCGGCCGATGGAGTACCTGACCTGGCTGACCCGCTACAAGCGCGAGGACGAGGCCCGCCAGGCGCCCACGCTGACCTCCGGCATGTCCATCAGATCCCGCGAGATCGACCTGGCCGGCGCCTTCTACGCGGTGGGCATCACCGGCCACCCGCAGTTCAAGGCGGTCACGCTGTGGGACTGCCACGGCGGCTGGGACGGCGGCTGGCGCCAGATGATGGAGATCTACCGGGGGGTGGACGACCGCCTGTTCCTCTCCGACATCGACGACCTGCGCTTCTCCGCGTTCTCCCGCCCGCTCGGCGCCGTGCCGGGCTGCCCGGACCTGAGCGAGGTGGAGACCGCCGAGTTCTACGTGTTCGAGAGCGCCCGCGTACGACCCGGCGCCGCCCTGGACTACCTGGAGGCGGTCCGCACCGAACGCGCCCCGCTGCTGGCCGAGCACGGCCACCACCTGGTCGGCCTGTACGAGGTCCTGTTCTGCGACACCGAGGCCGTCACGGTCTGGGGCGTGTCGCTCGACGACCACCTGAGCACGCAGCGGGCCCGTGACGCCGCCCTCGGCCTCGACGACGAGGTGCCGCCCGACCCGCGCCTGCTCGACTGGGCCAGGCGGGCCCGCGACTTCCTCGACGGCCCGTGGCGCGAGACCCTCCTGTCACCCTTCCCCGGCAGCCGTCTGGCGCCCGGAGACGCATCGGGTTAGCGTCATGCTGCGGAGGTAGCCATGACGGACTCGTACCTCTCTAACGGGCAGGGCTCCGACGACCACGTCGCCTCGTGCCCGGACTGCAGCGCGGCCATCGCGCTCCTCGACGCCCCGGGCGAGGCGATCGCCCCACCTCGCCGGCTGCGCGAGGCGATGCTGTCCAAGGCACGGCTGCGACGCAGCCCCGCCGAGACCGTGGTCGCGGCCGTGGCCGTTCCCTATGCCCAGCAGGTGGCGCTCATGGACGAACTGCTGGGCGAGCTGAGCGTGGTGCAGTGGGAAGCGCCCCTGTCCAGGCACGGCACCGTCCGCGGCATGGTCGAGCACCTGGCCGCCAACGACGCCAGGGTCGCGGCCTTCATGGGCGTACCGGCCGTCGCCGCCCTGCCGGTCCACCGGCGCTGGCGCGAGCAGGCCGGATCCCTGCTCGAACGCGTCTCCGGCAGCCCCGGCCTGCTGCTCGGCGTCGAAGTGGAGCTGGCGGGGACGGGCGCCCGCCCGGCGCGCGGGCCGCTGCGGCACGCGATGGTCCAGCGGACGTTCGAGACCTGGACGCACGCCGACGACATCAGGAGCGCCACCGCCAGGTCCTCGGCGCCCCCGGCCGACGAGCACGTGCGCATGATCGCCGAGTTCGGGTTGGCCATGCTGCCCAGGGCCGTCAAGGGACCGCGCCGCGACGTGGCCGCCACCGTCGTGCTGACGGGCGCCGGCGGCGGCACGTGGACGGTCCCGCTCTCGCCGACGCCGGACCGCGTCGCCGTGCTGGTGTCGGCGGACGCGGTCCACTTCTGCAAGCTGCTGGCCAACCGGTGGCCGCCCGGCTCCTTCCCGTACGCGGCCGAGGGCGATCCCGCGCTCGCCCGCGAGCTGATGCGGGCCGCGGCCACGCTGGGGTGTGACTGATGGCCGCCGACCTGGACCTGCACGCCCGGCTGGTGGCGGGCGACCTCGACGCGCTCGCCGCCGCCTACGACGAGCACAGCCCCTTCGTGTACGGGGTGGCCGTCAAGATCACGGGGAGCCGGGCGTTCGCCGAGGAGATCACCCAGGACGTGTTCGTCGCGCTGTGGGAACGGCCGCTGTCGTACGAGCCCCGCTCCGGCTCGCTGCGCGGCTGGCTGGTGAGCAAGGCGCTGCACGCGTCGGCCGTACGAGCTGAGGTCGGCTGACCGGCGTGTACGTGCTGAGGTGGGGCGACGCGCTGCGTCGGCGCGTATGTGCTGGGTCAGGTGACCGGGGCGTTCCAGGTCGTCACCACGGGTTCGGCGTGTTCGAAGCCGAGTCGTGAGTATGTGCCGGTGTCGAGCTTGAGCAGGCGGCCGTCGGCGGGCGGCAGGCCCAGCCAGCGGGCCGTCAGCACGCGCAGGAAGTGCCCGTGCGCCACCAGTGCCACCCGTCCCTCGGCCGCCTTCGCCCTGGTGATCACCCGGTCGGCCCGCGCTCCGACGTCGGCCGCGCTCTCCCCGGGGTGCTCGGCGTCGCCGGGGATCACGCCGTCACGCCATAGGTACCAACCCGGATGGGTCTTCCGGATCTCCGGCGTGGTGATGCCCTCGTAGCCGCCGTAGTCCCACTCCCACAGATCCGCGTCCACCTCGTACGCCTCCAGCCCGGCCAGCTCCGCCGTGCGGCGGGCCCGCTGGGCGGGGGACACCAGCACCAGATCGAACGGCACCTCCTTGACCAGTGGCGCCAGCGCCCGCGCCTGGTCTTCGCCGTCGGGCGTCAACGGCACGTCGGTGCGGCCGGTGTGCTTGCCCGCCGTGCTCCACTCTGTCGCGCCGTGCCTGAGCAACACCATCTCATCCATGCCTCCCATCATCCGGCACGGTTGACCTCAACCGTGGTTCAGGTAGCAGGCTCGGAACATGCACGCGATAAGACTCCATTCCTTCGGTCCCGCCGAGAACCTCCGCTACGAGTCCGTCCCCGACCCCTCCCCAGGCCCCGGCGAGGTCCGCATCGCCGCACACGCCATCGGTGTGCACTTCATCGAGACGCTGTTCAGACGGGGCATCCCCATCGGCCCGCACCCCGTGCCCGACCTGCCCACGACGTTCGGTCACGAGGTGGCGGGAGTGGTGGAGTCGGTGGGGGACGGGGTCGATCCCGGCCTGGTGGGCAGCCGCGTGGTGACCGCCGACGTGACGTCGGGCGGCTACGCGTCCCTCGCCGTCGCGCCCGCCGCCGGTGTCGTGGTGCTTCCCGACCAGGTGGAATACGGTGCGGCGGTCGCCATGCACACGACCGGCGCCACCACGCTGGGAGTGCTGGAGGTCGCCCCCGTGACCGCCTCGGACGTGGTGCTGGTCATGGCCGCCGCTGGCGGGATCGGCACACTGCTCGTCCAGCACGCCCGCCGTGTGGGCGCGACGGTCGTCGGAGCCGCGGGCGGCCCCGCGAAGGCGGCCCGGGTCCGATCGCTGGGCGCCGATCTGGCGGTCGACTACGACTCGCCCGGCTGGACCGACGTGGTGCGGGAGTCGGTCGGCGACGTCACGATCGTCTTCGACGGGGTAGGCGGCAAGCTCGGCCGGGCCGCGTTCGAACTCCTCGGCGAGGGCGGGCGGCAGGTCGTGTTCGGGCAGGCGTCGGGGGAGTGGTTCCACCCCGAGGAGGCCGAGCTGAAGGCCCGAGGTGTGACCTCGTACAACGCCATCGGCCACCTGCTCGACCGCGAGGGCGGCGTCACCGACCTGCGCGGCCGGGCCCTGGAGGCGGTGGCGAACGGCGAGCTCACACCCGCGGTCCAGTCCTTCCCGCTGGCGGAGGCCGCCGCCGCCCACGCGGCCCTGGAAAGCAGGAACACCATGGGCAAGGTGATCCTCATCCCGTAGCGAGTTCCTCGACGATCGGGGTGAAGGCGTCGATGTCGCGCTCGTGATGCACCACGAAATACGAAATATCGTGCTCATCCCGCCAGTAGCTGAGCTTGTCGACTATGTCGTGATGGGTTCCGAGGAGTACCTGGGGCGTCTCGTCGAGCTGTGAGGTGTCGGCGGCGCTCCAGGTCTCCTCCGGCTTGCGTACGCCCACCTGGACCACGCTCGTGCCCAGTTCCAGCCGGTCGTAGCGGTCGCCGGCGGCCGCGCGCACCGTCTGGAGCTTGTCCATGAACGCCTGCCGCCCGCCGTCGCTCCCATCGGGACCGGAGCCGTCGGCGCGTACCCGCATCCCCAGGTTCACCACGTCGGCCTCCCGCGCGGCCAGCCGCAGCATCCGCGGCCCGCCCCCGCCGAGCAGCAGTCGCGGATGCGGCCGCTGCACGGGCTTGGGCTGCTGGTCGAGCGCTCGAATCTGGTAGTGCGTCCCGTCGAAGCTGAACGGCCCGTCGCCCCACAGCCCCTTGAGCACGGCCACGGCCTCACTCAGCCGCTCCACCCGCACCCCGGGCGCCTCGAACCGCAGACCGGCCTGCTGGTAGTCGTCCGCCATCCAGCCGGTCCCGAGCCCGACGTCGAGCCGCCCGTCGGACAGCACGTCGAGGGTCGCCGTCTCCTTGGCCAGCACGGCCGGATGCCGGAAGTCGTTCGCGAACACGAGGGTCCCCATCCGCAGGCGCGTCGTGGCACTCGCGGCGGCGGCCAGCGCCGCCACGGGGGCGAACCGCGGCCCGACGAGGTGGTCGGGCACGAGCAGCACATCGAACCCGGCGCCCTCCAGCCGCCTGGCCTTGTCCGCCCACGCCTTGCCCGACTCCGCCAGCCGCACCACCGCCCCAAACCTGAACCGCCGCACGGGTCTCTCCCTCGTTTTCTCATTTGAGCAAGCGCTTGTATGTGCCGCCAGCTTAAAGCCGATCACCCCACACGGCACCACCCGCTCGCTCTCCACCTATGCCGTCCACCTATGCCGTCCGTGTCGGTCATCCGTCCGCGTCGGTCATCCGTGTGCGCCGTCCGTGTGCGCCACGCGTGTCCGCCACGCGTGTCCGTTGTCCGTGTGCGCTGTCCGTGTGCGCCACCCGCGTCTGCCGTCCCCGTCTGCTGCCCGCGTCCGCTGCCGGGGCCCTCGTGCTGGCGCGCGCCTGCCGACCGGTGCCCGTGGCTGCTCGCCGTTCATGCCCGTGCGCCCTGTCGTGCGTGTCTGTCGTTGTGCTCGCCGTGCGTGCCTGCGGTTCGGGCCTTTCTTTCCGTTACGGCACAGCCGCGTTGGCCGCCACCCGCCGTTCGTGGCTGAGGGCCTCCAGGAAAACGGCCGCTGAACCCGCACATGGCCGGGCGCCGTTACGTGCGCATTGTTGACCGTCTCCGGGGTTTCGGTGCCGAACGCTACCTCGTTGAGGGTCGATGCCCCGGTCTTCCGGTCGAGAGGGCTTCGTGGAGTCGTTCCGTCTAAAGCGGATGGAGTGCCACGAAGCGGATATATGACCATAAAACTAGGCGCGAGGGTCTTGTTTGTCAGATGCGGCTTCACGAAGGATCGAAAGATGAAGGTTGTCTAGGTGCTTGTGGTGCGTCGGTCATGGCTGGAGCGCGCCACGGGCGTCTGACGTCCTCAAATGGGGGAGGAATCATGGCCGTTGCCCAGTCTCGAGCGAGCTCGTCCAAAGAGCTCTCGCTCGACCTGCCGCTGTTGAGCATCAAGGTCCGCCCTCCGGATCTGCGGATGCCACACGTCGGGATGCCGCACGTCGGGATGCCGCATCTGGAAATGCCGCGCATCTCCCGGCAGGAGGTTGGCCATGCCGTGGACGTGGCCCGGACGCTCCTTCCCCCGCCCGACCGCATCGCCTACTACGGCGCGCTCGGCGTGCTCGCGGCGTTCGGGGTTCTTGAGTGGCCGGTGGCCGCCGCCATCGGCGCCGGGACGCTGATCGCGAGGCGCGGACGGGAAGGGAGGAGCAGGTCACCCGCCCGCAGAGTGCAGAGATCCCCAGCCGCCGAGCGACCCCGCACCGCGACCGCGGCGACCACAGCGACCACAGCGACCGCCGCGCCAAAGCGCGCCACCGAGACCGCTGCGCCGAAGCGCACAGCCGTGTCGAAGGGCGCCACGGCGACCGCTGCGCCGAAGGGCGCCACGGCGACTGCTGCGCCGAAGCGCGCCACCTCGCCGAAGCGCGCCGCTGTGTCGAAGGGCGCCACCTCGTCGAAGCGTGCCGCCTCCTCGGCCGCCGCGCCGAGGCGCGCCGCCGCGAGCGCCGGTACCTCGGCGAAGGCCTCCTCCCGGCGTAAGTCCGCCTCCACCACGTCACGAGGTGGTCGAAAGAGCACCGCCGGACGTGCGCGGTCGGGCGGGTGAAGTCCGGGTTGCCCCGCGTTCTGAGCAGCCCGCGTGCCTGGACGGTTCCGACAAGGGGGCGACATGTGGCCGTTCTCCGTTGACACCGTCCTGAGCATGCTCCCCGAACCGGTGCGGAGCATGCTCCCGCGCCCACGCCGGACACAGAAGTGCGCAGGCGGAGTCCGCGTGGAACTGCGGCACATCGGCGGCCCCGGCACGGACCGGGTCGCGCGTGCCCTCGAAGACCGGTTGCGCGCGGTCGGCATGGACCGGGCCGAGGTGAACGGCGCGCTCGGCTGCGTGTTCGTGGGCTGCGACGCGGCCACAGCCGATCTGGACAAGCTCGTGGCCATCGTCGACGAATTCGATGTGGACGGCGGCGGTCAAGCCGGTGGCCCACTGGCGCTCGACGGTGTGGAGCAGCAGGCCCGCGCCGCGGTGAGTCTCGGCCTGCACCTCGTCGGCACCGGGCTCGCTCTGGCCGGGCAGGTCGCCCGCCTGCCGAAGCTGTCGCCGGCCGTGCCCGCCGTACTGTCGCTGGCCGAGCACGCCCCGCGGGTCCGCCGGGAGCTGGAGCGGTACATGGGCAGGCCCGCCGCGGACGCGCTGGTCGTGTCGTCGCGTGTCGTCACCCAGACGCTGGCGATGCGGCCCTTGTCGATGCTCGTCGACTCCGTCGCGGCGGCCGGCCGCTACATCGACTCGTGCGCCGGGCGCCGAGCCTGGGAGCTGCGCGAAGAGGAGTTCGCCGACGCCGACGGGGCCTATCGGCATACCCGGGTCGCCGGGCGGCCTCGTCCTGTTCCGCTGCCGCACGGGCCCATCGAGCGTTACGCCGACGCCGCGAGCGCGGTCACGCTGGCGGGGGATGCTGTCGTCACCTTGGTGAGCCGCGATCACCAGCGCGGGCTCTCCACGCTTGTTACGGGGATCCCGAAGGCCGCGCATGTCGGCAGGGACGCTTTCAGCGGCGCCTTCGTGCGTGCCCTGGCCAAACGCGGCGGGATGGTGCTCGACCGCGTCGCGCTGCGCCGCATGGATCGCATCGACACGGTCGTCCTTGACGCGGCCGTGTTGACCACGGGCGCGTGGACGATCGATGGTGTCATCCCGCTCGATGTGGACCAGGACCTGGACGAGTTGCACGCGCGGCTCTACGCGCTGGTCGACCTCGCCGATCCCGCGGCTTCGCGCGAGCGTGACGGATGGGCGGCCGGACCGTACTCGGCGGTGCGCGAACCCTCGGAAGTGCGGAAGTGGCGTCGGCAGGGAGTACGGCCGGTCAGCGTCTCGCGGCAGGGCATCCCGATCGCTCTGGTCGGGCTGGCGCCCGAGCCCCACCCGCTGGCCGAAGCCCTGGCCGCCGCCGCGAAGGGCGCAGGCACCGTGATCCTGGCCGGCGGGGAGGCGGGCCTGGGCCTGCGCCTCGGTGTCGACCAGGTCGTCGATGGCGGCTCCCGGCTGGCCGCCTCGGTGCGGGCGCTGCAGTCCGAAGGACACGTCGTGGCCGTGGTGTCCCGCACGTCTAGGCGTGGCCTGCGTCAGGCAGACCTGGGCATCGGCGTGCTCAGGGGAGCGCGGCGCGTGCCGTGGGACGCCGACGTGATCAGCGATCTCGACGGGGTTCACTTGCTGCTGCGCTGCGTGCCGTACGCGAAGAGCGCGAGCCGGCGCAGCGTACGGCTGGCCGCCGCGGCGGGGGTCGTCGGCGCGGGAATGGCCGTTCTCGGCCCGGCCGGGACAGCGGTCGCACGGGCGCACCTGATACGCGACTGCACCTCGGTGGCCGCCCTGGTCACGGGGGAGTGGGCCGGACGCGAGGTCAGGCGGACGGCGCCGCCGGTGGACGCCGACCGTACGCCATGGCATGCGATGGCGGTGCCTGACGTCCTCGACCTGCTGCGCACGTCACCGCACGGGCTGACCGAGAAGGAGGCCGCGCGCCGCAAGACGAAGCCGGCGCGGCCGGAGTTCACCGGGCCCACGTCCTTGGCCATGGCGTCCGTGGAAGAGCTCGCCAATCCGTTGACGCCGGTCCTGGCCGCGGGCGCGGGCCTGTCGGCCGCGGTCGGTTCGGTTCTGGACGCGGTGCTGATCGCCGGCGTGATGGTGGTCGACGCCGTCATCGGCGGGGCGCAACGGTGCGGCGCCGACAGGGAGCTGCACCGCCTCACCGAGATCACCGCCGTGCGGGTACGCCTGCGCAGGCCCGGCGGCGGCGTCTCCGGTGTCGCCGACGACCTGGTGAAGGGGGACGTGATCGAGTTGCGCGCCGGCGACGCCGTACCGGCCGACGGTCGGCTGATCCAGGCGGTCGGCCTGGAAGTCGACGAGTCCACCCTGACCGGCGAGTCGCAGCTCGTGACCAAGACCGATGCGCCTACCGCCGCCGCCGCTATCGCGGACCGCCGATCGATGGTGTACGAGGGCACCACCATCGCGGCCGGCCACGGCCTTGCCGTGGTCGTGGCGACGGGGGAGGAGACCCAGGCGGGCAGGACCGCCAGACTGGCCCCTGACGGGCCGCTGGTGAGCGGCGTGGAGCTACGGCTCCGCAGACTGAGCCGCAGGATCCTGCCCGCCGCGATCGGGTCGGGCGCGTTCCTGATGGTGTTGAACCTGCTGCGCGGCTCACCTCTGTCCGCGGCACTCGCCCCCGCGGTGAGCCTGGCCGTCGCCGCGGTCCCCGAGGGGCTGCCGTTCATCGCCACCGTGGCCGAGCTCGCCTCGAGCAAACGGCTCTCCAAGCGCAATACGCTGGTCCGCAACCCGTCGACGATCGAGGCCCTGGGCCGGGTCGACGTGCTCTGCTTCGACAAGACGGGGACCCTGACCGAAGGCCGCATCAGCCTGCGCCAGGTCTCGGACGGAGACCACGCCCGGCCGGTCGAGACATTGACGCCGGAGCTGAAGGAGATCGTCGGCGCGGCGCTCCGGGCGGGGCCCCGCTTCGGCGGCGGGCGGGCCATCCCCCATCCCACGGACCGCGCCGTCGTGGAGGGCGCCGCCAAGCTGCACATCGCGCCCAAGGACGGCCTGGGGGAGTGGCACCGGGTCGACGAGCTGCCCTTCGAACCCGCGCGCGGCTACCACGCGGTGCTCGGCCTGTCGGAGTCGGGCCATCTGCTGAGCGTCAAGGGAGCCCCCGAGGTCGTGCTCGACCGCTGCACCCACCTGATCCGCGACGGCCGGCCGGTCCCCATGGGCGCGAAGAGCAGGCACGAACTGGGGAAGGAGGTGGACAGGCGCGCGTTGGAGGGATTCCGCGTACTGGCCGTCGCCGAGCGCCGGGCGTCCAGCCGCGCCGATCTCGACGAGTCCCGCATCGAGCGCCTGTGTTTCCTGGGGTTCCTCTGCCTGGCCGACCCCGTCCGGCCGACGGCGAAGCAGAGCGTCGACGGACTGATGCGAGCCGGCGTGCGGGTCATCATGATCACTGGCGACCATCCGAGCACGGCCGAGGCCATCGCCGCCGAGATCCACGTTCTGAACGGCCAGCGGGTGATGACCGGACCCGAGCTGGAGCGGCTGGACGACGACGCCTTGATCGCGGTGCTGCCGGAGGTGGCGGTGTTCGCGCGCACCACGCCCGAGCACAAGGCCCGCCTCGTCTCCTGCCTGCGGCGCGCGGGCAAGGTGGTGGCCGTCACCGGTGACGGCGCCAATGACGTCCCCGCGATCCGGCTCGCCGACGTCGGCATCGCCCTCGGACCGCAGGCCACCCCCGCCGCCCGGGCCGCCGCCGACATCGTCGTGATCGACGATCGCATCGAGACGATCATCGACGCGATCTCCGAGGGCCGGGCGATGTGGGGCTCCGTCCGCGACTCGCTCGGCATCCTGCTCGGCGGAAACGTCGGAGAGATCGCCTTCACGGTCGGCTCCAGCCTGCTGTCCAGCCGCAGCGCGCTGAACGCCCGCCAACTGCTCCTGGTCAACCTGCTCACCGACATGCTGCCGGCGATGGCCGTGGCTGTTCGCCCACCGGACGCCCAAAGTCCGGAGAAACTGCTCGCCGAGGGGCCGGAGGTCTCGCTCGGCGCCGCCCTGACCCGGGACATCTACGTACGCGCCGTCACCACCGCCGCGGCGGCGACCGCGGCGTGGCTGCTCGGCCGGATGACCGGCACGCCGGGCCGCGCGTCCACCGTTGGGCTCATCGGTCTGGTGGGAGCGCAACTGCTGCAGACGCTGACGGTGGGGGGCCGGGACCGGACGGTGTTCCTCGCGTCGGTGTCGTCGCTGGCCGCCCTCATGGTGATCGTCTCTGTCCCCGGCCTCAGCCAGGTCTTCGGCTGCCGTCCGGTCGGCCCGTTCGGCTGGGCCATCGGGCTGGGCTGCTCCGTCGTGGCGGCGCTGGTCGCGGCGCTGATGGAGCGGGCGAGCGCCGAGTAGTCATCAACGGTTCACCAAACAGACACCATTATTATGGTCAAATTGCAACATTTGGGGTGAATTATCCCACTAACGACGAATTTAGTGATGTGAGGTGCTTGGTGTCGGAATTTCTGGCCTCTGTGCTCGCGAAGGCGGCCATGATGCTCCTGGAAGCGCTGATCACGCGGATCGTTCACGCCCTCGTCACGTCTCTCATCGGCCGCGCCGCCTTCTCCCCGGCCTGAGCCCTGTCCCGGTGGGGCCTAGATGTTGACGTCGCCGCATACGTGCACCTCGACGCCCAAGCGGTGGAAGAACGCCGCCTTCGCGAGGAGCGCCTTGTCGGCCGTGGCGGCGTCAGGGGCGTAGGCGATCTGGACGTGGTTGGCCTTGTGGCGGGCCATGAACTGGTCGCGGGTGATCCCGTGGTGGACGACGTGCGCGATCGGCCACTCCGGGTTGGTCGCCGCCCACCGCCGCTCGGTCTCCTCCTCGGGTAGCTCCACGACGGAAGCGCGGCCGATGTCGAGCTGGAGCCGGGCCTCCGCGATGTAGAGGCGGGACCAGACGATCTCCCCGGGCCTGCTCACCCCCTTGATCGTGCCGCCGCCCGCCGGGAAGTACATCGGGTTCTGCCGCCAGCTCACCGCGCCCGCGTACCCGCCCTCCAGATGGGACGGCGGGACGGAGCCGGAGATCTCGTAGACCCAGACGAAGTCGTCACCGTACCGCTCGCCCCAGCGAACGTCGTGCAGCGTGGTCGCGGGGTCGAGGCCCATGGCGGTCCACACCCGGTTGGTCACCAGCGCGTCCGCGGCCACGCCCTCGTCCGCCTCGTTGAAGTGCGGCAGCGGGGCGTCGTCGTAGAGCACCCGAGTGCCGTCGCGGCTGGTCACCGGCGGGCGGGCGACGTTGTTGAGCAGCCCTTCCGCCAGGTCGGATGCCGGGGTGAGGTCCTTCAGCCCCTGCTGGTACTGGATCCCGACGGCGTCCAGGCCGAAGTCGTCGGCGATCCGCAGCGCGGCGATGTACATCTTGCACTGCTCGTGCAACTGCCGGTCGGTGAGCTCCGTGGCCTCGTCGGTACCGGTGGCGAACCGCATCCCGGCGGCGGCCAGCCAGTCGCGCACGGCCGTCGCCTCGGCGTCCGGCACTTTGAGCATCTCGGCGTACAGGGCGCTCTGGGACAGCCGCTCCTTGTAGATGCCGAGAGGGTTGAGCAGCTCGTCGTCGATGATCGCGTTGTACATGCCCATGCAGCCCTCGTCGAAGACGCCGATGATGGCCTTGTCGCACAGCAGTTCCTCGGCCAGCGCGACGCCGAGCTCGGATTCCGGGCCGGGCGGCAGTGGCGGCAGCGGGCGGACGTGCGAGGAGTCGTGGTCGATGTGACCGTCCTGCACCCAGCTCGCGATGCCGTCCAGGAAGTAGCGGTCGGTGAAGTCGACCGACCAGATCGTCGAGTACGGGCGGCCCATCTTGGTCAGTCCCGCGTTGAGGCCGAGCAGCCCGACCAGGCCGGGCCAGGTCCCGTCGAAGTTGGCGACGGTGAGGATCGGTCCCTCGTGGGTGCGGAGGCCGGCCAGGACGTGGTGGCTGTACTGCCATACGGCCTCGGCGACAATGAGCGGCGCGTCGGCGGGGATGGTCTTGAAGACCTCCAGGCCCATCCGCTGGCTGTCGATGAAGCCGTGCCCCTTGGCGGGATCCACCTCGTGCGCGCGGACCACGGTCCAGCCGAGGTCGCCGAAGGCTGAGGCGACCGCCTTTTCGAGGGTTTCCTGGGCGGGCCAGCCGGCGACGTTGGCCGGCAGGCGCAGGTCGCCGCTGGTGATCAGGTAGGCGGTACGCGGCGCGGCGGAGTGCTCCGCGCGGGCGACAGGCCGGCGGTACGGGCTGGTCATGGCGTCTTCGGCTCCAGATCGGCGAGAGGCAGCCGGGCGAGGACGATTCCCCGGCGCTGCCAGGTGTAGGTGACGAACAGGTGGTCGGAGGTGACGACAGCGGCCGGATAGCTGTACTCGGCGACGCCGCTGGTGACGACCCCGGCGTCACCCGGCTCGAAGCCGGTGCCGGTGATGGGATTCAGGAGTCGCGGGACGGCCGGGTCGATGGAGACGGCGCCGTCGTCCACGATCGGCCCCGCGTGCCAGGTCAGCCCGTCGTCGTCCGACAGTGAGACGACGAGCGGGCAGCGGCTGCCCCACGACTCGGCGGCCGGGTTGTGCACGCAGGCCACCCGTCCCGACGGCAGCGCGACCGCGGTGAGGCCGCTGTTGTTGTTCGGCAGGCCCGTGGGCTCGGCGGGCGTCCAGGTGCGCCCGCCGTCGGAGGAGACCGAGCGGTACGCCCGCCCCTCGGTGCTGCGCATCAGCGCGACAGGGCCGTCCGCTCCCCACCACAGCGCGGGCTGGATGTGCCCGGCGCCGGTCAGGGCGGCGTGCTCGACGGGAATCGGGGACCGCGTCCAGCTCAGCCCGCCGTCATCGGACACGTCGACGAACGGATCCCAGCGGGGCCGCTCACCCCATTCCTCCGTCGAGCCCGGCGCCAGCCAGCGCGGGCCGCCGGGAGCGAGCAGCGGCGGGTTCTTGACCGGCCCGCGGCCGCCGGACCGGTCTCCCGGGACGAGTTCGCGGACCGGCTCCCACGTGGCGCCGCCGTCGTACGACCGAGTGACCAGCGTGACCCACTCGGAGATGCGCGCGCCCGCCTTGCAGAACATCCACAGGGCACCGTCCGGCCCCGCCGCCAGCACCGGGTTCCAGTGCGCGACGGCCCTGCCGGTGTCCAGGGTGCTCATCCGGCCGTCTCGGGCGACCCGGATGCGGTTGTCGGGCGTCCCTTCCCTGGTCCCGGCGAACCACGCGACGACGGGAACGCCGTCCACCACCGCGAGCGTGGACGCATGGCACTGCGTCCAGCGCGGATCGTCAACGGTCACGAACTCCCGGCGGATCCCCGCGTCTCCCCCGCGGATCCGTGCGGCTTCGCGCTGGATACCCGCGGCTTCCCTGTGGGTCCCCGTGGCGTCGTTCGAGCTCGCGTGATCGTGGTCCATGGGGGAGTGGTTCATTCGGCCGCGTGGGACGCCGACGCCGTTTCGGCCAGGCGCGCGATGCGCAGTTGCTCGTCGGGGCCGATCTCGGGGGCGGGCATGCGGAGGGCGCCGGTCCCGCGGCCGAGGTGGCTCAGCGCCAGCTTGATGCCTTCCACGGTGCCGCCCAGTACGGCCAGCACTTCGTCCACCCGCGCCTGGGCGGAGCGTTCCACGCTGGCGTCGCCGTCGGCCACGGCGTCGGCGAGCATCGCGAACGGCTCGGGGAAGGCCGCCGACAGCCCGGAGACGACTCCGGCGCCACCGTGGCGGACGACCTCGGCGAGCTTGGTGTCCGCGCCCGACCACAACCGTGCCTGCGGCGGGAGCGCCGCGCGGTACTCCTCGAACCGCTCGGCCGCCAGGCCGCTCAGCTTGGCGCCGGCCAGCCCGGTCTCGGCGGCGATCATGGCGAACTCGGCGGGCTCGACGACCACGCCCGAGCGCTCGCTGAACAGGTAGCCGTAGACGGCGGCCGGGCCCGCGGCCCCCGTCACCGCGGCGAAGTGCCGGAGGACGGCGCCGGTGTCGGCGGGCAGGTAGTACGGAGTCAGCGTGGCCAGCCTGCGTGCCCCCAGGGCGACGGCGTCGCGGGTCAGCGCCACCGCGTCTCGGGTGGCCGCGGCGCCGACGTGCACCACGACCCGGTCAGGGCCGAACACGGCCAGCGCGGCCTCGGCCAGCGTACGGCGCTCCGCGCGGTCCAGCGCCGGGAACTCGCCGGTGGTGCCGCAGACGAAGACACCGTCGACGTGACGCGCGAGATCGGTGAAGTGCGCCTTGGTGGTGGCGTGGTCGAGCTCGCCCGCCTCGTCGAAGAAGGTGGGAACGGCGGCGAGGACCTCCGCCCGGCGTCGGGTATTTTCTGGCATGGCAAAGCCTCGGTTCGTCGATGGTGACTGGCGGACGGTGAGTCGGGTCAGAAGGCGGGCTGCGGGCGCGGTCGCCCGCTCAGCGTCGCGCGGATCCGGCTGCAGGAGCCATCGAGATGAGCGGTGAGCGCGGCCAGCGCGGCGTCGACGTCGCCCGAGCGGACGATGTCCCTCAGGTAGACGTGGTCGCCGGCGACGGGGACCAGGTCTCGGTCGGTGTTGGTGATCTCCATCACCGTCGCGAACAGCGGCCGGTGCAGCGCCCAGGTGGCGGTGAGCCAGCGGTTGTCGCCGAGCGTGTAGAACCCGCTGTGGAAATCGAGGTCGGCGGCGGCGAACTTGGCCGCGTCGGCGGCCACGGCCGCGGACTGCATCTGGTCGAGCGCCTCGTCGATCGGGGTCCAGTCGGCCGCGTCGAGACGCGCGATGGCCTCCCGGACGGCCAGGCTCTCCAGAGCGCCGCGCAGCGAGTAAAGCTCCAGGAGATCTTTGTCGGACAGCCCGCGCACCGAGACGCCCCGCTTACGCGTCTCGACCAGCCCCTCTATCTCGAGCTGGCGAAGCGCGTCGCGGACCGGCCCGCGGCTCACCCCGAAGCGCTCCGCGATCCTGCCCTCGACCAGATGCGTGCCCACGCTCAGCTCGCCGCGCACGATGAGCGATCGGAGCTGGACGAGCAGCTGATCTCCGAGCGGTGGATTGCGCAACGGATTGGTGATCGTCACCAGCTCTCCTCCCATGGTCTTCGCCAACGGTATCTCTGCTTACTGCAGACGGTCAACGTTAACCGATGACCGGTGACCGTTGACGGTTAACCGTTTCCCAAGACATAGTGTGCGGCAACCGAATCCCTGCGGAAACTTTCAAGGCCGCCGGCAGAAAGGGAGGCGCCATGGTTGCGACCCTTCCGAAGACAGACCTCCGCTACACCTGGAAGGTCACGGCATCCAGCTTCCTCGGCAACACGCTGGAGTATTACGACTTCCTCGTCTACGGGACGGCGGCCGCCGTCGTCTTCCCCAAGGTCTTCTTCCCCGACGCCAGCGGCTTCGTTGGCACGCTCTCCGCCTTCGGCACGTTCGCCGTCGGCTTCCTCGCCCGGCCGCTGGGCGGGCTCTTCTTCGGCAGCCGCGGGGACCGGCATGGCCGCAAGTCCACCCTGATGATCACCCTCACGGTGATGGGTCTCAGCACCATCCTCATCGGGCTGCTGCCGTCCTACGGGACGATCGGGATCTGGGCGCCGATCCTGCTGGTGGTGCTGCGGCTGATTCAGGGATTCGCGGTCGGCGGCGAGTGGGGCGGCTCCATGATCATTGTGCTGGAGTCGGCACCGCCGAACCGCCGAGGTTTCTTCAGCGCCTGGCCCAACACCGGCGGGTTCTCGGCGCAGATCCTCATCACGCTGGTCTTCGCCTACGTCTACACGCTCCCCGATGAGCAACAACTGAGCTGGGGGTGGCGGATCCCGTTCCTGCTGTCGGCCGTCATCCTCGTCGTGACGTTCTGGATGCGGCGCAGCCTGCGGGAGACCCCGGTCTTCACCGAGGCCGTCGCCGCGTCGGCGGCGGGCGACGGGGGCGAGGCGGCCGCGAAGCCGGACCGCCCGGCTCGTGGTCCGATCCGTACGATCTTCGTCGACGACTGGCGCAACCTGCTGCTGATCGTCGGGCTGCGGTTCGCCGAGGCGCTGCCGTACTTCCTACTCACGGTGTTCGCGCTGTCGTACGGCACAGGCACGCTCGGCCTGCAGAAGAGCCAGCTGAGCAACGCGATCCTCATCGCGGCCGTGCTCTCCTTCATCAGCCATGGCGTGTTCGCCGCGATCTCCGACCGGGTCGGGCGGCGGCCGATCTACTTCTTCGGCGCGGTCGTGGTGTTCGTGATGGCGTTCCCGTTCTTCTTCATGCTGCGCAGCGGGTCGATGGTGCTGATCGTGCTCGGGTACGTGCTGGTGCTCAACCTCGGGCACAACGCCATTAACGCCATCCAGCCCGCGTTCTTCGCCGAGCTGTTCCCGGCGGATCGCCGCTACACCGGCGCCGCGGCGGGCCGCGAGATCGCCTCGATCTTCGCCGGCGGGCTGACTCCGTTCGTGGCCACGGCGCTGGCCGGATCCGACGGCACCCGGTGGCCGCTGGTCGCGGCGTACGTCATGGTCGGTGCGGTGATCACGATGGTGGCCGTGTACAAGGCGCCGGAGTCCTTCCGCCGCGACCTCAGCGCCACGGGCACGACGGTCCGCTGACGGCGGATGCTCGGCCGGCCGCGAAAGCGCGGCACGGTCGAGTTCCGCGCGGAGCGGGACAGAGGACGACATCAAACGCGATGATGGGCTCGGACGTTTCCCGGCTTTTCCCCAAGCTGGAGAGGGCGACCTATGCCCAGAGCTCGTCGTACAAAGCGGGACAAGTCCCCCGCGAGCGGCAAGAAGTCCCCCGAGCGGAAGCCGAGCGAGCCGAGCGAGCCTGCCGAGGAAAGCGCGGGCGGGTCGAGACCGGGTCGAGCCGTGCTGGCGTGGGTGGCCGGGATCGTCGGTGCGGTGATCGTCGCGGCGGCCGGCGCCGTGTTCACCGGCTGGTTCGGCTCGCTCGGGCCCGGCGCCTTCGATGAGATCAGCCGGGAGGCGCCCGTCACGGCCGCCTATGTGAAGATCGGCACCGATGACCCCGACCTCGCTCTGCGCGAGCCTGTGACCGCCGCGCAGGACCGGGCGATCCTGCTGGGCAGACCCGACGGGCCGCAGAACGAGGCTTTCCTGGAGCGCTACCGCGCCGCCCAGGTCGGGGAGACGAGGGTCATGGTCGTCCTGAACGGCAACCGCGCCAGCCTGCGGATCGCCGACATCAGACCGCGCATATTGACCCGCGAGCCGGCGTCCGACGGCGCGCTGCTGAGCCCCGCCTCTGCCGGCGAGCAGGGCACCATCGAGGTCGCGGCCGATCTCGACCGGCCGACGCCGCGGTTCACCTCGGTCAAGGATCGCGACACCCCGTACTTCGAGACCAAGCAGATCGATCTGGTCCGCGACGAACGGGTGACGTTCATCATGACGCTCACCGCCTGCAAGGCGTACTACGAGTTCGAACTCGTGGCCACGGTCATCAGCAACGGCCGCGCCGAGCAGGTGGTGATCCGCAGACCGGGCGGGCTCCCGTTCCGGCTGACCGGTCCAGCACGGGCTTACCGCACCGTGTACGACGAGTCCCCGATGGGTGGCTGGAGCGTCCGGAGCAAGCCGGGCAAGTACCGGATCGAGGGGTGCTGACGTGCGGCGATTGGTCGGTCTGCCCCTGCTGGCGCTGGTGACCTGCTTGGCCCTCGTGTCCGACGCCTCGGCCATCATGCGGAAGGCGGTGGGCTGGCAGCCTGTGTGGTCGGCGGCATTCGACAACCGTTCGTTCGGCTTGACCGAGAACGTCTTCGTCTACAGCCACACCCTCGTGCCGTCCGAGCGTGCCCTCGCGGTGGCGGCGCACCTGGGCCGGATCCTCATCCTCGACCCGGTCACGGGGCGCGTCCTGAGCACTGTGCCGGCCGAACCCCGGCTCGGGGACGTGCGTGAGCTGTGGGTCGCCGACGAAGTTCTCGTCGTCCTGCGAGAGCAGCCCGGACGGACGGGAGACGAGTTCGAGGGCGTGCTCACCGGCTACGACCTGGCCGGCCACGGGAGAGCGGCTGTGGGGCTGGAGACTCGCCCGTGAGGCCGTGGTGACCCGGCGCGCCGTGGCGGCGCTGACGGCGTCGGACGTCCAACTGCTCGACGCCAGGACCGGGGCGACCAGAGCGGTCATGCCCATTTCGCAGGGCTGCACCGCGGACGCGGCGGCCGCCGACGAGCTGGTCGCCGTGCTCGAACTCTGCGCGGGCGAGCGCGTCCGCCTCGCCGCCGTGGATCCGGAAACCGGCCGGCCTTACTGGACCCGTGACCTGACGTACCGGCGGCCACAGGAGTGGCCGCCGGCCGAGGGGGCGGACCCGCGGAGAGACCTGGACGTGGCGACCGCCGCGGACGGAACCGTCCTCGTACGCCTCTCCGGCACCTCCTATCTGTACGCATCGGGCGGCAGGCGGCTGCTCGCCGACATCCATGGCGCCAACTGGGGATATTCCACCCGGTCGCCGGTCGTCACGGGGGCCGGCGTCGTGGCCCATACGTCGATCCCGGACGGAGGTGAAGGAGGTTACGTTCAGGGAGTCGATCCGGCCACCGGTGCCATCCGCTGGACCTAGGGGGTAGCGGAGCCGACGTCGTTCATCGCAACCGGGGACCTGTTCGTCACGGAGGGCGGGAACTACCCCGGTCTGGACCCCTGGCCGCTGAACACCTACCTGCTGGCCATCGACGCCGCCACAGGTGAGGCGAGCGAGCTCCCGTTGCCCGCCACCGAGGGCGCCACCCTCCTGGAGGGAGGCGCCGGGGGCCTGGTCTTCGTGCGCACCCCGACGCAGGACGACGACAGCGCTGGTGTCAAGAACGGCACCCGGATCACCGCCTACCGCCTCGTCCGCGCCAACCGGCCCCCGGCGAACCCGCCCGGCGTCGCCCCGGCGGCGGACTGGCCGGACGCCTGCGGCCTGCTCACCGACCGCGACCTGAGCCTGCTGGCCCCTGGCTACCTTGCCAGCCCGCACTCGCGCACGCTGGCAGGCAGCCCTCTGCCCAAACCCGCCGTCTGCGACTGGATCCCGCCGACCGACAAGGGCGACGTCGTCTCCGTGTCCGTCATGTGGACGGCGCCCTCGACATCCGAGGCGCAGCGCCTGGCGGCCGAGGAGACCCGCTACGGGCTCGACTCCGTCATTACGGGCCGAGATGGGCCGGACATCGTGTACTACCGGTTGGGCCATCCCGCCGGTAGCCAGTACGGGGCTCTGGTCAGCGTGGGTCCGGTCGTCACCAAGCTCGTGGCCTCCACACCGGAGACGGTGCGGCGGCTCGCGCCCAGACTGCGAGACAACCTGCGGACTCTCTAATCCGTAGGTTCCGGGTTCGAGCCCCGGGCGCCCTATCTCCTTCACCTGCGGTTTCTTGCGGTCCTGTAGTCACGCCAGCTGATCGTGAGCCACGGTGAGACACATGTGGGTCACATCTTCTCGGTGTCGCGCGTTCCCCACGACGGAGATCTCGGAGAAGCAGCAGTTCAGGAACATGAGGAGATCGACAAGTTGCCGTTCAACCAGATGATTGAGGAGCATCACAGGCGCCCACTCCCAGATGCCGGCCCTCCGACACCTGCCCGGTCTGGCGGACGTGACGGACGACGATGATTGACCCTTCCCGTTATGTCTTGTCCGCTTATGGGTAGATTCGATTGATTTTTAATATCATCGATGGTCTGCGCTGTCTTTGCCGCGCAAGTTATGATGCGCCATCTCTGTATCGTGCGCGTGGCCGGGTGATCGATGGTACGTCCCAAGAACAGACTTCCCAGTCTGCTGCTGGTCGTCGCCACCCTTCTCGGGATCGTGATCGGTCTGCCGGTCAATGTCGTCAGCGATTATCTTCCGGCCGTGGTGGTCGGCTACAAGGGCGCCTGGATAGCGGGTCTCCTCATTCTGACTCTCGTGATCGGATGTCTCACCTGGGCGATCCCGCGACTGCAGGAACGTCGTCCCGTCGGAGCACTGTTCAGCGTGCCCGTGAGGGAACCCTGGATGGACCGGCCCGAACTGGAGACGGCCATCGCGGAATTGACGAGGGGGCAGAAGAGGTTCGCGCCTCTGCGCCGAATCGCGCAGACGATTCGCCAGCATTCTTTCCCGCCCGTGGACAAGCGCGTACACATCGGTTCATGGGGCGAGCTGAAGGCTCCGGGAAGAACGACGAACAACGTCAGCGTCGTGGGAATCTTCGGCCATGGGGGTGCCGGCAAGACCAGTCTGGCCACGGCCGCATGTTATCGTCCCGGTGTTCGGCGCTATTTCAAGGGTGGAATAATCTGGATCACCTTGGGCCGTGACAAAGGCGGTCCGGATCTGGTGGAGCGCATCAATGACGCGGTCGCCCAAATAGGCGAGCAGCGTCCGGTGACCTCTGATCCGGAGCAGGCGAGCCACCGTCTGAAGCGGGCCCTCGCGGATCGCGAGATGACTCTGCTGGTCGTCGACGACGTATGGGACGACCGCGAACTGGAGTTGTTCCTGCCCAATGAGCCGACGTATCGCCTGCTGTTCACCACCCGGCTGCGTGCTCTGGTGCCCCCTTACGCCTGCCCGGTGAACGTCGAGTGCCTGTTCGAGGACACGGCCTCCCGCATCCTCTGCGACGGCCTGCCGGTGCTGCCGGCGGGCGCGGAAGGTGAATTGCTCGATGTCGCGGGTCGCCTGCCGTTGCTGCTGAGCTTGGTGAACCGGCGGCTGCGGGAGGAGGTGGCACGAGGTGGAGACATCAGCCTGGCGGTCGACCAGGCGATCGGGCGGCTGCGCGAGAAAGGCCCGGCCGCCTTCGACATGCGGTCGCGATCCATCCGCAAAAGACTGGTCGCCGACACCATGGAATATAGTCTCGGCATTCTTGACCCCCAGGAGCGAGAGCGATTCCTGGAGCTGTCCATTTTTCCGGAGAACACGGACGTGCCCGTCGAGGTTGTCGAGCTTCTCTGGTTCGGGACAGGCGGACTCGCGTCTCCGGAGACGGTTCAGCTCTGTGAGCGTCTGGAGGAACTGTCGCTGGTGTCGAGGAAGTGGAACTACGGGCGCCAGCTTCTCGCTCTGCACGCGACCGTCCGCGCGTACGCTCGTGTGACGCTGACGGCAGAGGGGGTGGTCTGCTGCAACACCCGTCTGCTGGAAACCCTCCCGGTCGCCTCGGCCGACGCGTCCGGAGAGCATCGATGGTGGTCGTTGCCGGTCGGTGCGGACTACTTCTGGGACAACCTTGTTTATCATTTCAAGGAGGCCGCGCTGGCCGACGAGTTGGAGAAAGTCGTCTGCGACCTGCGATGGCTCAGCGGCAGGATGGCCCGCTCTGGTGTGTCGGCGGCTGAAAAGGACCTATCGGAGCTGCGGACGCCTCTCGCGGACAAGCTCTGCAGTGTCATTCTGCAGAACATTCATCTCTTCGACCCGGCGGATCCCGCCGAGGTCGTGGCCGCGACGCTGCTGACCCGCTTGCATGATATGCCCGAGTTATCGACAGGGATTAGAGAGTATGTGGAGTCGTCGGCGGCATGGCACCTGAGCACGCAATGGCCGTTTCCTGACCAGTCTCCCGATCCATGGCTGGCCGTGCGGGGACATAGGTCAAGCGTGGCCGCCGTCGCCGTCGCCTCCCGGGGATCCTGGTTCGTGTCGGCGGGTTTGGACGGGGTGCTCAGCAGATGGAGTCTGGAGGGGCTTCAGCAGACCACATTGATCGCCCAAAACGCCGGAATGACGTCGGTGGCCATAGCGTCTACGGGAAACTGGATGGTGGCCGGCGACAGCGAGGGCGTCGTGCACGTGGTCGCGGCCGATGGCGGCGATGTCGTGTCCATGCGAGGCCACCAGGAGGCGGTCAATTCGGTCGCCATTTCCCGCGATGGTTCCTGGTTCGCCTCCGCGGGGAACGACGGAAGCGTTCTGCTGTGGGGAGTCGATGGCTCTCGCCAGGGCCGGCTGTACGCCCGCAGGGGCGAGGTGCAGGCTGTGGCCATCCCAGGGATGGGGCCGTGGCTGGCCTCGGCAAATTCGGACGGCGCGGTGCGGCTGTGGGACGCAAGGGGCGGCATCAGCAGGGTGATCTTCGGCCGTTCCCAGCGGCTGCGGGACCTGGCGATCTCGCCAGACGGGCAATGGCTCGCCGCGGTCGGCGACCTGGGCGTCGTCCAGCTCTGGGACTCCGACGGACGCGAACTGGCCGTTCTGCAGGGACACCGGGGCGTGGTGCGTACGGTGGCCATATCACCTGACGGTGAGTGGCTCGTGTCCGGAGGACTGGACGGAACACTCCGTCTCTGGACGGCGGACGCGACGAGCAGCCGTGTCGCCGAGTGCAACTGCGGCGGAGTGTCGGCACTGGCCGTCGAGCCCCATGGTGCCTGGCTCGTGTCGGGAGGCCTGGACGGCAGCCTCCGGATCTGGAAGACCGAAGCTCTCTGGCGAAGGGGATCCGCCGGCCATGGCGTTGACGTCAGGTCGGTCGCTGTCTCGCCCGACGGGACCTGGCTGGCGTCCGCCTGCAGTGACGGTTCCGTCCGTCTCTGGGATTCGAACGGGACTTCGCGGGAGCTGCTGGGGCGACATGGACGCTGGATCAGCCAGGTCGCCATCGCCGCGGACGGCACCTGGTTCGCGTCCGCCGGATGGGACGGCCGGGTCTGCCTTTGGGACCCGGACGGTTGCCAAAGAGGAACGCTGTCGGGACATCGAGGCGGTGCGACCGCCGTCGCGATCGCACCGGACGGGTCATGGCTCGCCGCCGCTGACTGGAGCGGCTCGGTGCGTGTCTGGGATGTGGGCTACCGGGAGGTTCGCCGTGTGCTGACCGGTAGCAGGTTGTGGGTGAGCTCCATCGCGATCGCCCCCGACGGCGCCTGGTGGGTGACGGCCGCAGAGGACGGTGCGCTGCTCCTGTGGGAGGCGGATGGCTCATCACGTGGCGAACTGCGCGGGCACCGGAGCGGCATCCGCTCGGTGGCGATCGCCCCCGACGGCTCATGGCTCGTCTCGGCCGACACGAACGGTGAGATGCGGCTGTGGGACACTAATGGCTCCCTCAGGCACGTGCTGTCAGAAGGTGGTGGCGCCATAGAAAGCGTCGCCATCTCGTTCGACGGCTCGCTGATCGCTGCGGCGTATTCGGATGGCCTGGTCCGTTTGTGGGATCCGCATCGCGCGAGCAGCCTGACCGTGGTGCGGCTCTCTGGCCCGTTGCGTTCGTGCGCCTGGTTTCCTGACGCCCTCACCCTGTGCGTTACCGGTGCGAAGGGCATGTACTGCTTCACTGCCCAGGGACCGCCGGCGACCGGCGAGCCGCAGCCGACGTGAACGCGGCGCGAGGCCAGCAAGCGGATGGTCGGCCGGTTGGCGAGAAAGCCAGGCACGAGACGATCTGGGGCCGCCGGGCGGTGATCGTGTTGGCGTCGACGCCGAGGTTGGCCGATAGGGTGATCCGGTGAGACTGACGCATTTCGGGCACGCCTGTGTGCGCGTCCAGGACGGTGATCGGGTGCTGGTGATCGATCCGGGTACCTTCTCCGACGCGGAGGCGGCGCTGGCCGGAGCCACGGCCGTGCTCGTCTCTCACGAGCACCCCGACCACGTCGACGTCGAGGCACTCAAGGCCGCCCGGGCGGGCAACCCCGCGCTGATCGTGCACACCCATGCGGCGCTGGCCGCCGAGCTCGGCGAGGGAGTGGTCGCGGTCGCCACGGGCGAGACCTTCACCGCCGCCGGCTTCACCGTGAAGGCCGTGGGCGGCGTGCACGCTGAGGTCATCGACGGACTGCCCGGCTGCCCGAACCTCGGGTTCATCGTGGACGGTCTCTACCACCCGGGAGACTCCCTATTCGTCCCCACCGACGAGGTTGACACCCTGCTGGTCCCGGCGGCCGGCCCCTGGGTGAAGATCGGCGAGGCCATCACCTTCGTCCGAGGCGTCCGGCCGGCCCGCGCGTTCCCGATCCACGACATCCAGCTCAGCAAGATCGGTCTGGAATACTTCGACACGTGGCTTGAGGAGGAGACCGACTACGCCCGCATTCCGGTGGGCGATTCAGTCGATCTCTAGACCAAGAAGAATCATTCGCCGGGGTTGATCATGCGGCTTGGTGGCGGGGGCGGTTCAAACTGCCTCCCGCACTCGGGTCTGCAATCTCGCCGATAGAGTCCCGTCATGACCGGGCAAAAAGGGCGATGGCCGAAAGCTAGCCAGGGTGGCGGTATCGAGGATGCGGCTCTGCTCATCGGGTGCAGATGAGGCCCAGGGAGATCGACTTGGGGTCGTTTCGGGGTTGGGGTAGCGGTCCTTACCTGATGCCGTTGCGGGCCGTCCGGTTCAGGTGGATATCAGTGTCCGCATAATCTCTTCTATGCGGGAGTGGGCCGCCCTGGCCGTGCTCAACGGCCGCGCGGCCGACGTCGCGAACCGGCTCGACGCCGAAGCCGCCGACCGACACCTGGACGCCGAGAACCGCCAGAAGATCGCCGAGACCGTCGGCTACCTCAGGAACAAGGACGGCTACCTGGGCTACGACACCGCCCTGTCCGCAGGATGGCCGATCGCCACGGGCATCGTGGAAGGCGCCTGCCACCACCTGATCGGCGACCGCCTGGACATCACCGGAGCCCGATGGTCACTGGCCGGCGCCGAAGCGGTCCTGAGACTCCGCGCCCTGCTCGCCAACGGCGACTTCGACCGTTACTGGACCTTCCACCTCGACCAAGAACACCAGCGCAACCACCGGGCCCGCTACCGACTCGCTGCTTGATCTACGAGGTCAGTCCCAGCAATCTGCACCCGCGCACTGTCCCCAGTCGAGCGCGAGCCGCCCGCAGGTGCGCCCTTCGCCCTTGAACAGCAGGCCCGTAGCCTGCCCGCAGCCGCTCGATGTCCGCAACCCCGGGCCCAGTGGCGCCCGTAGGAGCGCGCGCACCACCGACAGATGCGTCACAAGTGCGCGTTTTACGCGTTCGGGTCCCAGTCTGCGAGCTGCTCCATCGGCTCGGTGTCGCCGCTGGTCTCCAGGCCGTCGAGCGGGACGCGCTCGTAGAAGTAGAGGACCAGTTCGCTCGCTGCGCCTCGCATCGCCATGTCGCCCGGCTCCGCGTCGGCGGCGAGGTCGTCGCAGCGGACGCCGTCGGCGTTGAGGGTCAGGCGCCAGGAGCGGCCCTCGGTCGTGTGCAGGTCGATGGTCGCCGGCTTGAACGGCCAGGGGACGGTCGTCGCCGAGACGGTCGTCAGGAACTCGTCGACGCCCTCGACCGCGACGTTCGTCGGCAGCGGCTGTGCGGCCCCCTGGGTGAGCTGGGCGTCGTAGGTGTGGACGGCGATCTCCTGGATCTGGTGCCGGGCCACGGCTCCGCTGGTCTCCGGGGCCTGCGAGCGGCCCCACCAGGTCCAGCAGCCGCGGTCCGGGCCGGCCTCGCGCATCGCGTCGAGCATGAGCTCGGTCGACTCGGCGAGCCAGGCGTTCAGGGCTTCGCGGTCGCGGGGCGCGGTCGGGGCGCCCTTCGGGTCCGTCCTCGCCGGGGGCTCAGCGCCCGGGCCCGCCGCGACGATGGCGGCCTGGCGGCGGCGGCCGTCGCCGAGGTGCTGCGCCAGTTCGCGCAGCGTCCAGTCCCGGCAGGTCGGGACCTGGACGTCAAGGTCGGGGGCGGACGCGATCGCGGCGCGGAACGCGGCCGAGCGGTCTTCGATCAGCCGCAGGACCTCGGGGAACTCCAAGATGTTTTGCACGTCGGTTGTGTATCACGGCGCTCCGGCCGCCGGGTAGCGAATTTGTCGGACGAACGCGTCGACGGCCGGGCGGAGCGCCGGCGCCGAAGCCGTCCTGAAACTCCGCGCACTGCTCGCCAACGGCGACTTCGACCGCTGCTGGACCTACCATCTGGGCCAAGAGCACCAGCGCAACCACCAGGCCCGCTACCAACTCGCTGCTTGACCTACGAAGTCACTCCCAGCAATCCGCACCCCTGCTCATCTTGGAGTGGTCGCAGAGCAGGGCGTGAATGCGATGCTCAGGGTGGATGCTGAGACCCTGGCCGAGGGTCGTCCGGCTTGGACCTTCGCAGCGAGTGGTGGGCCGCTGGGCTCGGGCATGAGAGCCGACGGTCCCAGCGCTGACGTGTGCTTGTCACTGGCGGTGGCCAGGTTGCGGGAGCTCGGCGTTGACGTGCCGTTCTGATTGATCATGCGGGATCCCTTGGGGTGAGCAGGCCGAGGCTGACGGGGCCGGTCCGGCTTAGGCGGCGGGCTTCTTCTCGCTTGCCGGCTAGGAAGTTGAGGGTGAGGTCGAGTCCTTCGAGTTCGCCTAGCCAGCCTTCGGCTTCGGCACGGGCTCGGCGGGAGAGGAGGTCGGTTTCGATCTCGGCGAGCCGGTCGAGCATCTTGGGGTCGACGTGGAGCATGGGGCAGCGAATGCAGGCCGCGCAGGAGTGGTGTGCGACGAGGCGATACAGGGTGTCGTCGGCTTTGACGGCATCGCGGAGGTAGCTGGCACCGTCGAGGGGGTGAAATCCGGTTTCCACGAGATCGGGGGCGTACCCGAGGTCGTGCAAGCTGACAGCGCCCTGGCTGTACAGGCACGAATACAGCCAAGGGAACGGATACTGGCGAACGTCCACGGACACTACACGCGCAGGTCAGAGCTATGCGCCTTGATCGAAGCGCCTTCTTCTCATCCGCGCGTGAAAGCATTCTCGCCGTCGCGGCAAGAACGGGTGTGACCGTGTACAAGATACGTGGCGGGAGAGATCAGCCGACGGTTCCGGCTGATCTCTTCGACCGCTACTTCGCCGAGATTCACCGCTACATCGCCCGTCGTCTGCCTGTGGACGATGCCGAGGACCTGGCCGTCGAGGTCTTCGTCGCGGCGTTGCGCGGCAGATACGACCCGGCCGTGGGAGAGGTCAGGCCCTGGCTGTACGGCATCGCCACCAACCTGATCGCGCGGCACCGCCGTAGCGAGACCACGCGGTGGAAGGCGCTCAGCCGCGCGGCGGAGCGCGACTGGGACGGCCACGGGGATGCCGGACTGGATCGGGTGCTCGATCGGGTGGACGCCGCGCGCTTCACCGGCCGGCTAGCGGGGGCGCTGGCCGGGCTGAAGCAGCGCGACCGTGACGTGGTGCTGCTGATCGCGTTAGGCGCTCTGAGCCACGCGGAGGTCGCCGCCGCCCTGGACATTCCCTATGGAACCGTCGCGTCCCGGCTTAACCGGGCACGCAAGCATCTACGCGCGGCGCTCGGCGCGCTGAAGGAGGACCTCGATGGATGAGCTCGAACTGCTCGCCCGGGCGCTGCCCGACGCGCCCCCGCTCTCGCCCGAGGCGGTCGCTCGCGCGCGCGCCCGCTTCGTCGCCGACGGCGCGCGCGTCCGCCCCGCCACCGGCCCCTCCCGTTCCCCCTCCCGTTCCCGTTCCCGCCCGCGTGTGTGGGCGTGGGCGCTGAGCGCGGGCGTGGCCACGGCCGCGATGGTCATCGCGGTCACACTGGTGGCCAACCTGGTGTCCGCGCCTGCTCAGGTGCTGGTCCAGCCACCCAACAACGCGCTGCTCGAGCTGGCCGACCGGGTGGAGCGCCTACCCGATCAAAAGGCCGCCTACTGGCGGGAGGTGATCATCACCGGTGAACGGATCTCAGCCGGCGGCTACGACCTGCTCAAGCGGGACCGCCTCGAGCGAACGGCGCCGCTGAACACCGCGCAGAAGTCCCTCCTGCAGACCTCCGCGCCGAGCGCGCTGCCGGCCTCCGCGGCCGACGAACGCGCATGGCGGGCGGCCGGAGCGCCGGCCCGGATCAAGCCGCTCTGTCCCCAGGGCACCCCCGCCGCCGACTGCCGGCCGATCCGCGTCACCGACCAGCTCCAGGTCTGCCAATGGCGCGACGGGAACGACGCTCAGGTAGGGGACAGCTCTCTCGCGACTTTCACCCTCGCCGATCTGGCCGCCATCCCCGCCGACCGCGACGGCCTGCTCGCCAAGCTCCGCGACTACCACCGCATCTGGGAGGGCCGAGGGTTCAAGCAGCCGTTCGCGCAGTTCCTCCCTCAAGCGAGCAGTCTTCTGTCCATGCCGATCCGGCCGCAGCTTCGTGCCGCGATCCTGCGCCTGCTGGCGGAGCTTCCCGACACCAAGGTGTACGGCACGGCGACCGATCCGCTGGGCAGGCAGGCGTTGCAGGTCACGTTCACCCGTGACACCGGGCAGACGCAGTCGGTGGGATCGAAGTCGCTCCCCCTGCACTCGCGCACCTTCCTGGACCTGGCGACCGGCGCCACGCTGGCCGGGGCCAGCTATGTGCCGGGCGACATCCTGACCTACTACAGCGCGCAGGCGCCCGAGACGGGCTGGATCGCGAACCGGCCCACCCCGCCGAAGTCCTGCAAGGCCAAGTAATCAGAGCACTTACCAAGCGCTTGCTCAAGGTGCGAGACTGGGGCCATGGAGATCCCCGTGCGCGCCGCGTCGGACGACGAGGCGGGCTTCTTTCAGGAACACGGATGGGTGCGGCTGCCCGCCCTGGTGCCCCCCGATGCCGTGGCCGAGCTCAGGCAGCGGGCGACCGGCTACCTCGCGGCGCGCGAGAAGCAGCGGCGGACGCTGGTGGACCAGGCGTTCGGGCAGTCGCGTGACATCGCCGAGAGCGACGAGGCGTTCCGCGCGCTGGCGCTGAGCCCGGCCATGGGCGCCAACGCGACCCGGCTCCTGCGCGGCGTGGAGGCCGTGCGCGTGCAGGTCACGAACCTGCTCGTCAAGGAGCCGGGGGAGCACGCGGCGACCGAGTTCCACCAGGACTTCCCCTGGATGCCGATGGACCGCTCGGCGATGCTGACGGTCTGGCTGGCGTTGGTGGACGTGCCGGCGGACATGGGCTCGCTGCGTTTCTTCAATGGTTCGCACCGGTACGGGGTGCTCGGGCGGAGTTTCACCCGGGCGGGAGACGACCAGCTCAGCCAGCATCCGTGGATCAAGGAGCTGGAGCTGTCGCCGCCCCTCGACCTCGCGGCGGGCGACGCGACCGTGCATCACACGCTGACCGTGCACGGAGCGCCCGCCAACCACCGCGACCAGCCGCGCCTGTCGTTCACCGTCACGTACTTCGACGCCGCCTCCCTCTACACCGGCACCCCGTACCAGCAGACGGACGGGCTCGGCCTAGAGGTGAACCGGCCGTTCGACCACCCGAGGTTCCCGTGCGTGTGACCGTGGAAGAGGGCACATGCCCGAGACCGTAAGAGGGCCGGTGGGCGAGCTGGGCGCCACGCTCATGCATGAGCACGTGTTCGGGCTCAGTCCGGAGATTCTCTGGAACTGGCCGGACATCCCGGAAGAGTGGGACCTTGAGCAGCGGGCGAGGGAAGCGGCGGCCAAACTGGACGACCTGCGGGCCGAGGGCATCGACACGATCGTCGACCTGACCGTCATCGGGCTCGGCAGGTATGTCCCGGCCGTCCAGCGGGTGGCCGAGCTGACCAGCGTGAACATCGTCGCCGCCACCGGCCTCTACACCTACGACGCCCTGCCCCCGTACTTCGGCAACCGGGGTCCGGGCTCGCTGTTCGGCGGGCCCGACCGGCTGGCGGAGTTCTTCGTGCGGGACATCGTTCACGGCATCGGCAGGACCGGGGTCAAGGCGGGCATGCTCAAATGCGCCACCGACCATCTCGGCCTGACCAAGGGGACCGAACGGGTGTTCCGGGCGGTCGCCGAGGCGCACCTGGAGACGGGCGTGCCCATCACCACCCACTCCCACAGCGCCTCCAAGGGCGGCCTGGCACAGCAGCGGCTGCTCGGCGAGCTCGGCGTCGACCTCACCAGGGTCGTCATCGGCCACGCGGGCGACTCGACCGACGTCGCCTACCTGGAGGAACTCGCCGCCAACGGCTCCTACCTGGGCATGGACCGGTTCGGCATCGAGACGATCTCGCCGTTCGAGGACCGGGTGTCGATCGTGGCGACGATGTGCGAACGCGGCCACGCCCGACAAATGGTGCTAAGTCACGACTCTTACTGCTTTAACGACCGGTTCGATGCCGACGTCGTACGACAGCGGCACCCGAACTACCACCTCCTGCACATCTCCCGCGACGTCCTGCCCGAGCTGCGCAAGAGGGGCGTCACCGAGGAACAGATCCACCAGATGCTCGTCGACAACCCACGGAGGATCTTCTCGTGAGCATGGGCATGATCGAGGACTTCGACGTCGGCTCGGACTGGCACGTCGCCTCGCCGTACGAGTTCCTCGCCGGGCTGCGCCGGGACCGGCCGGTGTTCCACAGCGAGCACCTCGGCGCCTACGTGCTGACCCGGCACGCAGACGTGCGCGCGGCGTACGGCGACCCGAGGCGGTTCTCCTCGGAGGGTTCGCTGACCATCTCCCGCAGCATCACCCGCGAGACACGCGACAAGCTGGGCGAGCACGGCTCGTTCCTGTCGAGCTTCGTGGCCAACGTCGATCCGCCCGACCACACCAGGCTGCGGCGCTCGGTGTCGAAGGCGTTCACGCCACGGGCGGTCTCGGCCATGGAGCAGCACTTCCGGCAGCTCAACGAGGACCTGCTCGACCGTGTGGCGCCGAGGGGCGAGGCCGACTTCGTCTCCGAGATCGGGCACGAGCCGTCGATCAAGCTGACCGCCCGGTTCATCGGGGTGCCGGAGGCTGACGAGGGGTTCGTGCAGGCGCACGTGAAGGACTGGTTCCAGCTCTTCCTGTCGCCGCAGCCGCCTGAGCGGCAGCTCGAACTCGCCGACAGTTTCCTGGCCTATCTGGATTACGTGGATCGGCTGGTCGCGTCCCGGGCCAAGGAGCCGCGCGACGACTTCACCTCGCTCATGACCTCGCTGATCGGCTCCGAGCTCAGCCACCGCGAGGTGGTGGAGCTGATCTCCACGATCCTGCTCGGCGGCAACGACACCGTGCCGAACCAGCTCGCCAACAGCGTCCTGCGCCTGCTGCGCGAGGACGCCTGGCCGGTCCCGCCGCCGCTGATCCAGAACGCGGTCGAGGAGTGCATGCGCATCGACGGCGCGGCTCTCGGATCGTTCCGGTACGCCACAACGGATATTTCGCTACATGACGTGATAATTCCGGAAAAGTCGTTGGTGCTGCTCTCCATCGACTCCGCCGCCCACGACGAGAGCGTCTTCCCCGACCCGGAGCGGTTCGTCATCGACCGGCCCAACGCCGACGCCCACATGGTGTTCGGCTACGGCATCCACTTCTGCGTGGGCGCCGCGCTCGGCCGGCTGCAACTCCGCACCGCGCTCGACGTGCTCGGCCGCCGCCTGCCCGACCTCAGGCTCGCGGACGAGCCCATCGTCTACCGCAAGTCGATCGTGGGACGGGGACTGACGGCCCTGCGGGTGACGTGGTGAGTGCCGCGCCGGGCCGGTTCGACGGGCAGGTCGCCCTGGTGACGGGCGCGGGTTCGGGCATCGGCGCGGCGTGCGCGTCGCGCCTGGCCGCCGAGGGCGCCTGCGTGGGCGTTCTGGACGTGCACGCGGCCGGCGCCAAGTCGGTCGCCACCGCCATCCGCGCCAGGGGCGGCACGGCCACGGCGCTCACCTGCGACGTGTCGGACGAGAAGCAGGTGGCCGGGGCGGTCGTCGACCTGATCGCCTCGTTCGGCCGCCTGGACGTCGTCCACTCCAACGCGGCCGCGCTCGGCCCCGGCACCTACGGCCGCGACCAGGACCTCGAAGACCTCGACGTGGCCGTCTGGGACCGCACGATGGCGGTGAACCTGCGGGGTGCCCTGCTCATGGTCAAGCACGCGGCCCCCGCGATGTCCGACGGCGGCGCCTTCGTCCTCACCTCGTCGGTCTCGGGCCTGCTGGGCGACGTGGCGCACGTCGCCTACGGCACCTCCAAGGCGGCGCTGACCGGGTTCATCCGCTACGTGGCCACCAAGTACGGCTCGCGCGGCATCCGCTGCAACGCCGTCGCCCCCGCCCTGGTCCTGACCGACGCGGCCGCGCAGGCCCTCGGCCGGGACCGGCTGGCCGACAAGGCGGCCGAGCGCCTGCTGCCCTGGGCCTGCACCCCGGAGGACGTGGCCGACCTCGTCGCCTTCCTCGCCTCGGGCGAGTCGCGGTGCATCACGGGACAGACCATCGTCATCGACTCCGGAACCCTCGCCCATCGCCCCGAGCACGCCCTGCGCCAATGGCGCGACGCCGCTGAATCACTCTAGGGTGCTTGAAGCGGATCAAAAGGGGGCGGAATGGAGCCGGTGTCGGTCGGGTTGATCGGAGCGGGGCCGTGGGCGGAGCGCGCGCACGCGCCGATGCTGGTCAAGAGCCCGTATCTCCGTTTTGCCGGGGTATGGGCGCGCCGTCCGGAGGCCGCCGCCGGGCTGGGGGCGCCGGTGTTCGAGCGGGTCGAGGAGCTGTTCGACGCGTGCGAGGCCGTGGCGTTCTGCGTGCCGCCGGCCGTACAGGCCGAACTGGGGGTGCGCGCGGCGCGGGCCGGGAAGGCGCTGTTGCTGGAGAAGCCGCTCGCCGACTCGCTGGAGAACGCGCGGCGCCTCGCGGACGCCGTGCGCGAGGCCGGAGTGGCCTCGCAACTGGTCCTCACCATGCGCTATACCTCGCAGGTCAGGGCGTTCCTGGCACGCTGCGCCGGCATCGAGGCGTTCGGCGGCCACGCCGCGAACATCTCCAACGTCCTGCTGGGCGGCCACCCCTTCGGCACCCCGTGGCGGCTCGAACGCGGCGCGCTCCTGGACGTCGGGCCGCACGTGATCGACCTGCTCGACGCCGCGCTCGGCCCGGTGACCGGCGTCCGCGCGCACGGGAACTCGCTCGGCTGGACCGGCCTGCTGCTCGACCACGAGGGCGGCGCGGTCAGCGAGGCGTCGCTGTGCATGGCCGCCGCCGGCGACCTGCCGCCGTCGAGCATCGCGGTGTACGGCAGAACGGGCAACGCGGTGCTGCTGCCCGGTGACGACGATCCGTTCGTGACCATCGCCGAGGAGTTCGCGCGGACCGTACGCGAGGGAGGCGGGCACCCGCTGGACGCGGCCCACGGGCTCCGGCTGCAGCGGATCATCGCCGAGGCGGAGACTCAGTTGGGGACCCCTTGACTTAGCGTCCAACTGGAGCATTGATAGCGTCTGTCCGACGCGCAGAGTTGCAGCGAAGTCCGGTGCGAGTCCGGCGCTGTCCCGCAACTGTCATAGCCAGGTCGCCTGCCTCCGCGCTGACGTCATCAACCCTCGTGGAAAAGGGTGATCCGTCGCTCTCAGCGGGTCTCTCGGTTCCGACAGTGTGAAAGGACTTCTCGTGAGGCCCGTACGCACGGCCTTCGCGGGCGCGCTGCTGGGAACGCTCGTTCTGACCGGATGCGGCCAGAACAGCACTACCACCACCCCGTCACCCGCGAGCTCAGCCACCTCCGCCGGCTCGACGAGCTCCACCGCCTACCCCGTGACGGTCGAGGCGGCCAACGGCAAGGTCGCCATCGCCAAGAAGCCGGAGCGGATCGTCTCGCTCTCCGCCAGCCACACCGAGACGCTCTTCGCCATCGGCGCGGGCCCCCAGGTCATCGCGGTGGACGACCAGTCCAACTACCCGGCCGGCGTCCCCAAGACCGACCTGTCCGGCTTCAAGCCGAACGTCGAGGCCATCGTCGCCCAGAAGCCCGACCTGGTCATCGTCTCCAACGACATCGACAAGATCGTCGCCGAGCTGGGCAAGCTGAACGTGCCGGTCCTCCTGGAACCGGCCGCCACCAAGCTCGACGAGGCCTACGACGAGATCACCGACCTCGGCGCCGCCACCGGCAACACCGACAAGGCCGGACAAGTCGTGACAGACATGAAGGCGGCCCTGGACAAGCTCGCGGCGAACGCCCCAAAGGACAAGAAGCTCACCTACTACCACGAACTCGACCAGACCCCCTACGCGGCGACGTCGAGCACGTTCATCGGGCAGATCTACGGCATGTTCGGCCTCACCAACATCGCCGACAAGGCGCCGGACCCGGCGGGCGGCTATCCCAAGCTGTCGGCGGAGTTCGTCGCCCAGGCCGACCCCGACCTGATCTTCCTGGCGGACGTGAAGTGCTGCCAGCAGAGCAAGGACACGCTGGCCAAGCGGCCCGGCTGGAAGGGACTGTCGGCCGTCAAGGGCGACCAGGTGATCCAGCTCGACGACGACATCGCCTCGCGCTGGGGCCCGCGCGTCGTCGACCTGGCCCAGACCATCAGTGACGCGGTCGGCAAGGCGGCCACCCGCTAGTGAGGTCCAGCCCGATGTGGACGGCGGGTGCGCTGGGCGTGCTCGCGGTCTCCATGGTCGCCGGGCTGCTCGGCGGGGCCGCCGACATCTCGCCGTGGCAGGTGGTGCTCCAGGCGGTCGACTGGCTGCCGTACGTGCACGTGGACTCGGGGCTGGCGCCCGTGGAGCAGGGGCTGCTGTTCGAGCTGCGGCTGCCCAGGGTGCTGGTGGCGGCCGTGGTCGGCGGGCTGCTGGCCATCGCGGGGGCCGGTTACCAGGGGGTGTTCCGCAACCCGCTGGCCGACCCCTACCTGCTCGGCGCCGCCGCCGGAGCCGGGCTGACCACCACCGTGGTCATCGTGCTGGTGCCGACCCCCGTGGTCGGCATCCCAGTGGCCGCCTTCGTGGGGGCCGTTGGTGGGGTGTTCCTGGCGTACGTGCTCGGGAACACCGCCGGGCGCGCGGGCGGCACCGCCACGCTGGTGCTCGCCGGGGTGGCCGTCACCTCGTTCCTCACCGCGATCCAGACGTTCATCCAGCAGTTCAAGGTCGAGGAACTGCAGCGCATCTACTCCTGGATCCTGGGCGACGTGGGCGGCGGGTGGGACCAGTTCTGGCTGGTGCTGCCGTACGCCGTCGTCTCTTCGGTGCTGCTGCTCGCGCACGGGCGGATGCTCGACGTGCTGTCGGTGGGGGACGAGGAGGCCAGCAGCCTGGGCGTGCGGGCCGGTCGGGTACGGCTGGCGGTCCTGCTGGCCGCGTCCCTGGCCACTGCGGCGGCCGTGGCGGTGAGCGGTCTCATCGGGTTCGTCGGCATTGTCATCCCGCACGTGGTCCGGCGGCTGGCGGGCGGCTCGTACCGGATCGTGCTGCCGCTGTCGCTGATCGGCGGCGCCGCCTTCCTCGTGCTCGCCGACCTGATCGCGCGCACCGTCATCGCCCCCGCCGAGCTGCCCATCGGGGTGGTCACCATGTTCGTCGGCGCGCCGTTCTTCGTGGCCATCCTGCGCATGACCCGGCAGACCGCCACATGACCGGCACCACTGAGCCGGCAGCGGCCCGGCCTGCTCGGATGATCGAGACCAGCGCTCTCTCGGTGCGGCTCGGCGAGCGGGAGGTGCTCACCGACGTCGATCTCGCGGTACGGCGCGGCGAATGGCTGGCGATCATCGGCCCGAACGGCGCCGGAAAGTCCACCCTGCTCAAGGCCGTCATGGGCGTCGTCGCCCACCGGGGCGACGTCACGGTCGGCGGCCGGGCCGCGAGCACCCTCAGGCCGAGGGACAGGGCCAGGCTGGTCGCCTACGCGCCCCAGACGCCCTCACTGCCGCCCGACATGACCGTGTACGACTACGCCCTGCTCGGCCGCACCCCGTACATCCCCTACCTCGGCAGGGAGAGCCGCCACGACCGGGAGGTCACCGGGTCCGTGCTCGAACGGCTCGACCTCGCCGAGTTCGCCGAGCGCCGGCTGGGGGAGCTGTCCGGCGGCGAACGGCAGCGCGTGGTCCTGGCCAGAGCGCTGGCCCAGCAGGCGCCCGCGCTCCTGCTCGACGAGCCCACGACCGCGCTCGACCTCGGCCACCAGCAGCAGGTGCTGGAGCTGGTCGACCGGCTCAGGCTCGCCGACGAGCTGACCGTGGTGACGACGCTGCACGACCTGACCCTCGCCGGCCAGTACGCCGACAGGCTCCTGCTGCTCGCCGGCGGCCGGGCCGTCGCCGCCGGGCAGCCGGGACAGGTGCTCACGGAGGCGCTGGTCGGCACGCACTTCGACGCCCGGGTGGAGATCTCACTCGGTCCCGGCGGGCGGCCCGTCGTGCACCTGGTCAGGGGGATCTCGTGAAGGGAGTCTGGTGAAGCTGGCGTATCGGGTCGAGGACGGGGTGCGGCTCGGGTCGCTGCTGTGGGAGTTCGGGCCGGGGTGGCGGATGGTCTCCTCGGCGCTGCTGGGCGGGGGGATCGGGGCGCGTACGTGGGTGCTGAACGCGCAGGTCGTGGCGGGCTACTCGCGGATGGACCCGGTCGATCACCTTCGCGAGCTCGGGCCTGACGGCCTCGGGGTGGGGATGATGACGGCGGCCTCGGTGGAGCGGTACGCGCGGGCGGTGGACGGGGAGGTGGAGGTCGTGGCCACGGTCGGGTTACGCGTCCCCACCTGGGCCGCCGCCCCCGAAGGCGCCACCGACCCCGAACTGGCCCCGATGCTCGCCGAGCCGGCCGCCGCCGACCCCGGGCCGACTCCGATGCCCATCGAGACGGCCGCCACCAGGCCGCCCGTGGGGACGATCAACCTGATGGCCGTGATGCCGGTCGCGATGACCGATGCCGCCCTGGTCAACGCCGTGATGACGATGACGGAGGCCAAGTCGCAGGCGCTGATCGAGGCGGGCTTCCCGTGCACCGGCACCGCCTCGGACGCCCTCTGCCTGGCCGTACGCGCTGACGGCCCGGAGGAACTCTTCGGCGGCCCCCGCTCGACCTGGGGCGCCCGCCTGGCCCGCGCCGTCCACTCCGCCGTTCACCAGGGCGCGGCCTCCTGGCACCCCCGCACCTAGCTCGCCGTACCTGGCTCACTGCGCCTACCTCACCGGACACCCTTCACCGCGCGTACCTCAGCGGGCCCGGCTCACCGCGCCTACTTCACCGGACACCCTTCACCGCGTGTACCTCAGCGGGCCCGGCTCACCGCGCCTACCTCCACCTAGCTCACCGGATCTGGGTGGCGCGTCAGGCCGTAGTCCTCCTGGGCGCCTTGTTCGGTGACGCGGCCTGCGGCGAGGTCGGCGAGCACCGCTTCGTGGTCCCGCTCGTACGGGGAGCCCATTCCGCCTCCGCCCGTCGTCTCCACCACGAAAGCCTCACCTGCGGCGAACCGCACATTGTTCACCTTCGACGCGAGCCGCTCGACCGCCCCGTCCAGGTGCCGCTTGAAGAAGCCGCCGAGCCGCCCCGGCAGCCCGCCGTCGCGTCCCGGCGGGGCCAGACGCAATCGGTCGCCCCGCGTCGTGACATGGCAGTCCGCCAGGAACCGGTACACGGTCCGCGACCCCAGCCCGCCGCGATGCCGCCCGGGGCCGCCGGAGTCGGGGATGGTCTCGATCGACTCGACGACCAGCGGGCAGCGGCTCTCCACCGGCTCGGCCTGCGGCACCGAGTTCCGGCCGATGCCGAAGTGCACGCCCGTCGCATCCGGCCCGTCGAGCCCCTGCCGCGCGCCGACACCGCCGAAGTCGTACGAGAGGTGGATCCAGTACGGCGCCCTGACGGCCGCGATGGAGAACGGCTGGAGGATGCCGCTGGGCGCGATCGCCCGCTCCGGGACGGCGTCCGACAGCGCCTGGAAGATGGCCTCCATGGCCGCGTAGATCGGCACGTACCGCCCGCCGCACGGGTAGGGGGAGCGGGCGTTGAGCAGCGACCCCTCCGGCAGCCGCACCTCGATCGCGCGCAGGCAGCCGTCGTTCATGGGAATGGTCGGATCGAGGAAGCAGCGCACCGCGAACACGGCCGCGGCCAGCGACTGCGACGCGGACGCGTTGATCGCCGCCGGCACCTGCGACCCGGTCCCAGCGAAATCCACCACAACCCGCACCTCGGGAACCCGGGGAACCCGCGTCTCGGGAACCCCGGCGATCACCTCGGGGGACTGCGGCTCGACGCCCGCCGAGCCGCCCTGTCCGGCGCCCTCGGAGGGGTCGTGTTCCAGGGTGATGGCAACCCGGATGTAGTGCGATTTTTCGTGATCGATCCCGTCGTCGTCGATCGGGTAGGACGCCTCGAAACGGCCCTCGGGCAGGTCGGCCAGCGCGGTCCGCGTCCTGGCCTCCGTGTAGTCGAGGTAGTCGTCGATCCCCGCCGCCAGCCCTTCGGCGCCGTACTCCGCGACCAGCGCGCCGACCCGGGCGGCCGCCACCGCGGTGCCCGCCACGAGCGCCCGCACGTCGCCCATGACCTTGTCCGGTGTACGGCTGTTGGCCCGGAGAATGGCCTCCACGGCCGGTTCGAGACCGCCGGACGTCGCCAGCCGTACAGGAGGAAGCTGGAGCCCTTCGAGGAAGATGTCGGTGGCCAGCGGCGCCATGCCACCGGCGGACAGCCCGCCCAGGTCCGACACGTGGATCATGGTCGCGGCGAAGTACGCGGGCCGGTCCCCGACGAAGACGGGACGGTAGACGAGCAGGTCGTTGGTGTGCACGCCGCCCCGGTAGGCGTCGTTGAGCACGTACACGTCACCGGGACGCATCGTCTCCAGGGGCACGTCCCGGATGAGCTCGGGCAGGGCGACCTTGAGCGCCATGCTGTTCATGAGCGTGGTGGCCATGGAGTGCGCGATCAGCCGCCCGCGCGCGTCCAGGACGGCGGCGGACGCGTCGGACCCCTCGACGATGAACGTCGAGTACGCCGACCGCACGACGACGATACTCGCCTCCTCGGCGGCGACCACCAGCGCGTTCCGCAGCACCTCGGCGGTCAGCACGTCACTGCTCATGCGGCTCCTCGGTCAGGTGCCCGGCCCGCGTCGGCCGAGTTCGTCAGGTGTACGGCCCGCGCCGGGCCGAGTGCGGCGGTCCACCCGGGCGGCACCACGATCGTGGACTCGGCGTCCTCGATGATCCCGGGGCCGGACAGCACCGCCAGCGTGTCCCGGGTGTGCACCGGCACCTCGGCGTATCCGCCCAGCTCGGCGAAGTACGCGAGCCGCGCCCCGACCGGGCCGGAGGCAGCGGCGGGGACCTGCGTGACCGCCGGGCCGTCGGTGGCGGGCAGGGTGACGCGGACCCGGTAGCTGACGATCTCCACCTCGCCCCGCTGCGAGATCCCGTACACCTGCTCGTACCTCTCGAAGAACCGCGCCTCCAGCTCCGCACGCGCCGAGCTCCACGCCACGGTCAGATCATGCGACTGCCCCTTGAACCGCACGTCCACCGACCGGGAGACCCGCACCCCGGGATCCGACGGCGACACCCCGAGATCATCCGCAGCCGACGCGGCCAGTGCCCCGAACACCTCCGAGGGATCCGCGGCGTCCAGCCGTGACAGCACCCGGTCCGTCGACAGGTCGGCCACCAGCAGCCCGGCCGCCGACGCGACCCCGCAGTGGGCGGGCACCACCACGGTCCCGATCCCGAACCGCTCCGCCACCCGCGCCGCGTGCATCGGCCCCGCCCCGCCGAACGCCACCAGCGCGTACCCACGCGGATCGATCCCCCGCTGCACGGTCACCACGTGCACGGCCGACGCCATCGAGGCGCTGACGATCTCGTGCACGGCATGCGCCGCCGCCGCCCTGGACACCCCGAGCGGCCCCGCCAGCCGGTCCAGCGCCTTGTCGGCGAGCGGCGCGGAGAGCGGGATCGAGGCCGAGGACAGGTAGCCGAGCACCAGGTTCGCGTCCGTCACCGTCGGCTCGGAGCCGCCCAGGCCGTAGCAGGCCGGTCCGGGGTCGGAGCCCGCCGAGTGCGGGCCGACGCGTAGCGCGCCCGCGGCGTCCAGCCAGGCGACGCTGCCGCCGCCCGCGCCCACCTCGGCCAGGTCGATGGCCGGGGTCTTGATCGGTACCCCGGTCCCGGCCCGCCGCCCGCCGAAGCTGCCCTTGCCGCCCACGTGGAACTCGTGCGTGATCTCCGGCCGCCCGTCCCGCACCACGCAGGTCTTGGCGGTGGTCCCGCCCATGTCGAACGAGATGACGTTCGCGAACCCGCTGCCCGCGGCCGCGAGCACCCCGGCCGCCGGGCCGGACTCGATCATGGCGACCGCCCGCCTGGCCGCCAGCTCGGCGGAGATCACGCCACCGCTCGACTCCATGACGTGGACGGGCGCGTGCACGCCCAACGCGGCCAGCCGTTCGCTCAGCTTGGAGAGGTACGAGGCCATGATCGGCCCGATATAGGCGGACATGATGGTCGTCGTGGCCCGCTCGTATTCGCGGATCTCCGGCCACACCTCGGACGAGGTGACCACGTTCTCGACCGATTCACGCAGGATCGCGGCCACCTGCCGCTCATGTGCGGGGTTGGCGTAGGAGTGCAGCAGGCACACCGCCGCCGACGTGATGCCCCGCCGCGCGATCTCGGCCGCCGCCCGCCGTACCGAATCGAGGTCGAGGGGCGTCAGTACGACCCCGCGCGCCGACACCCGTTCCACCACCTCGAAGCAGTCGCCCGCGGCCACCGGCGGGGGCGGCGGGGTGAAGCGCAGGTCGTAGCGGTCCTCCTCGACCCGGGCGTAACGGCCCAGCGGGATGACCGAGCGGAAGCCCTGGGTGGTGACATAGGCCACCCGCACGCCCTTGCGTTCGAGCACGGCGTTGGTGGCCAGCGTGGTGGCGTGCACGACCCGGGTGACCAGTGCGGGGTCCACGCCGGTGAGTACTCGTGTAACACCGTTCGCTATTCCGACGATGGGGTCGTAGGGGGTGCTCAAACACTTGGCTACCGTTACCTCGCCCAAAGGACCGCGCAGGACCACGTCAGTGAAGGTTCCGCCCACGTCGACGCCGATCGCGTAGCCCATTCAGGTACCGTAGACGTCCGAGCAAGCGCTTGTCTACGAGCTCATCTATTGACTTCCGGTGGGTGATTGGGACCCTTATTTCTAATAACTGCGAAATGGGAGCGGAGATGGCGCGTCTCACAGCTCTTGCCGGAGGTGTCGCGGCGACACTCGTGCTGCTCGCACTGCCCGCGGCAGCGCACGAGCACCCCAGCGGGATCACCGACCTGGTGACTCCGGCCGTGGTGCGCGTGGAAGCCTCCTCTCACGTCGAGATCACTCTGCTCGATCACGTGGGCGAGCTGTTGCATGTGGAACGGTCCTACGACATCCCCATAGGCGTGGGGACGGGCATCGTGGTCAATCCCGAGGGTGCCGTCGTCACGCTCACCCGTGTGGTCAAGACCGACAACGACGTGGCGGTGTACGCCGCCAACAAGATCTACGCCGAGCACCACAAGGTGAAGATCCCGCTCGACTACAAGCGGCACAAGCTCAAGGATCCCCTGCTTCAGCATCACCTGAAAGAGTGCTACCCGCCCAAGACCAGCGTGTCGACCTGCATCATCAACGTCACCACCAACGTCACGATATTTCCGAACGTCTCCCCGGCCGACCCCAAGGGCCTCAAGGCCGACATCGTCAAGGTCGGCGCGACGCCCGACAGCCCGGCCGTGCTGATCCCCTCGGGCCGCGTTGTCGGCAGCGTCGGCATGCCCACCGCCCCCCTCGCCGACAAGGTGCCCGACCAGCAGGGCTCGCCCACCAACGTGGCCGGGTTCACCGACCGCCCCGGCGTGAACGTCAAGGAGACGGTGGAGATCGCGCATCTGGGCAAGGGCGGCGGCGGTGGCCAGGACACCGGCCGGCAGTTCTCCGACCCGGAGAAGAAGGTCGACGAGCCCGCGAAGCTCGGCGCTCTGACCGACCGCGGCCTGCGCGGCGCGCCGGTCATCGGGGACAAGGACGGCCACGTCATCGGCATGCTCATCGGTGGTGGCAAGGACGCCAGGATGATCGGCGTCAGGGAGATCGTCGCCGCGCTGGCCAAGGCCGGGGTCGCGCCGCGCCGTGGCGCCATCGACGCCGCGTTCGAGGCGGCACTGACCCGCTACCACACCAAGTACTACACCGAGGCCGCACCGGGCTTCCAGCGCGTGCTGGAGCTCTACCCGGGCAACGTGGTGGCGGCGAACCTGCTGAAGACCTCCCTGCAGAAGCGCGGCGGCCCGGAGGACGCGGGCAGCAAGCAGGCCGTGGCACCGGCGCCCCGGAGCATGCCGCTCTGGCCGTTCATCGTCGCCGCCGCGGTGCTGTTCGTGGCCGCGGCCGCCGGGGCGTTCCTGCTGTGGCGGCGCCGCCGTACTCCTGAGGAGAAACCGGACCAGCCACCGCCACTCGTCGCGGCGGCGGCAGCGGCGGCGGTATCGTCGGCGCCGACCTCACCGCCACTGCCGCTCGACGAGGGCGCGAACCAGACCGTCGTGGTCCGCAGGTCGCAGCCCTTCCAGGTGATCCCGAAGCAACAGCAGGTGCTCACCGAGCAGGACCAGCCGTCCGTCAAATACTGCACCGCGTGCGGAATGCGGCTGGGGGCCGCGCATCGCTTCTGCGGTTACTGCGGCCACCCCATCGAGACGTGATGCCGGTGAATGACAGATCGCTCGTGGGCCAGGAGGTGGCCGGTTATTACATCGAGGACATCGTCGGTAAGGGCGGCATGGCCGTCGTCTACCTGGCGCTCGATCCGAGGCTGAGCCGCCGGGTGGCGTTAAAGATCCTCAACCCGGTGCTCAGCGTCGATGACCGGTTCAGGCAGCGGTTCATCCTGGAGTCCAGAACGGTCGCCAGCATCGAACACCCCAACATCATCCCGATCTATGAGGCGAACGCCGACGCCGACGGCGTGCTCTACATCGCGATGCGCTACGTCGACGGGCTCGACCTGCGCCGCCTCATCTACGACCGGGGAGCGCTGCCGATCGGGCAGGCGAACCAGATCGTCGCCCAGGTGGCCGCCGCGCTCGACGCCGCGCACGCGCACGACCTGATCCACCGTGACGTGAAACCGGCCAACATCCTGCTGGCCGGCGACCACGTCTACCTGACCGACTTCGGCATCACCAAGCACCGTACGTCCATCTCCGGGCTCACCCAGACCGACCAGTTCATCGGGACGCCGCGCTACATGGCGCCCGAGCAGATCAACAAGGAGCACATCGACGGCAGGTGCGACCAGTACGCGCTGGCCTGCGTCGCCTATGAGGCGCTGTCGGGGCGGCTGCCGTTCCCGCGTGACAACGACATCGCGCTGCTCTGGGCGCACCTGGCCGAGCAGCCCACGCCGCTGTCGCAGGTCAGGCCGGAGCTGCCGATCGAGGTCGACGGCGTCATGATGCGGGCGCTGGCCAAGTCGCCCGAACAGCGCTACCCGTCGTGCACCGCGTTCGTCACCGCGCTGCGCGACGCGATCAGCGGCCAGCCCGGCGTGCCCCTTCCCACCCAGCCGACGGCCGGACGCCAGCGCCGGAAAGCCGACCCCGGCGGCCCCGCCCGCCCGAGCCGGCTGCCGCTCGTGGTGGCCACGCTGATCGCGGCCATCGCGGCGCTGACCCTGGTCGTGTTGATCGTCATGACCCAGAAGGGCGACTCCTGGGCCCGCTACCAGAGCACCACCGCCGCCCCGCTCACCTTCGATTACCCGGCCGACTGGACCGTCAAGACACACGGCGACCTGTTCGCGGTGGCCTCGCCGCATGCCTCCGAGTTCGAGGGGATGTTCGTCTCCGGCGCGGCCGCGGACTGGACCGCGGTGAACCAGGTCATCACCGGCGACGCCGACAACGCCGTGGGCGTCTACGTGCAGGTCTCCGACGCGCTCAGCGCCAGCGCGACCGCCGCCCAGATGAAGGCCATGCTCGAAGGGCTGCTGCCCGGCGAGATCGTGGTGGACCAGCCCGTCCCCGACCGGGCGGGCGACAGCGACGCCACGCGGTACGACGGCTCCCTGCGCGACCGCAACAGCGGCAACCGGCTCGGCTTCGTCAGCTACGTCATCGATCGCCGGCCCAAGCCGGTGCTGGTGCTCTACTTCTGCGCCAAGAACCGCTGCGACGACACCACCCAGGGCCGCGTCAGGCAGAGCGTCCACCTCTCCTGACATCTCACCATGCGGACTAGATTGTCGGTTTTTGGCTGGGCTATATGTATATTTTCCGCTAGAAGGCGTATATGGCGGGAGATATTTCATGCAGGCGTTCCCCAGGGTGCTCTTCGACGAGGCCCACAGCGAGTCGTGGACCATCCGGCGTGATGTCGCGGAGGCCATCAACCCCGCGCACCCCGACGACAACAGCTACGCCCGCGCGGCGGAGCTGCTGCGGCGTCTGGGGCACACGGTGACGGCCCGGCTGGCGGGCCCGCTGGACGCGGGAACGCTCCAGGAGCAGGACGTCCTGGTCATCGCGCATCCGTCGGGGGAGCGGTGGGAGCGCACCACGGGGCAGGGGAGTCCCGTGTTCTCGGCCGCCGAGATCGACGCCGTGGAGGCGTTCGTGGCGGGTGGCGGCGGGCTGGTCGTGCTGGCCGAGGAGGAGCAGGACAAGTACGGCAACAACCTGGCCGAGTTGCTGGGCCGCTTCGGGGTGGGCGTCGAGCACACCACCGTGCGGGACCCCGGCCACGCGCACCGCGGGGTGGCCACCTGGGTGCTCGGCGAGCGGGTCACGAGCGACGGGCTGCTGGCCGGGGTCAAGGCCGCCTGCTTCTACCGCTCCGGCGTGCTGACCCTCGCGAATCCGGCCGCTGATGGTCGCGCCGCTGGCGGTCGCGATGCCGGTGGGGTGGACGCCACCGTGCTGTTCGCCAGCTCGGCGAGCGCGGATCCGGCGGGTGCGGCGCTGGCCGTCGCGGTGCGGCACGGGCGGGGCCGGGTGGTCGTGTTCGCCGACTCGGACCTGTTCGGCGACGACTCGATCGAGGACCACGACCACCGCGCGCTGTGGGGGAACGTGATCACCTGGGCGGCCCGCGTGCCGGACGACAGCGCCGCCGTCTCCCGGGACGAGCGCAAGGCGAGCCTGTTCGCCGACCTCAAGGCGACGGTCGAGGAGCTGCGCCCGCTCCAGGTCAAGGACGGCTCGGTGTCCGCCGACAAGCCCCGGGCCAAGGAGCTGGTGACCACGATCGGCGGCGAGCTGGCCGAGATCGCGCCATATTTCCCCCAGGACGCCGCCTACCTGGCAGCGGTCCGCGACGACCTGACCAAGTGGATCGCCCAGGACCTGGGCGTACCGGACTTCCTGGACTCCCTTGATCTGTTCCACCCCGACACCCAGCGGGTGGACGGCCTGGAGCACCTGGTCGTCTTCCCCATGTACACCCAGAACGGCAACCCGGACCGCAACCTGGAGGCCGTCTGGCTCCGCACGATCTGGCCGGACTGGCTGGCCGAGCTGGAGTCGTCCGGCTACGACAACCCGATGTTCGTGCCGATCGCCTTCGAGGACTTCACCTCCGGCTACGACACCCACTCGGCCGTGCTCTTCCCCGAGACCGTCGCCGTACGGCAGGCGCCCGAGCGGTTCACCTGGGGCGGCATCTTCGCCGACCGGGAGGCCGCCAGGTTCCGGCGGGTCGCCACGGCGGCCACCGCGACGCTCAAGCTCGACCTGCCGCCCGACGCGGCCCGGCTGCTGGAGTCGCAGCGGCTGGCCCAGGACACCTTCGTCATGTGGGACCTGATCCACGACCGTACCCACAGCCACGGTGACCTGCCGTTCGACCCGTTCATGATCAAGCAGCGCATGCCGTACTGGCTGTACTCGCTCGAAGAGCTGCGCTGCGACCTGACCGCGTTCGGCGAGGCCGTACGGCTGGAGGAGAAGGGCGTGCCGCACGCGCGCTACGTTCAGCACGCGATCCTGTTCGACCGGCTGTTCCGCTTCCCGATCACCGGTGAGCGGGTGCGTAACTACGACGGGCTCGGCGGGCAGTTGCTCTTCGCGTACCTGCACCGCAACGACGTGGTGCGGTGGACCGACAACCGGCTCACGGTCGACTGGGCGCGCGTGGCGGGCGGCGTGGCCGACCTGCGGGGCGAGGTCGAGAAGCTGTACCGGGACAGCATCGACCGGTCCAAGCTGGCGCACTGGCTGGCGGCGTACGAGCTGGTGAGCGGGTACGTCGAGCCGAACCCCGGATCGACCTGGGCCAAGGGGATCCAGGCGCTGCCGGAGGAGCAGAAGGCCAAGGTGGACGCGGTGCTGCCGGACGAGTTCCCGCTGAGCATGTTCTACGAGGCACTGCGCCGTAAGCTGGGCGAAGTGGTCGAATCGACTAGGGGGATCCGGGCATGATCATTCTGGTTACGGGTGCCGGGGGGCCCACCGGCCAGGCCGTTTCCGGATTTTTCCGGAAAAATGGGCACACGGTGATCGGTGTCGGCAGGGGCGACGTCGACCTCCTCGACCGCGCGGCCGTACAGGCGCTCGCGGACCGGATCGCCGCCGAGCACGGCCACGTCGACGGGGTGGTGCACCTGGTCGGCGGCTGGCGCGGCGCGAACTCGTTCGCCGAGACCGACCTCGACGACTGGGACGCCCTGCACGACCTGCTGATCCGCACGCTCCAGCACGTCTCGCTGGCCTTCGAGCCGCTGCTGCGCAAGAGCCCGAACGGCCGGTTCGTGATCGTCTCCGCCAAGGCGGCCGAGCACCCCACGGCGGGCGGCGCCCCCTACGCGGCGGCCAAGGCGGCCGCGGAGGCGTGGACCCTCGCCCTCGCCGACGCCCTGAAGGACACCGGCAGCGCGGCGGTCATCCTGGTCGTCAAGGCCCTGGTGAACGACGCCATGCGGGCCGCCAAACCGGACGCCCGTTTTGCCGGGTTCACCGACGTCAATACGCTGGCCGAGGCGATCGGCGACCTCTACGACCGGCCCGCCGCCCAGCTCAACGGCACCCGATTGGACCTCGCTCAGTGATCTCCCGGCACGACCCTCAGCTCAAAAGCTTCGCCAGCGACAACTACGCGGGGGTGCACCCGGAGATCCTGAGCGCCATCGCCGACGCCAACGGCGGCCACCAGATCGCCTACGGCGACGACGTCTACACCGAGGCCCTGCGCGAGGTCTTCCAGCGGCACTTCGGCGAGCGGGCGCAGGCGTGGCCGGTGTTCAACGGCACCGCCGCGAACGTCGTCTCGCTCCGCGCCATGACCGCCCACTGGGAGGCGGTCATCTGCCCCGAGACCGCCCACATCCACACCGACGAGGGCGGCGCGCCGGAGGTCGTGGGCGGCATCAAGCTGCTGACCGTACCCACGCCCGACGGCAAGCTCACTCCCGAGCTGATCGACCGCCAGGCCTGGGGCTTCGGCGACGTCCATCGCCCCCAGCCGCGCGTCGTGTCCATCTCCAACACCACCGAACTCGGCACCCTCTACACCCCCGAGCAGATCGCGGCCGTCTGCGCCCACGCGCACGACCGGGGGCTCCTCGTCCACCTCGACGGCTCCCGCCTCACGAACGCCGCCGCCGCCCTCGACGTCCCGATGCGGGCGCTGACCACCGACGCGGGCGTCGACGTCCTCTCCTTCGGCGGCACCAAGATCGGCATGCTGTACGGCGAGGCGGTCGTGGTGCTCAACCCCGAGGCGGCCACCGGCGTCGACTATCTCCGCAAGACGTTCATGCAGCTGTCGTCGAAGATGCGGTTCGTGTCCGCCCAGTTCGAGGCGCTGCTCTCCGGCGACCTGTGGCTGCGCAACGCCCGCCAGGCCAACGCCATGGGGCGGCGGCTGGCGGCGGCGGTCCGCGACATCCCCGGTGTCGAGCTGCCGCGGCCGGTGGAGGCGAACGCGGTGTTCGCGGTGCTGCCGCGTGAGGTGACGGAGCGGCTGCAGAAGCGGTTCCGGTTCTACACCTGGAACGAGGCGACGGGGGAGGTGCGGTGGATGTGCGCCTTCGACACCACGGAAGCGGATGTGGACGCCTTCGCGGCCGCCATCTGGGAGGAGATGCGCTGACGCGCGCCGGGCCTGAGGGGCTCAGCGGTTGAGTGCGAGGCGGGCGGCCTGCCAGCCGCCCATGCCGTGTACCGCGGCCCCGGGCGGCGTGGCCGCCGAGCAGAGGAACACCCCCGGCAGCGGCGTCCGCCAGGGCGCCACCGACCACACCGGCCGCCGGACGAACTGCCCCAGACTGGCCAGCCCGCCCCCGATGTCGCCACCCACCAGGTTGGGATTGCCCGCCTCCAACTCGGCGGGCCCCATCGCGTGCCTGGCCAGCACCCGATCGCGGAACCCGGGCGCGAACCGCTCGATCTGCCCCTCGACGGCGTCCGTCATGTCGACTCGGGACCCGTTCGGCACATGACAGTAGGCCCACAACGTATGCCCGCCCCGGCTGTCATCGGCCGCGTACGGCTGCACGAGCAGCACGTACGGCCGCGGTGAGTGCCGCCCGCGAGCCATCTCGGCCTCGCTGAGCGCGATCTCCTCCAGCGTCCCCCCGAGATGCACCGTGCCGGCCGCCGCCACCGCCGGATCCCGCCAGGGCACCGGCCCGTCGAGCGCCCAGTCCAGCTTGAACACCCCTGGCCCGTACCGATAGCGCTCCAGCCCCCTGCGATACCCCGCCGGCAGCTCCGCCATCGCCAGGAACTGCCGGGGGGTCACATCGAGCACCACCGTCTCCGCGTCCAGCTCCCTCAGCCGGCGTACCCGGTGCCCGCTGACCGCCTCCCCGCCCAACGCCCTGAACCTGGCCACCAGCGCGTCGGCCAGCACCTGCGACCCGCCTTTCACCACCGGCCATCCCACCAGATGAGCCAGGGCGCCCAGGAGCAGGCCGTACCCGCTCGTGATGGGCGAGCGCAGGTCGAGCATCGAATGGGCGGCCATGCCCGCGAGCACCGCCCGCCCCTCGACGGTCCTGAACGCCCGCCGCGCGAGCGTCGTGACAGGCAGCGCCGCCGCCACCCCGAACCTGGCCGCCTGCGCGAACGCCCGCGGCCTCGGCTCCCACGGCCCGAGCGGCTTGAGCATCAGATCGACCAGCGGCAACCCGGCCCGCGCCGCCGCCCCCACCGTCGCCTGCCACACCGCCGCATCCCTGCCCAACCCGGCCGCGGTACGGCGGGCATCGCGGTGCACGAGCACGGCGGGGCGATCGTCGAGCGGATGAGCGACGACCACCTCGGGATGCACGAACTCGACCGCCCCGAGACCGGCCGCCTTGACCTCGGCCGCCCCCAGACCGGCCGCCCCGAGACCGGGGTCCCTGGAGTCGGGCTCCTTGGGCGCAGACTCGCTGATACCCAGCTCCCGGAAGGCGGGTGAGGCCAGCGCCATCGCCATCACGGTCGCACCCATGTCGTGCACCCGCCCAGGCAGCGTCAGCTCCGCCGACCGCAGCCCACCACCGAACTGGTCGGCCGCCTCCAGCAGCACCACCTCGCGCCCCGCCTGAGCCAGCAGAATGGCCGCGACGAGCCCGTTCGGCCCGGACCCCACCACCACCGCGTCGCCACTCATCCCGGCCCCGCCCTCGCTTCGCGCACCCTCGCTTCGCGCGCGCACGCGCTCACCGCAGCCCTGAACCCGTCTCGCGCCCTTGCGCGCTCATGGCAGTCCTGCCCCCGCACGCTCACTCCAGCCCGCCCCCGTCGCGCGCTGTCGCGCGGTCACTTCAGGATCGTCGGGTACGGCTGCGCGCCGCGCTGCTTGAGCATCTCGGTCATGAGCTTGATCTCGCCGGTCTGCCCGTTGACGATCTTCTGGGCCATGCTGACCACCTCGTCCCGCGTGGACAGCTTCAGCAGCCCCTCGGCCATCTGCACACCGCCCTCGTGGTGGCGGATCATCAGCTGCAGATACAGCACTTCGGCGGCCGTGCCCTGCAACTCCTTGAGCTTGGTCAGCTCGTCCGGCGTGGCCATGCCCGGCATCAGCCCGGCCACGGAAACGGTCGCCGTGCCCGATCCGCCGTGGCCGTGCTCGGCCATCCACGCCATCGGCCGCCGGTCGGTGGCCTGATCGAGCTCCCACTGCTGCAACCACCCCATGAACATGCCCCGCTGGTTGGACTGGGTGGTGATGATGTCGTAGGCCAGGTTACGGACGTCCTTGGACTGCGTCTTGTCCCTGATCGTGAACGACATGTCGACGGCCTGCGCGTGATGCGTGGCCATGTCGCGAGCGAACCCGGCCTCCGCCGAGGTGTCGCCGGGCGTGCCGCCCCGGCCCCACACGAGGAAGATCCCCGCTGCGACGAGGACCAGCACGGCGCAAGCGATGAGCAGCGAATTTTTAGCGGGCTTTTCCATGGCTTGTCCAGCGTACCCATCCCGTGGCCGAGGCGGGTCCGCCCACTTAGGTCCCTCTTATTCTCCGCATACTGCCCAAGGGCATAGGGTGACCCGGAGTTGGCACGCCGATGGAGGAACGATGACGAAGGAGAAGGCGCAGGCGCGCCGCGAGCATCTGCAGAAGATGCGAGCGCAGCAGAAGAGCAAGGAGCGCCGCGCCGCGCTGCTGATGTGGGGGGCAGGCGGACTCGTCATCGTGCTGCTCGTCGGAGTGGTCGGTTTCTACATGGTCAAGCAGGCCAAAGAGACGTCACTCGGTGCCGTGGCCAATTACAAGTACGATGCGGGCCAGCACGTCTGGAACGCGGTCACGTACAAGGAGAACCCGCCGGTCGGTGGTCAGCACAACAACTACTGGCAGCAGTGCGCGATCTATGACAAGCCCATCCACAACGAGCACGCCGTCCACTCGATGGAGCACGGCGCCCTGTGGATCACATACCGCCCCGACCTGCCCCAGGCGCAGATCGACGTGCTGAAGAAGACCGCCGCCTCGACGGGCCAGCAGGACTACATGCTGCTCAGCCCGTACCCGAACCTGCCCGCCCCGGTCGTGGCATCATCCTGGGGCCACCAGCTCAAGCTGGACAAGGCCGACGACCCGAAGCTCGCGGCGTTCATCAAGAAATACCAGAACGGCCCGGACACCCCTGAACCCGGCGCGGTCTGCGGCGGCGCCGACGCCATCACCACCACGGCAGACCAGGCCCCCCTCCCACCCGAGCCCAAGGGCACGCAATCCCAGCCCCCGATGGAAACCATCAGCCCCAGCGCCAGCCCCACCAACAAATAACCCCAAGCTCGGGCCTCCCTGACGGTCGGACTGCGCTTCCCAGGGGGGCTCCGCCCCCCTTCGACCCCCCGAAAAGCATGGTCTTCGCTTTCGCTCAGGCTGCCTTCTTGGGGGGCTTCGCCTTTGGGCGGGGGCCTGCCGGCCCCCGCAGCCCCCGGACGCGATCCCTTGTATTCGGCAAGACGGGGTTTCACTATTGCCGCTGGTCGCCCATGTCGTTTCGGGATGGGGAGCGGCCCTGAGGTAACTCAGAGCGGAATTCAGCTTGATTCCCGCCAGCGTGCTACCGGGTGGGCATGGACGGTCGTAGGGCTGGCAGGGAATTCATCACCACTCCCAGAAGTGGCTGCTTGGGGGCCCGCCCGGAGGTCCTCTGACTATGAGGCGAGACCACCTGCCCGGCGTGCTGACGACACGCCGGGTTCGTCTCGTCCGACACCCGCATCCGCATGCTTCGGACGAGACAAGCGGTTGCTGGGCTGTCTGGGGATTGGTTCGCGGCGCAGATCCGACACGTGCACGACCAGAGCCCTGGCAAGCGTGGACTCCAGCGTGTGCAGGTCGTTCTGCGGGACGTCCCGCAGAACCGTCTCACCGCCGAACGGGGAGACGCCTTTCACCCCCCAGACGTGATAGTCGCCCGAGGTGTAGACGTGTGCCTCGCGGCGTAGGTATGGGCATGCGGTGATCGCTTCTGGCAGGCAGTTCCGGCAGATAGGCGGTTTGCTGAGGCGTCCGGAGACGGCGGGCGGCTCGGCGTGGAAGACCCACGCGAGGCGCCCTGTGCCGGGGTCCGACGCCGGGCCCTGGCACACCTGGCAGAGCCTGCCGAGCATGCATTCGCGCTGCCGAAGGGTGTGCATCTCATCGTATTGGACACTTCCACGGCGGAGCGTCTTCTGCCGGGCCCACAGCACACCCATGTTCCAGTCGCTCGCCACGGGGTCGGTGTAAGACAGCCGCCACCCACTCAGCGACCACGTGTCCCGAATGACGGTGAGGTTGACCGCAACGTTCTCCTCGCTGAAAGCGGTGACGTACGGCACGACTGCCTGAGCGGCGATCACCATGAGTCCCCCGTCCGGAGCGGCAATCCCCGCAGGGGCATGACCCGCTTCGGCTTGGTGCCGGGCTGCGGAACAGGGGGCCTACGGGGCTGGAGTGCGGCGGCGGCACCTGCTGGAAAGGGCGTCCGCGCGGGGGATGCGGACTGGTGACCGTCCATGACGTGGACCCTAAGGCCGCTCCAGGGAAGCCCTCAACGATTATTCTCGAATATTCGAATTCTCTGACAGGAGCATCATCCGCGAGAATGGCCAGCATTTATGGGAGGGACTCCATCGCCCTAGTGATGAGTTGGCGCGCCTTGGCTCCGTAACTGGCGTCGGCCGCCAGCCGGTCGAAGACTCGCCCGTAAAGGGCGATTTCTTGAGGCTGAGTTAGCGTGAGCTCCGCGCCGATGGTCTCCACCAGCACCCGTTCCTCATCAAAGATCCAGAAGCCGTGCTTGGGCGACTCGGCGAGCTCCGCGTCGAAGCCCAGGACGCCCACGCGAATGGTGCTCATCGAGCACATCGCCACGAGACGGTCGAGTTGGCCCGCCATGACTTCCGGCGGGCAAAGCCGATACCTGAGCACCGCCTCCGTGAGTACGAAGTGCAGGCGTTTCCCCGGCCGATACAGCACCTCTTGGCGCTGCATGCGTACTCGGACGCCCTCGTCGACGTCGTCGGGCAGGTTGTGGCGTTTCACCGATTGGGCGAGCCGATAGCGCGCATAGTCGGGGGTCTGCAGCAGACCTGGGACCACTGTGGTCTCCAGAGCCCTGATGTAAGTGGCGCTGGCCTCCAACGCGATGCTCGCGCGCTGGCGTTCCGACGTGCCCGCGCCGAGCCGCTGCCGCCACTCGGCATACATCGTCTCCAAGACTTCCAGCCGGGCGAGAAGCGGTCCGGCGGCCGCCTCATCGCCGCAGACGCGCGCCCATACCGCGATGTCGCTTCTGGTCGGCGTCTGTCTGCCCGTCTCGATCTTGCTGACCTTGGATTGCGGCCAGTCGAGAAGCCCCGCGAGAGCCGTGCCCGTGAACCCGGCACCCTGTCGCACCTCTCGGAGCCGTTGGCCGAGAGCCTCACGTGCCTCTTGTAGTCGCGCCACGATGGATAGTTTCTACCGCCCTGCGTACTGCTCGTACGGCTCGGCGTAGTGCCAGGCGGCATCGCGCCACTGGCAGTGGCGCAGGACGATCTCTGGATCGGTCGTGAGTTCGTGCCTGAGGGGCCGGTCGTCGGCGTCGAAGTTGAGCAGGACGAGTCGCGCGGAGTCAAACAGTGCGAAGTCGTGTTCAGGCAATTCGAGATCGGCCGCGCGCTTGCGAGACAGGTACCGGATGTCCTCGCCCGCCGCGGTGCTAAGTGGTGTGCCGGCGAGCAGCCAGCGCGCGTAGTCGCCGTGCGGCTCGGTGAGAACGCGTACTCGCTCGACGCGCTTGCCCTGTCCGGTGGCCGCTTTCATGCGGGTTAGCCATGGCCTGGTCGCGCGTTCCGGGTCGGGCTGCCCGGCGAGGAATCTCCGGAGCGACTCGTGTTCGGAAGGCACGTCGTACCGATCGCGTACTTCGAACTTGAACGCGGTGTGTTGGAAGGTGCTCCACAGCGAGTCGAAGTCGGCCGGGATGAGAAGGGGCACTCAGGAACCTTCGGCGAAGCGGAGGAGCTCTTTGGGGATCTCCACGAAGTTCTCGCCGGGGAGGACGTTGCGCAGCTCGGCGAGGGCTTCGGGGTCGGTCACCGTGTCGCCCTGGACGACGTAGGTGCCGCGGTCGGTCTCGTACAGGGTGGGGCACTGGCCGTCGTCGGACGTGCTGCCGAGGAATCGGAGTTTCATGCTCGGAGCCTGCCTGGGTATTCGAGAATTGATGGCTAACTGCGATGGTGATTGGAGAATAGTCGGCAGTCAAGAGCGCACGAACACTGCCGGGCGCGCCCGGTTCACGGACACGGGATCGACGCCCTCGCGTGCGCGTCTGGACCGACTTGGGACGGGCACTCGACAGACTGCGCGATCATGTGGGCATGGCCCTTGCAACCCCCTCCGAAGGTCGCCTCGCATAGCCGGACCTGATCAAGGTGTGGTTCCAGTTCGTACCTCGGGAAGACTGGCTTCCCTACAACACAGAAGGGCTCTGGGCCACGCGCTTGAGCCGGGATACCGCCCGTGTGGCGAACGTCCCATTCCTGCAGGACGGGGTTGCCGAGGGCGACGTGGTGGGCTTCACCACCGACGACGACGGTCTTCACTGGGCCAGTGGACGGGTGGAAGCGTCGGGCAACTGCACGGTCCGGGTCCTGCCAGTACCCGATGGACCGCTGGGGCGAAGCGCGAAGGCCGTGCACGAGCAGTTGGCACTGTTCGGCTTGGGCGGGGAATCCTTCAGCGCGGAGCTTCCTCTGGTCGCCTTCACCGTGCCGGCTGACGCAGATCTTGGACAGATAAAGGAGCTGCTGACGCGGGGCCAAGCGGATGGCTGGTGGCACTTCGAGGAGTCCTGCATCACCGACGCCTGGCGAAGCGCTTAACGATCACCCGTCTGCCGTTGCCTGCTTTTCGGATGTGTCCACAAGCGCCCATACCGCTGAACTCTCGTTGCCCGTGCGGCGAACGCCCCACTTCGCCGACAGCTCATCTACCAGCCACAACCCCCGCCCACAGAGCTCACCGTCGCCCGGGATTCGCGGAAAGGGCACGGTGGCGGCCCCCTCGTCGAGGACCTCGATACCGATCAGGCCGTCTCCGGTGTCGACGACCCCGATCCGCACCCAGCCCTCACCGGAGCGGGAGTGGACGATGGCATTCGTCACCAGCTCACTCGTCACCAGCAGCGCGTCACCGATATTCCGGCACTTCGCAGCCGTGAGTACCGCAGCCGTGCACCGCCGCGCCACCGAGACCGACGCGCCTACGCCGGGCAGAAAGAAGTGACCCAGGTGCCTGCACATTGCAGTGCCGCTCATTGATGGATCTGCCAGGTCCGCCGCAACTACGCCAGAAGGGACTCCTCCGTAAACGGACCACTCGCTATTGGCCGCTCCGCTCACAGGCTCACCTCGCCGTTCACTCATGGGCTGGGCTTACGACCTCGCCATCCGCGTGGGGATCGCATCAACGTGTAGCTGTATGATGACTCAGCGTATAGATTTGGCGCAAGTGGATCTGCAAATTTGCAGTTCGATTCTTCCTGCGCAACTCGTGGCGTGCGCCTGTGACATGCGGAACACTGAGAGTCACAGCAGAAGGAGGGCCGGACATGGTCGGGGGACGAGGCCCCACTCTCCGCCGCCGCAGGCTGGCATCGGAGCTTCGCATCCTGCGTGAGCGTGCTGGAATCACCGGGGAGCAGGCGGGCGCTGAACTCGGGTGGTCGGTCAGCAAGATCAGCCGGATCGAGACATGCCAGGTCGGTGTCAGGGCACGCGATCTCGCGGCTCTTCTCGATCTGTACGGCGTCTCGGGCAACAGGCGAGACGCGCTCACGGAGCTTGCACGGACCGCCGCCCTGCGTGGGTGGTGGGATACCTACGAGTCGATCCCCACGGAGTACGCCAACTACATCAGTTTGGAGTCCGAGGCCAGGACTATCCGATGCTTCTCGCAAACCCTGATCCACGGCTTGCTGCAGACCGAGGACTATGCTCACGCGGTCATCCGGGCGGCCTTGATCCCGTTTGCGCCCGCCGCTGAGATCGACCGTCGGGTTGAGGTTCGTATGACGCGGCAGAAGATCCTCAAGCAAGATCCTCCGCTGAATGTCTGGATGATCCTCGATCAGGCAGCCCTCTACCGGGTGGTCGGCGATCGAGACATCATGCGGCGACAGTGTGAGTTCTTGATCCAACAGGGTGAGCTACCAAATGTGACGATTCAGATCCTCACGAGCGCTGTCGGGGCACACCCCGGCGCGACCACTCCCTTCTCCATCTTGGCCTTCCCCGAGGTGTACGACCCTGACGTGGTCTACATCGAGACACTGACAAGTAGCCTGTGGATTGAGAACGACAGTGAGGTTCATCGATACAGTCTCGCCTTTGATCAACTTCGCGCAATCGCCGTGAGCCCTGATGAGTCGGCGGAGTTGATCTCTCAGGCGGCCGGCCGTCTACAGATGGAAAGAGGACCCGCGAGACATGCACAGCAACCCGATCGACCCCGCCACCCTCACCTGGCGGAAGAGTCGGCGCAGTGACGGGGGCAATGGGTGTGTGGAGGTCGCAATTGCTGACGCCGCGCCGGCCGACGCCCTCCACAAGGCGAACCGGGGACCTCTGGTGCTCATCCGCGACAGCGAGAACCCCAACGGCCCTGTCCTGGCGTTCACCGACCGTGAGCTCAAGGCATTCTTCGGCGGCGTGAAGGACGGCGAATTCGATGACCTGATCTGACTTGACCTGTGGCGATCACGCTCGTCATCGCCAAAAAGGCTTTTGTGCTCCGCTCGCAAGCGCCCGCTCACGCCGTCGCCTTCGTCTCCCGCCAGGACAATTCGCGGACGATCTCGCCCGCGGTGACTCGGGGAACCCCACCGTAGCAACCCCGTAGATAGCCGCGCTCGAGATTCTCCTCCTTGCGTGGCTTGGCGTCCGTCAGCGGGTACAACTCAGTTTCGCCGGAGCGCTTCTTCGCCGTGATCCATACCTGGTCGCGGTTGAGCGGACGATCGAGCACCGCACTGCCCAGCAGGGTCGCGTCATGTGTCGTGAAGATCACCTGCGCGTTGTGCGGATTCGACGCGGGGTCCTGGAAGGCGCGCACGACCTCGGCGGCGAGTGCGGGATGCAGGCTCGAATCCAATTCGTCTACCAGGAGGACCGACCCCCGGTCCAGCACGGTGAGCATGGGCTCCAGGAAGGCGAACCACGCATGAGTGCCCAGTGACTCCTCGGTGCCGAAATCCAGCGGTGCCTCACCACCGTCCGGGGTGCGGTGCCACAACCTGATCTCGCCGGTCTCAGGGTCGGTATCGAGACGCGTAACCCCAAGGTCGGCCGGTTGCAGCAACCGCACGATTCGTTGCTCGTAGATCTCCGCTCGATCCGGACGCATGAGCAGGGCTCTGGTCGAGTTCGTCGAGGATTTCAGATTCCTGCCCGGTGTGACGAGCCGCAAATCGTTCAGGAACCATCTGTGTATCACGGACAACTGGGGATCGTTGAGGGTTGCACCCACGGATAGGAACAGAGCATTGGGACGGGTCAACTTGACCAGGGAATCTCGCTCTCCCTTGAAGCCCTCTCCTTTGAAGATGAACTCTCCGCCGGCTGAGTCCGGGCGGCCCGCCTCTCGGTCGAACCAGATGTTGCGCCGACCGTGCGGGTAGGCGTGCAGCCATTCCGCTTCCACTCTCTCGTCCGACAACTCGAAGCCGTAGGTGTAGCGAACAGGTTCTCGGCCCAGCGTGAGATCCACTTCGAACAGGCTCGTCTCCTCGCGGGAGGTCCTGCGGCTCATCGAGGCGAGCGTTGCGATGGACGAGCCGATGACCTCAGAGCTATTGACGGAACTCAAGGAAGGGCTGAGACGGCAGGTACGCGAACTGGGCGGCGAGGACTTCGCTGTGCTCAGCCAGGAGAGGAAGCCCGTCGTCTCAGAGCCGGCCGACCAGTACTGGTGCGCTGCCCGCCCTCGAACTGCCCGGCCGCCTTCAACCAACCGCTCCCGCCGCTTCTGCTCGGCGGGTGTGTACCCGCCCCTCTGCCCGAACCGCATGCCTCGCTCGTAGACCCGGTACGGCGAACAGCCGCGACCAATGACTCCACGAATTCAACCTGTGTACAACCAGCCGCAATTCCCGACACGACTCCAGCAATTAAGGTGCTACCGCTTGCGAAGCCTCATCGTGCCGGGTGACGGTCACGGATGATGCGCTTGGCCCCGAGCTGATCGACGCGCGAGTGTTGCGCTTCATCGGACCTGAGGGCGGTTCGGTCTCGCCTTGGACGAATCGGCGCGGAATCCAGCACTTCGCCGGCGAGCTGACAATAACCGCCACTCGCCACGTATTGGCGGGTGGCGGTTATTGTCAAACGGCATGCGATTGACGATGATTACTGCCAGAGTTGCCAGGCGCCCGTTCTGGTCACGCGAAAGTTGCCGCCCCCCTGCGCGACGACCGACTGGGCGTTGGGGAAGTTCGTGGTGCAGTAGTCGGTATACCGCTGAAGATCGTTCGATGAGAGTGACTGGGGGCTGAAGCAGCCGACGATGCGAGTGCCCGCTGCGTTCGGCACCCCGTTGAACAGCGAATTGAAGTCGATGGCCTGGAATCCGCCGGAGCCGTGGTAGCCACGGACATTCTGGTAGTCGGGCCCGACCTGGTTCCAGAGCACGATTACGGAGACACAGTCTCCCATGGCTCCGGTGATGACCTGGTTGTCTCCCGCAGGCAGAGTCTGCGTCGGCGCAGGCGTAGATTGCTGGGTTAGATTCATCGATTTCCCCTCCGCGTCCCCATAGGCATAAGTTGCCCCGTAACTGCCTCTTCCGACTGATTACCGTACCTGCCAATGGGCGATCTGGCTAGAATCAAGCATTCATGATCTTTAAGTGATGATTTTGCGCCAATAAACAAATGGGCACGCATAAAGGTTTACGGCGATGCGCTCGAAAGAATTAAGGGCCGCCGCTCCCGAGTGCATGAAGGGATGCTCCTATCGATGTCAAGCGATCGATTCAAACCGAACGCTGGCAGGACAGGACTGCGGAGATCGTCAACTTGGACGCACTGCTGACTGCCTTGGTCAAGCACGCCCTCCCGGGCCGGAAATGCCGTCCGAGATCGCCGCGGCTACGTGTTCAGCCGGCCAGGGTCCGCAGATCGGTCACGTTGTACGTACTGGCGGCCGGCCCGCTCACGGCGGCGCCGATAGGCGCGTCAGTCGCTCGCGAGCGCGGCGTGGACCGATGAGACCGCGCTCGCACCTTCGCCGACAGCGGTGGCCACTCGTTTCGTCGAGCCTGAGCGGAGGTCGCCGACCGCGAAGACCCGGGGCGCGCTCGTCTGGAACGGCAGGGGCATACCAGACGATCCGGCGGGCAACCGGCTGTCCGTGAGGACGAAGCCGTTGTCGTCCTTGGCCACGCCCACCAGCCAGCTCGACACCGGGTCGGCGCCGATGAAGCAGAACAGCGCGCGGCAGGCCAGTCGGTCTCGGCGTCCACCGGACCTCTCGACGACGATCGACGCGAGAGTGTCGTCGCCGGCCAGTTCGCGGACCATGCTGCTGGTGTGGACGTGGATCCGGGGATGCGCCCGGACGCGGTCGGTCAGGTAGGACGACATCCGAGCCCCGAGATCGGCGCCGCGGATGATCAGATCCACCGTCGCGCCGCGGGCGGCAAGGGAGAGGGCTGCCTGCCCAGCGGAGTTGGCGCCCCCGACGACCGTCACCGGCTGTTCCTCGAACTCTCGGACGTCCAGCTCGGTCGCCGCGTACCGGATGCAGCCCGACTTCTCGAAGGTCGCCCATTGCGGGATGTCGAGGCGCCGGTAGCGAGCCCCGGTGGCGGCGATCACCGCGCGACATTCAATGCGTGAGCCGTCCTCCAGCAGGACGGCTGTCCGTCGGTCATCGGAGAGGTCGAGGCCCGCCACCGCACAGGGCGAGTGGATCCGCACGCCGAACTTGAGCGCCTGGACCATCGCCAGCCGGGTGAGGCTCGCACCGCTGACCCCCTGTGGAAAGCCCAGGTAGTTCTCGATCCGGGCGCTCTTGGCGGCCTGGCCGCCGAGCCCGTCGCGGTCCAGCAACACGGTGACGAGGCCCTCGGACGCCCCGTACACGGCGGCGGCCAGACCCGCCGGGCCGGCGCCCACCACGACGAGATCGACGGGACGTCCGTCGGGCCGGTAGGTGAGGCCGAGCGCCTTGGCGACCGTGCCGGGCGTCGCGTGCCGCAGCACTGAACCGCCGACAACCGCCGCCGGGAGTTCGTCCTCCGTGAGCCCGGCCGATGTCATCAGCGAACGCCCGGCGTGCGAGGTCGCATCGAGCCAGGAATGCGGCAGGAGCAGCTGCGCCACATAGGTACGCAGATCGAGCGTCTCCGCGGCGTCCGGCCGGCCGACGATCTCCAGGGCGTTGCCGGCCACCGAGCGGATGAACTCGCGCCGCTCCCGGAACGCCTCAAGCAGGAGGTCGGCGATGTCGGCCTGCTCGGCGAGGACCCGGCGCAACATCGCCGCACCGATCCGGACGGCTGTCCCGGCGGTCACCACGCGAGCGGTCAGGTAGACGTGCTGACCGGTCAGCAGGCTGAGCTCACCGAGGAAGTCGCCGGGGCCACCTTGGTAGATCCGGCGTTCCGGCTCGATCGCCGTCGCCTCCCGGACGATGTCCACCGTCGCCGTCAGGAGCAGATAGAAGTCGTAGGAGTCGTCGCCGGAGGCGTACAGATCCCGGCCGACCTCGACGTGCTCCACCTCGCCGTACTCGGCGAGCCGGCGGAACTGCTCGTCGTCCAGGACCGGCTCACGCTGTGCCGCGCCGTCGTTCACGTGGAACCTTTCGCCAGAGGCTGATCGCGGGTCAGCGTAGGCCCGGGCACTTGACGATCACTGCACGGCCGGCTCCACGAACAGTTCCCTCGTCATCAAGTGGACCGATCTAGCCTGGCGTCGTCGTGCAGGTCGGGCGTCCAAGAACAGGTCGGAAATGAGATCAAGAAAACGGGGCATGGGGCTGGCGTTCCACACCTGGGCGGTCTACTCGCCGTCCCGGCGGCACCGGTCTTCGCGGGATTGAGCGGTGTCGTTCTTTCTCGAGTTCGTGCGCGATCCCATGACGATCGGCGCGGTCGCGCCGAGCAGCCCGGCACTGGCCAGGGCGGCGACCGCGGTTGTGCCCAGAACCGGCTCTCCGGTCGTCGTGGAGCTCGGTCCGGGTACCGGCTCGTTCACCGAAGCCATCCAGCAGCGCCTCGCCGGACGCGGCCGGCACATAGCCGTCGAGGTCAATCCGCGGTTCGCGGACAAGCTGGGCGCCCTCCACCCGGCGGTCGACGTCGTGCACGCGGACGCGGCCGACCTGGTCACGGTGCTGGCGCAGCGTGGGCTGCGCCAGGCCGATGTCGTGGTCAGTGGCCTTCCGTGGGCGGCATTCACCGAGAATCATCAGCGCGAGGTGTTGTCCGCCGTGGTGGATGCCCTGTCGCCGCACGGCGTGTTCACCACATTCGCCTACGTGCATGCCTGGTGGGCGCCACCGGCCCGGCGACTGCTGCGCTCCATGCGGTCGCGGTTCGACGAGGTGGTCATCAGCCGGACGGTGTGGGCGAATCTCCCGCCCGCGCTGGTCTACTACTGCCGTCGCCCAGCGGAGGTCGACGAGACCGGCGCGGTGCCGTCACGCCACGGCTGAACCCGATCAGTGGCCGGGTCCCGCTTGCGCCAGCCCGGCCAGCAGTTCCTGGGCGCGGTGGGCGAACAGATGGGCCTCGCGTTCGATGGACAGCGCCTGGGCGCGCTCGGCGACGGTCCGGACGTCCGCGACCGGCTCGCCGCGGGCCTGTAGCAGCCGGGCCCGCAGCAGGATCAGCAGGCCCTCGGCGTATCGCTGGCCGTGGGCGTCGAGGAACACGTCGGCCTGGTCGAGGGCCGCCGCGGCCTCGTCCAGCCGCCCGGCCGCCAGCCACATTTCGGCGAGCAGCCCGCACCAGGTGGCCAGACCCGAACGCGGCGGGTCGAGCAGCGCCGCAGCGATGAGATCTTGCGCCTGTGCCGCCGCACCGGCCGGGTCCTCGCCGGTCACGGCGCGTGCCCAGCAGTGGGCCAGCCGCTGGTAGCTGCCGAGGAACACGAAGGAGTGCTCCGGATCCACGGCGATTCCCCGCTCCGCCGCGCGCAGCGCCCAGGCCGGGTCCCCGGCCAGCGCCGCGACCGTGACGGCGAACGCGGCCCAGACCGTGACCGCATAGGAATCGTCGCCCGCGGCCGCCTCGAGCGTGTCGAGCAGCGTCCGGGACGCGTCGGCGTCACCGTGCAGCGCGGTCATCAGCGCGAGCATCACGGGTGAGAGCAACTGCAGATCGTGCCGCAGCGGGTCCTTCTCGCGCTGGGCCAGGTCATCGAGCATGGTCGAGTTGGACTGGCTCAGGTATCTGAACGCCTCGCCGATGTTGCCGACGTCCCACTGGTGGATGCCCCAGGCGTGCAGGCCGTACGCGCGCACGACCGGGTCGGCGGACGCCTCGCCCTGCTCGAGCAGCCGGCGCGCCAGCCGGCCGCCACGGTCGAGCTGGATGCCCTGGGAGTACGCGGCCCAGCGGGAGAAGAGCAGGTCGGCGGCCTCCCGTTCCCACCCGAGGCCGCGCGCCAGGTGCTCGGCCCGCTTCTGCAGGTCGAGCGCCGAGCCGACGTACCCCGACCGCATCCCGTTCACCGCGATGAGCTGCGACAGGGCGGACAGCTCCAGCTCCGCCAACCCCGCTGTCCGCGCCACCTGCGCGGCGGACACCAGCCGCCGCGCGGCAGCCTCCAGCGCCGACTTGCCCGCCGCACAGCGGCCCGCGCGCACCAGCGCGTCCGCGGTCCGGTCCGGATCCGCCAGCGGGCCGGCAGCCCACAGGTGATGGGCAAGGCGCTCGGCGACAGGCTCGTCGTCCGGCGCGGTGCGCTCCAGGGCGTCCGCGACACGCAGGTGCAGCCGAGGCGCACACCGCGGCGGCGTGGTGCTGACGACCGACTCGCGGACCAGGTCGTGCGGGAAGCGGAACGAGAACGGATCGCCGGGTGCGGGCTCGAGCAGGCCGAGGGCCTCCAGCGGCTCGAGACGGTCGAGACAGGTCTGCACGTCAAGGCCGGCGGCGCGGGCGAGCAGAGCGAGGTCGACATCCCGGCCGATGAGAGCGGCGATCTTCAACAGGTCGTCGGCATCGTCGCCGAGGTCGGCCATCCGGCCCCGGACGACGTCCCGCACGGTGGACGGCATCCCGGCCCGCGCCGCAGCCTCCTCGGTGAGCTCACCACCGTCGGCCAGGAACCGGGACAACTCCCGGACGAAGAACGGGTTACCGGCGGTACGGAGATGGATGCCGCGAGCGGCGCCGAGTCCAGGGGCCTGGCCGGTCTCGCGGCGGACGAGCTCCGCCACCTCGGCCGGACCGAGTGGGCCGAGCCGGACCCGGCGATGCCGGGGCAGCCGGCTCGCGGCTGCGAGCATCCGCGCCAGCTCCGAGCCGGGCACGGGCGCGCGATCGCGGAGCGCGCCGATGACCACCGTGCCGCCCGGTAACCGAGCCGCCAGGTGCCCGAACAGGTACAGCGAGGCGATGTCGGCCCATTGGAGGTCATCGACGACGAGCACCACCGGCTGCAGCGCCGAGACCTGGCCGACGAGGGCGACAGCCTGCTCGAACAGGCGGAACTGGGCGCCGCTGTCCGGCAGCACCGGCGTGCCGGGAGCGCCGACGCGCGGCTCCACGAGACGGCCGAGCTCGCCTGCCTGCCACTCCTCCCGCGCCGCGGTCGGCAGCCTCTCAAGGACCGCGCCGACAGCCTGCACCCACGGCCACATCGACGGCGTGCCGTCTCCCTCGAGACAGCGGCCCCACACGACCAGCGTGCCGCGCCGGTCCGCCTCGGCGCTGATCTCTTCCAGCAGGCGGGTCTTGCCCGCCCCCGGCTCGCCCTCGATGAGGATGAGCCCCGTGCCTCCGGTAAGTGCTGACTCCACCGCATGCCGCAGTACCGCGAGCTCCTCGACCCGGCCGACCAGACCGCTGGTGCGCGGCGTCCCGAGGGCAGGGGCCGGCTGCTGCTCGGTGGGCGTTTCCGCGGTGCGGCCGGCGATCGTGGGCTGATCCAGTACCTGCCGGTGCGCGGCCAGCAACGCCGGGCCGGGTTCGATGCCGAGTTCCTCGGCGAGCCGTGCGCGAACCGTCTGGAGAACCGACAGCGCTTCCGCCTGCTGACCGGCGGCGCCCAGGATGGTGACGAGACTGGCTTGCACGGTTTCGTGCAACGGCGCCATCCAAGCGGCCAGGTACAAGGGCTGGAGCACACGCTCAGGCCGGCCCCGCGACACCGCGAGCCGGGCCGCCGCCACGCACGCGTCGAAGAACTCGCCGTCCAGCGCGGCGAAGATCGACATTGCGGCCGGACCGTGGGAGAGCCCGTCCCCTGCTGAGCCGTGCCAGAGCCCCAGCGCCCGCACGTAACAGTCGAGCGCCACGTCGGGGCGCTGCTCCGCGAGAGCGGTCCTGGCCGCCTCGATGAGTTCTCTGAAGGCGAGGACGTCGAGCATGTCGGCGTCAGCCGTGAACAGGTAACTGTTACCTCGGCGCTGCAGGTACGCGCCGTTGGTGCGGGCCGGCAACGCCGGCTCGAGTAACCGCCGGAGCGAGCCCACGTACTTCTGGAGGATGTTGACAACCGAGGCCGGGGCGTCGTCGCCCCAGATCAGGTCGATCAACTCGCTCATGCTGATCAGCTTGCCCGCGCGGGCAAGGAGCAGCGCGAGCAGGTAGGCCTGTTGCCGCGGCCCGGCGTCCAGCTCGACGCCGTCCCGCCACAGCCGTAACGGACCGAGAATCTGCATCCGCAGGTGTCCGCCGGAGGACGACCGTCCTGCGCCACTCGCATTGCCGGAAGACGACCATGTGGCCATGTCTGTTCCTACTCCCGAACTGTTGATCAGATTGCTGATCCCGGTCACCGGCCGGTCGCGATCGGCAGCCGGCTGCCGCCACCCGCTGTCCATGGTGAGCGAGTGCCCGCGTCCGGGGAACTGCTTGAGGTCGGTGATCGCGGAGGAGTCGACGGGAATGGCGACAGGAACAGCCGCGCCCCGATCTCCCGGCTGCTCAGACCGGTGGCAGCCAGCTCTGATCGAGCATCACCATCTGGAGCAGGGTCATCACGCTGGTGACCGCGCCGGACTCCACCTCCCGGTCGACCATGCGCAGCAGGAACGGCCGATGATCGCCCAGCACGCCCAGGTAGCACCGAACCGGTCGAACAGCGCGTCGGTGCGCGCCCAGCGGGCCGGGTCGACGGCGAACTGGCTGATCGCCAGCAGCAGGAGCGACGGCTCAGTTCCGCGGCATGGGTAAGCCAACTGATCGCGATCGCGGCGCCGCCGCGCCTGGTCGCCGAGACAGCCGCCACTTCGAGGGCCGCCGCGACGTCGTCGTCAGGATCGACGGTGGCGGCGGCCAGGTGCACGGCCCGCCGTTCCGGGCTGTCGCGGTGCAGCTCGGCAAGGTCGGCGTGGGCGGCGTGGCGCTCGTTCGGCGTCGCGGCCTGCACGACGGCCGACCGCACGAGGGGATGCCGGAACACCGGCTCCCCGCTGTCCGGATCCGGGGCCAGCAGGCCCCGCCGCGCCCAGGAACTGCCGCGACGACTCGGGTCAGGGACTGACGGCTGATCGGAATGCCGACCGGACCGCCCAGATGTGGATCACCAGCCCGACACCCCAGCCCACGATCGACCACAGGGGCCAGAAGAAATGGTCCGGGGTGAGGAGCCACCACAGGACGACCTGGGCCAGATTGGCAACGACGTACCAGAAAACGTGGGCCCGCAGGCCCCATCTCATCGCGCGTTCGCTTTTATGCATGTTCACTCGCCGCCTTTTCGATGAGGGCCACGGTCGGGCCCGGACGTGAGACGAACACCAGGTGCGAGGCGCCCTCGACCACCTGGACCTTCGCGCCGGAGCGCCGGGCCATGAACTCCTGCGCCGCCGGCGGGATGATCCGGTCGGCGCCGCTGATCAGGTTGTAGCTCGGGATCGTGTGCCAGGCCTGCGGGCCGGCGGCGGGCTCGCCGAGGGCGGCGCCGGTGGCCGGGCGCTGCGCGATCGCGAAGAGCGCGGCTTCCTCGGCGGGCACATCCCCCGCGAAATGGGCGTGGAACACCCGCGGGTCGATGTAGAGGTCGACCTGCCCTCCGGGCAGCGGTACGGGTTTGAGGGACTCGCTCACGGTGCTGCCTGGGAACTTCTCGACCAGCCCCTGTGCGCTCTCGCCCGTCTCCGGCACGAACGCCGCCAGGTAGACCAGCGCCTTCACCTCGGGGTTCCCGGTGGCGGCGGTGGAGATGACGGCGCCGCCGTACGAGTGGCCGACCAGCACGATCGGTCCCTCGATGCTGTCCAGCAGCGCCTTGACCTGCCCCGCGTCGAAGGAGAGCCCTCGAAGCGGGTTCGGCGCGGCGACGACCGGATAGCCGTCGGCGACGAGCCGCTTGACGATCGTGGTGAAGCCGCTGCCGTCCGCGAAGGCTCCGTGCACGAGCACGATCGTCGGTCTCTTGTATGCCATTGCCCCACCTCTCATGACGTGATGTCGGAAAGCTACGGCGGTGCACTGAACGGGAAATGGACGGGAACGAGCGCCGTTCCGCGGCGGGATTCCCCGATCGTTCCGTCCGCGTCAAGTCGGCTCCGCCAATCTGACTCCCGGAGGACGGACAAGCCAAGGGGCGTGGATGGCCGCGTACGAGGAAGCCGACGTCGTCGTGATCGGTTCGGGTATGGGCGGTCTCGCCGCGGCCCGTACGATCGCGCAGTTCGGCGGGAAACGGGTTCTTGTTCTCGAGCAGCACTACACGCTCGGCGGGATGACGCACGAGTTCTCCCGGGCCGGGCAATACCAGTTCGGCACCGGGCTGCACTACATCAGCGCGAACGCCGGCCCGTTCCTCGAGTTCATGACGGACGGGCGGGTGCAGCTCTCGCCGTTGCCGGACGACTACGACGTCCTGCACTTCCCGGGGTTCGATTTCGCCGTCCCCGCCACGAAGGAACGGTTCCGGGCGCGTCTCGCGGAACGGTTCCCGGCCGAGGCCGACGCCATCGACGGCTTCTTCCGAACCACGCGCCGGGCCATGTCCGGGCTCGCGGCGCGCAATGTCTTCGCGTCCTTCCCCGCCGGCGTACGAAGAATGGGTTCACCCATCATCGAGCGGCTCTTCCCGTCGACGTACCAATCGTTGAGGGACCAGCTCTCCCGCAGTTTCCGCGACCCGCGGCTGCAGGCGGTTCTCGCCGCGCGGTGGGGTCTTTACGGCACTCCGCCCGCATCGAGCGCGTTCGGCTATCACGCCGCGGTCCCGCTGACCTTCTTCATGGAAGGGACAGCGCACCCCGTGGGCGGGCCCAAGGAGCTCTGCCGGATCATTCTGGAGATTCTTGAGCGGTACGGCGTGGTGCTGCGCCCCCGGCAACGGGTCAACGAGATCGTTGTCGAGCGGGGCAAGGTGGCCGGTGTCGACGTCGAGGACACCGCCACCGGCCGGCGCTACCAGGTACGAACGAACACCGTCGTCTCGGCGGCCGGGGTACGCAACACGTACGCCCTGATCGGGAGGAGCCGGGAACTGGCGGACCTGCCCGGGGAACCGTCGGCGGTCATGCTGTTCCTCGGGATGGACCGGTCGCCGGCCACATTCGGGATACGCGGCGAGAACCACTGGTTCATGCCGGACCTCGACGACCACGACGGCTTCCATCGCCCACCCGGGGAAGGCACGCTGTACGTCTCGTTCGCCTCGCTCAACAACCCGGCCGCCCGGTTCCACACGGTGGAGGTACTGGAACTCGTCGATCCCAGGGTGGTCGACCAGTGGCGCGGGACGCCCGCGGAAGAGCGACCGGAAAGCTACCGCAAGCTCAAGGACGACCTGACCGGGCGGCTGATCACCCGCCTGGAGGAACAGTGGCCCGGCTTCCGGGAGGCGATCGCGTTCGCCGAGCTCGCGACGCCGCTGTCGTTCGAGACCTATCAGCACAGCGTTCTCGGCTCCTTCTACGGTCTCGCGGCGACTCCCCAGCGGCTGCGGTCACCGCGCGCGGGATGCCGCACGCCCGTCAAGGGTCTCTTCGTGGCCGGGCAGGACGCCTGGGGCTCCGGCGTGGTCGGGGCGCTGGCCGGCGGGCTGATGGCCGCGAACGCGGTGCTCAAGCCGCGGCAGCTCGGAACCATGTGGCGAGCCATCCGCTCCGGCGGGGTGGCCCCGGACCCGGCCGCGCCCTGGCACGGATACCTGCGGGTGGCCGCGATCGAGAAGCTGACCCCAACGGTCCGGCGGATCCGCCTCGAACCCCTGGACACCGGCGCGATGCCGTTCTCCTTCACCGCCGGGCAGTACCTGAAGGTCTACCTGCCCGTCGCCGTCGAGCCGATCGAACGCTCGTACTCGATCTGTAGTGGCCCCGGGGAGAACGGCTTCGTCGAGATCGCGGTCAAGCACGAGCCCGACGGGCTCGGCTCGACCTTCCTGCACAAAGAACTGGCGGTCGGCCAGGCGTTGCGGGTGAGCGGCCCGCACGGCGCGTTCACTTGCGATCCCGCATATGACCTCACGGCCGGAACGCTGTTGCTGATCGCCGGGGGCGTGGGGATCACGCCACTGATGAGTGTGCTGTTCGCGGCCGCCGACGCTGCTCACACCGGGCGGATCGTGTTGCTGGCCAGCTTTCGGACCGAGGACGAGGTCGCCTTCCGGCTGGAGATCGAGGCGCTGCGGGAACGCCTGTCCGGGCTCGAGGTGTCGATCTTTGTGACCGGGCGGAACGGCCGGATCGGCGTCGAGGTGCTCCGCGCGTACGCCGAAGACGCCTACCGAGTCCACCTCTGCGGACCGGCATCGATGATGCAGGACCTGATCGGTCACCTGACGGAACTGCGGGTGCCGCGCGAGGCCATCCACACCGAGGCGTTCGTGTCCGGCCGGAGCAACGAGACCCGCCGGGAGAAGGCGCACGCCATCGCCCTGGCCGCCGCGGCGGCCGACGTCACCGAGTTCACCATCGGCATGGCCGGTGGCGACCCGGAGTTCCCCTGCCGCCCCGGGCAGTCGGTCCTCGACGCCGCCAACGCCGCCGGCGTGCCGCTGCCCCAGTCGTGCGGCGAAGGCGCTTGCGGCACCTGCCGCGTACGGGTCATCTCCGGCGCCTACGAGACCGACACCCGGGGGATGTTCTCCAACGACGAACTGACCGCGGGCTGGCGGCTGGCCTGCCAGACCCTACCCACCGAGGACCTGATGATCGCCCCTTAGAAGCGCCGGCAGGTACGGAACCACCGCACGCGCGATCAGGCAACGTTCGCCCTGCGAGGTCCCTGTGGTAGGTTCGCTGTCGCCATGCAGCAGCTGTGTACTGAAGCCGGCTGCGTACCGAAGGAGGTGAGACCGATCAACGCTGTGACAGATCGGGGCTCCCTCCCTCGCATGGGCTAGGGAGCGCCCGCGGAAGGCATTCCCGAAAGGCTCTGAAACGCCATGCGCTTCACTTCCAGCTCCCAGACGTCGTCGGACGGCGTCACCGAACAGCTGTTCACCATCGGTGAGATTCCCGGTGTGCTGTGGACACCGGAACACGCCACCGGCCCCCGCCCCCTGATCCTGGTAGGGCATGGCGGCGGACAGCACAAGAAGGCCCCCGGAATCCCGGCCCGCGCGGGCCGTCTCGTCGGCGAAGGCGGTTTCGCCGTCGCCGCGATCGACGCGCCCAACCACGGGGACCGGCCGAAAGACGAGGAGTTCGTCAGGTTCGTGACCGAGAACCGGGGCCGGCTCGGCGCCGGTGAGGACACCGCCGCAGTGGTCGCCACCTTGCACGAGCTCATGGCCGGCCAAGCCGTCGCCGATTGGCAGGCGGTCATCACCGCGGTACAGGAACTCGACCACGTGGGTGCCGGCCCGGTCGGCTATTGGGGGATGTCGATGGGCTGCGGGCTCGGCGTGCCGCTGCTCGCCGCCGAACCGCGGGTGCGCGCCGCGGTGCTGGGCCTGCTCGGCGTGGACGGGCTGGCCGAGACCGCTGCCCGGGTCACGGTCCCGGTGCGGTTCCTGCTCCAGTGGGACGACGACCTGGTCCCGCGGGCCAAGGGCCTGGCGCTGTTCGACGCTCTGGGGTCGGCTGAGAAGACGCTGCACGCCAACCCCGGCAAGCACGGGGAGATGCCTGCGTTCGAGATTGACAGCTCGCTGCGGTTCTTCGCCCGGCACCTTGGCTAGGGCCGCTGCCGCGTAGCTCGCGACGCACCGGTCGGGGCTTCGTTCCCGGCCGGCGCGTCCGCGCCGACAACCACGTCACCGACCCGCGCCTGAGGACGCGGCGTCAGGCTCGGCTCAGGACGTCGTCCAATGGCGTCCACTCGAACCCATGCGCCTCGGCCACCGGCTCGCTGGTCAGGCGTCCCTCATGTGTGCTCAGGCCGAGCGCGAGCGTGCGGTCCTCGCGCATGGCCCGCGCCCAGCCCTGGTCGGCGATCACCAGGGCGTACGGCAGCGTGACGTTGGTCAGGGCGAACGTCGAGGTGTACGGCACCGCGCCCGGCATGTTGGCCACGCAGTAGAAGATCGAGTCGTGCACCCGGTACGTCGGCTCCGCGTGGGTGGTGGGGTGGGAGTCCTCGAAGCAGCCGCCCTGGTCGATCGAGATGTCGACCAGTACGGAGCCGGGCTTCATCCGGCGGACCAGTTCGTTGGTCACCAGCTTGGGCGCCTTCGCGCCGGGCACCAGGACCGCGCCGATGACCAGGTCGGCCTCGCGTACGGCCCTGTTGATCTCCAGGGTGTTGGAGGCGACCGTCTGGCAGTGGCCCCGGTAGATGATGTCGGCCTGGCGGAGTTTGTCGATGTTCCGGTCGAGGAGGATGACCTCGGCCTGCATGCCGAGGGCGATGGCCGCCGCGTTCATGCCCGACACGCCGGCGCCGATCACCACGACGTGTGCCGCGCGCACGCCGGAGACGCCGCCCATCAGCACGCCTCTGCCGCCCTGGGAGCGCATCAGGTGGTACGCGCCGACCTGCGGCGCGAGCCGTCCCGCGACCTCCGACATGGGGGCGAGCAGCGGGAGCGCGCCGTTCGGCGTCTGTACGGTCTCGTAGGCGATCCCGGTGACACCCGAGTCGAGCATCGCCCGGGTACAGGCCCGGGAGGCGGCCAGGTGCAGGTAGGTGAACAGGATCTGGCCCTTGCGCATCCGGTGGTATTCCTCGGAGATCGGCTCCTTCACCTTCAGCACCAGGTCGGACCCGGCCCAGACGTCGTCGGCCCGGGCGAGGATGACGGCGCCGGCCGATGCGAAGTCGGCGTCGGGGACCGAGGAGCCGAGGCCCGCCTCGTGCTCGACGTAGACCTGGTGGCCGTGCCGTACCAGCTCGTGGACTCCCGCGGGGGTGAGTGCGACGCGGTGCTCGTTGTCCTTGACCTCGCGGGGAACACCGACCTTCATACCTCCACTTTCTTCCGGACGGCCGGGAGGATCCATCGACAATCTGTAACTCTTTCTCCATTCTTCACCGCTTTTTACGGGAAGATGGGGAATGTTTGGCTGATTACCCCGCTTCGGCCTGTCCTCGATAGGCTCACCGGCAGCCCGAACGTCAGGATGGGGTCGCCAACGATGGAGATGCCGGAAGAGCCGCCGCCCGCGGCGCCCGGAGAGCCCAAGGCCAGCAGATTAACCACCATCGTGTTGATCGTCTCGCTGGTCGTCTTCGTGCTCATCGCCGGGGTGCTGGGCACGGTCGCCGTCCTGATGACCAAGAGTCCCGACGCGCCGTTTCTGGGCGCCATCCCGCCGCAGCGGCTGGCGACGCCGATCCACTTCGCGCCGGTCCGGGAGACCAAGCCGGCGCCGTGCCCGGGTGACACGGCCGTGCTCGACAAGGAGCAGACCACCTGTTACCTGCTGGAGGACGGCGTCACGGTCAACGCCGTGCAGCGGATCGAGGCGGTACGCGAGAAGGACGGCACCTACTCGGTGCGCATCGCGATCGCACCCGCGTTCAAGCAGAAGGTGTCGGACCTCATCGACGAGCTGGTGACCGACCAGCGGCAGGTGGCGGTCGTCCTGGTGCCCAAGACCGTCCTGGCGGCGCCGATCGTCACGCAGCCCATGGACGGTGACAGCCTGAGCATCGCGGGCTTGGACAAGGAGGAGGCCGAGTCGCTGGCCGCCAGCCTGCTCAGCGCCTCACCGACCGCCGGAGCACCGGCCGATGGGGCACCGACCTCCGCCGCGCCAACGAATGGGGCGCCGACCGGTGGAGCGCCGACGGGTGGAGCGCCGACCTCGGACCCGGCCGGCACCGGGGTGCCGAACCCGGGCACCACGAGTACGGGAGCACCGAACACGGGAGCCACCACCACGGGCGCACCCAACGCGGGAGCCCCGACCTCGGCCACCTCCGCCACGGACGACCGCGCCACCTCTCCCGTCCGCGGCACCCAGAAACCCCTGGACCCGCACTACGCCAGCTGCAAGGAGGCCGTCGCCGCCGGCGACGGCCCCTACACAAAGGGCCGCCACCCCGAGTACATCTGGTACCCCGACGTCGACAAGAACGGCGTGGCCTGCAACACCGCCGACATCCGCTAGGTTCTAGCGCTGTCCCGCGAGCCACGCGTCGAAGGTGGTCGGCGCGATGCGGGCACCGTCGCCGGGCAGCAGCACGTTGCCCGCCATCGACGGCCCGAACAACCCCGACCACGTCGGCACGAGTTTCATCTCCAGCCCGCGCGCCTGGTTGGTGCGCCGGGCCATGTCGACGAGGTCCTGCGGCTCGGGCCCCGCGACGTCCACGTAGCGCCCGCTCGGCGCGCCCACCGTGATCTCGGCCAATACGCCGGCCACGTCCGCCGGTGCGATCGGCTGGATGAGCAGTGGCGCGATGGTGGCGACACCGTCCTGCTCGGTCCAGCTCGCCACCATCGCGGCGAAGTCGTGGAACTGCGTGGCCGGGACGATCGTCCACGGCACCGGTCCGGCGGCCACCAGGCGTTCCTGCTCCCGCTTGCCGGCATAGTGCGCGTTGCCCTCGACCTGGTCGATCCCGACGATCGAGAGCAGCACGTGGTGCCGGACGCCGGCCCGCTGCTCGGCGGCGAGCAGGTTGCGTGTGGTGGCGGCGAAGTACGCCACCGTCTCGTCCAGGTCGGCCGCCGGGCCGTTGGTGACGTCGATGACCGCCTCGACCCCGGTGAGGGCGTCGTCGAGCCCGTCACCGGTGACGAGGTCCACGCCGAGCGAGCGGCTGATGGGTATGACATCGTGTCCCTCCCGGTTGAGGGCGGCGACGGTCAGGGAACCGATGTTCCCGGTCGCGCCGGCGACTGCGATCCGCATGGTGATCTCTCCTTCACTCCGATACGCGCCGACCCTATCTCGGACTAAACAGATCCTCAATGTCCGGGATATGCTGGAGCCCGTGAAGCTGCCTGTGAGCACCGAATGGCTGTTGCACTGCGCCACGACGCTGGCGCAGCTCGAGCCTGGGGCAACCGCGTCGGCCGCGCAGCTCGCGGATTACTACGACCTGCCCTCGCCCTATCTCGCCAAGCAGTTGCAGGCGCTCGTCAAGGCTGGGGTGTTGTCGGCTACGACGGGCCCGCGCGGCGGGTTCCGGCTCGGGCGGCCGGCTTCCGAGATCACGCTGCTCCAGATCGTGGAGGCGGTCGACGGCGCGTCCGCACCGTACGAGTGCCGCGAGATCCGCCAGCGGGGGCGGGGTGCGTTGCTGGCAGAGGAGTGCCAGAGCGTCTGCATCCTCGCCGCCAAGATGCGCGAGGCGCACGACGCGTGGCGGCGCAGCCTCGACGGGGTCTCGCTGGCCGACATCCTCACCACGCTGCCCCCGACGGCGCCGGCCCGGACCCGATCACGCCTGGCGAGCACGACGCGCCCCGCTAACTGAACAGCTCCTCCAGCGCGGTGATCCCGAAATAGGCCACGAAGATCAGCGAGACCACCCACAACAGCCACGGGATCTCGTGGAACTTCCCCCGAGCCGCCTTGAGCAGCGTGTAGGTGATCACCCCGGCTCCGACCCCGTTCGTGATCGAGTAGGTGAACGGCATCAGCGCGATCGTCAGGAACGCGGGTACGGCCAGCTCCGGATCGCCCCAGGGCACGTTCCTGCTCTGCGTCATCATCAACGCCCCGACCAGCACCAGCGCGGGCGCCGCCGCGGCCGCGGGCACCATCCCGGCCAGCGGCGTGAACAGCAGGGCCAGACCCAGCAGCGCCCCGGTCACCACGCTGGCCAGCCCGGTCCGCGCCCCCTCGCCCACGCCGGCGGCCGACTCCACGAAGACGGTGTTCGCCGACGCGCTGACCGTCCCGCCGACCATGCCCGCGACGCCGTCCACGGTGAGGATCCGGCCCAGCCGCGGCACCCGCCCCTGCTCGTCCACCAGCCCGGCCTCGTCGCTGACGCCGATGATCGTGCCCATCGCGTCGAAGAACCCGGACAGCACCAGCGTGAACAGCACCACGGCCGCCGTCAGCGCCCCCGCACTCACGAATCCCCCGAACAGCTCGAAGCGCCCCACCAGCCCGAAGTCGGGCGCGGCGATCAGTGACGCCGGCATCCGGGGTACCACCACGCCCCACGACTTGGGGTCGATGGTGGCCAGCGAGTTCACCACGACGGCCAGCACGGCGGTCACCGCGATGCTGATGAGGATGGCCGCCGGGGTCCTGCGCACGTACAGGACGATCATCAGGAGCAGCCCGAAGCAGAACACCGTGACGGGCCAGCCCGACAGGTGCCCGGTCGCGCCGAGCTGCACGGGAGTGCCGGAGCCCGGCGCCACGAAACCCGCGTCGACCAGCCCGATCAGCGCGATGAACAGCCCGATCCCCACGCTGATCGCGTGTTTGAGCGCCAGCGGGATCGCGTTCATGATCAGGGTGCGCAGGCCGGTCACGGCCAGGATGATGATCGCGAGACCTTCGAGGACGACCAGGCCCATCGCCTGGGCCCAGGTCATGAACGGCGCGGCCTGGTAGGCCACCACCGCGTTCAGGCCGAGCCCGGCCGCCAGCCCGAACGGCGCGTTGCCGATGAACGCCATGAGCAGCGTCGAGATGGCCGCCGCCAGCGCGGTCGAGGTGGTGAGCTGAGTGATGGAGAGCCTGGCACCGGTGATGTCACGGGCTCCGGCCAGGATGATCGGGTTGAGCAGGATGATGTAGGCCATCGCCATGAACGTGGTGACCCCGCCGCGCACCTCGCGGCCGACCGTCGTCGATCGGCCGGAGAGCTCGAAGAACTTGTCGAGCACGGCCATCCCCCCTCGCGATCAAGGGGGAGTGCCGGATGCCCTACCCGGCCCGCAACGTGATCACGCTTCAGGCCGCTGGTACGTCATGCTTCGTGCTTGCCGCCGCCCACCAGGGCGACGAACTCCTCCAGGCCGATCCGGCCATCGCCGTCCTTGTCGGCGGCGTCGATGAACGCGCTGATCTCACCGTCGTCGACGCCGTGCCCGCCGAGGGCCGCGTTGACCTGCCTGATCTCGCTGGTCGACAGCCGGCCGTCGCCGTCGGCGTCGAACCGCTCGAACTCCGCCTTGGCAGCGTCACGTGCGCTGGTCATCGGATTCCTCCCCGTAGTCAATCCGCCGGTTACAGGGCGATATCTTCGGGTCTGATGGGAACGCGCGTCAACCGGCGCCCGGTCGCCGCCCGCACCGCCGCCGCGATCGCGGGCGTGGACGAGAGCGTCGGGGGCTCACCCGCGCCACGCAGGCCGTACGGCGCGGCGGGGTCGGGATTTTCGAGGATTTTCAGCGCCATCGGCGGCATGTCGAGGATGGTGGGGATCAGGTAGTCGGTGAACGACGGGTTCAGCAGCCGCCCGTCACGCATCTGGATCTCCTCCATCAGCGCCAGCCCGAGCCCCTGCGCCGAGCCGCCGTGGATCTGGCCCTCCAGCGCCTGCGGGTTCAGGATCCGCCCGACATCCTGTACGGCCGCCAGCTCGACCACCTTGACCAGGCCCAGCTCGACGTCCACGTCCACCACGGCCCGGTGCACGCACAGGGCGAGCTGGGTGTGCGAGTCGCCCTGCCCGGTCTCGGGGTCCATCGGGAACGTGGGCCGATGCCGGTACTCCCGCGTCTCCTCGATCGGCCCGTACTTCTCCAGCGCCTCCCTGGCGGGCAGCCCCTCGAAGCGCGCCCGTACCGCCTCGCAGGCCGCCTTCACCGCTCCGCCGGTGACGTACGACTGCCGGGAGGCCGAGGACGAGCCCGCCGAGCCCACCGTCGTGTCGGCCGTGGCCACGGTCACGTCCTCGACGCCCAGCTCGGTCCTGGCGATCTGGGCCTGGATCGTCACCAGGCCCTGGCCCACCTCGGCCGCCGCGGTGTGCACGGTGACGTGCGGTTCGCCGCCGATCAGCTCGGCCCGGACCCTGGCCGTCGAGTAGTCGTCGAAGCCTTCGGAGAAGCAGATGTTCTTGATGCCGACGCCGTAGCCGACGCCGCGCCGTACGGACTCGCCGTGGGTGGTCTGTGAGACGCCGCCCGGCAACGCGCGCAGATCGGTTCCCCCGGACGGCGGCAGGGGCATCGCGGCGAGCTCGCGGAGCATGCCGGCCAGTGGCGCGGGTGAGTCGATGATCTGGCCGGTGATCAGCGACGAGCCCTGCGACACCGCGTTGCGCACCCGGATCTCGATGGGCGACAGGCCGCACGCCTCGGCCAGGAGATCCATCTGCGACTCGTAGGCGTAGCACGCCTGCACCGCGCCGAACCCGCGCATCGCCCCGCACGGCGGGTTGTTGGTGTAGACGCCGGTGGCGTCGATCCGGACGTTCGGCACCTCGTACGGACCGGCGCCGAGCGAGGCGGCGTTGCCGACCACGGCGGGGGAGGAGGAGCAGTACGCGCCGCCGTCGAGCAGGATGTCGGCCTTGACGTAGACGAGCTTGCCGTCGCGGGTGGCGCCGTGCTCGTAGCGCATCCAGGCGGGGTGGCGGTGCACGTGGCCGTAGAACGACTCCTCCCGGCTGTAGACGATCTTCACGGGGCGGTTCAGCCGGAGCGCCAGCATGCAGGCGTGGGCCTGCATCGACAGGTCCTCACGGGCGCCGAACGCGCCGCCGACGCCCGACAGCGTCAGTCGTACCTTCTCCGGCGGCAGGCCGAGGCAGGGGGCGAGCTGGTCGCGGTCCACGTGCAGCCACTGGGTGGCGATGTACAGGTCCACGCCGCCGTCCTCGGCGGGGACGGCCAGGCCGGACTCGGGACCGAGGAACGCCTGGTCCTGCATGCCGACCTCGTATTCGGCCGTCACCACGACGTCCGCCTCGAAGGTGTCGCCCACCCGCACCGGCTGGTGGCGGACGAAATCCCGGGACTCGCGGGGGTCTGTCACGGCGGGGCGGGGCTCGTACTCGACCACGATCGCCGCGGCGGCCCTGCGCGCGGTCTCCGGATGGTCGGCGCCCACCAGCGCGACCGGTTCGCCCTGGTAGCGGACCTGGTCGATGGCGAGCACGGGCTGGTCCTTCAGCTCCAGGCCGTAGAACTTCTCGCCGGGCACGTCCTCGTGCGTCAGCACCGTGAACACCCCGGGGATCGCCAGCGCGGGCCCGACGTCGATCGACCGGATCCACGCCGAGGCATGCGGGCTGCGTAGCGTCGCGCCCCACACCATGCCGTCGAGCCACAGGTCGGAGGCGTACGCGAACGCGCCGGTCACCTTCAGCGTCGCGTCGGGGCGCCGCGCGCTCTCGCCCACGCCCAGGGACCCGAGCTGCCGCGTCCCGGTCTCCGTTTCGGTCATCCTCCGAGTAGAGCACCAGCGTGCGGGCGGTCCTATGCGTGTGACGTTAAATCGGGGTCAGAGCTTGCCCGATCGACTTGTATATTCCTCCAAGTGCGCATCAGTGACCTGCTGGCCGTCGGCGAGCTGCGCCTCAGGCTCCTGGCCGGCGACCCGGCCACGGAGTTCACCGGCGTGCACATCACCGACCTGCCCGAGCCCGGACGTTACCTGTCGGGCGGGGAGCTGGTGCTGACGGGGATGATGTGGCGCGGCACGCCGGACGACGCCGCCCGCTTCGTCGCCGCGCTGGTCGACGCCGGGGTGGCCGCGCTCGGGGCGGGCCAGGCGTGGCTCGGCCACATCCCCGACGACGTCGTGGCGGCCTGCGCGGCGGCCGGGCTGACGCTCATCGAGGTGCCCACCGAGGTCTCCTTCCGTACGGTCGCCGAGCTCGTCGTGCCCCGCCTGTCCGGCGACGTGCGCGACGCGCTCGGCCGCCACCGCCGGCTGCTCGCCGCCGTCGCCGAGGGCGCCGCGCTGCCGGAGCTGTTCGCGTTGACCGCGGCCGAGCTCGGCGTCACAGGCGCCGTCGTCTCCGCCTCCGGCCAGGTGATCGTGGGTTCCCTCGATGATCCGGCAGGGCCGGCCCGCGCGTACCTGACGGCGTCCCGGCTGCCCTGCGTCGTCGGCGAGCACACGATCTTCGGCGTCGGGCGCGGCCACCGGGCCGCGGGCTGGGTGCTGGTCTGCGACGGCGACCTGCTGGACCGGCCCGATCTCGGCTACGAGCTGGCGGCCTGCGTCGCGCTCGAGCGCAGCCGGATGGAGGAGGGCCGCCGGGTCGAACGGCGGCTGGCCGCGCAGCTCGTCACGGCCGCGCTGGCGGAGGCGGGGCCGGCCGAGCTGGACGCCGGGCTCCGCACCTGCGGGCTCGACGCCGCCGAGCCGTACGCGATCGTGAACGTCACCGTTCTCCCGGCGGGCAGGCCGGGCGGGCCGGATCCGGTGGGCGGGACGGACGCGGCGGCGCTGGGCGGGCAGGTGGTGGAGGAGCTGCTGGGCCGCGAGGTCGTCGCGGCGGTACGGCCGGACGGCGCGGTGGCGCTGGTGCCGTTGCGGGGCTCGACGGTGAGCGGGCTGGCCGGGCGGTTGCGCGCCGGGGTGGAGGTGCTCTCCGCGCTGCCCGGCACGCGGGTCTGCCTCGGATTGAGCGGTGCGCTCACCGGTGCGGCGGCTGTGAAGGGCGGGGCCGAGGAGGCCGGGCACGCCAGGCGGCTGGCGGAGGCGCGGGATGGCGGCGTGGTGACCAGCGACGAGATCTACACCCACGCCCTGCTGCTGGCCACCACCCCCGGCGATGTGCGGCGCTCGTTCGCCGATCGGCTGCTCGCACCACTGCTCGACTACGACGGGCGGCACCAGTCGGAGCTGGTGCGGACGCTCAGCACGTTTCTCGACTGCGCCGGCTCGTGGAACGCGTGCGCCGAGCGGATGCATGTGCACGTCAACACGGTCCGCTATCGGATCAGACGGGTGGAGGACCTGACCGGCCGCGATCTGTCGACGATGACAGATCGCGTGGACTTCTTCCTGGCCCTCCGGGCGGGTTGACGTTCGGTGATGTTCAGCGAACCGTCAGCCCGGCAGAAGCTAGCAGCACTGGATGACGTCGAAGGTGCCAAGGGGAGACGTATTGGCGTTTGCGGCCGTAACATTGGTGGTTGCGACCAGAACAGTCGCAATCATGGCAGCAAGTGCTGACACGATAAGACGCGTGCGCATGTGAGGGCTCCCTCGCCTATGTGTAGAGCGTTGTCATCATCTCAAGGAGCGGCGACTGTGACCACATCTGACCTGGTCGGACTCCGTATTAAGACTGTTCGGCGACAGCGCGGCCTATCGCAGGCCCAACTCGCGCATCCCGAACTTTCGGACAGCTACGTCTCCTTGATCGAGAGTGGCAAGCGTACCCCGACTCCTGCTGTCCTGGAACTGCTGGCACAGAAGCTGGACTGCTCGCTGTCCTACTTGGTCAACGGCGTTACCGCCGAGCAGATGCAGGATATCGAACTCGCACTCGGCTACGCGCGGCTGGCTCTGGAGAACGGTGAGGTCTCCGAGGCCCGCACCCGTTTCGCCGAGCTGATGGCGAACAACAACCTGACAGGTCTCACGTCGCTCCGTCAAGACACCGAATTCGGACTCGCCCTGGCCACCGAGGCCTGCGGCGACCACAGCGGCGCCATCTCCATCCTCGACCGGCTGAGCGAGGAGGACATCTCGCCCGACCGCCGCATCGAGGTGTCCATCGCGCTGTGCCGCCTCTATAAGAGGAGTGACAGGCTGTCCGAGGCCGTCCAGGTCGGGGAAGGCGTCCTGAGCGGCGCGACCCGGCCGGCCTGGTCCGATCTGATCATCGAGCTGGGCGCGACCCTGCTGGGCGCCTACATGGAGCGCGGCGACCTGCTGCGCGCCCGCCAGTTCGCCGCCGAGCTGCTGAACGCGGCCGACCTGCTCGGCACGCCGAGGTCCATCGTCGCCGCGTGCTGGAACGCCGCCATCGTGGCCGAGACCACCGGGCACGGCGAGGAGGCACTGGGCTTCGCTGAGCGGGCTCTGGCCGTCCAGTCGGAATACGGCCAGCCGCGCAACCTCGCCAGGATGCGTCAGGCGTACGCGTCGCTGATGCTCAGGGTGCGGCCGTCGTCCCCCAAGGAGGCCCGCCAGCTCCTCATCAAGGCCGACCAGGAGCTCGCCCAGAGCTCCGCCAGCACGGCCGACCGCGCCAGTTGCCTCGTGGAGCTGGCCCGCGCCGAGATCCTGGACGGCAACTACGAGCAGGCCGTCCGGTACGCGCGATCCGGCACCGAGCTGCTGCCCCAGGGCGCCAAGACCCTGGACACCGAGCTGCGCCTCGTGCTCAGCCGCACCTATGGCGCCCTCGGCAGGTTCGGCGAGGCGGAGCACGAGCTCGACATCGTGCGCCAGTGGATCAGCCCGCTGCCCGACACCGGCAAGGTCGCCGGCGTCTGGTACGCCGCCGCCGAGACCATGGAGCAGCTTGGCGACTCCGACGGCGCCGTGGAGGCCTACCAGCGGGCGCTGGCCTGCGCGGGCCTGTAGCGAGGTCGGGACCGGGCGGCGACGTCGGTAGCCTTGGGGGTGTCATGAAGAGATCCCCGTTCGCGGCTCTTACCGCGCTTCTCGCCGCCCTGGTCCTGCTGGGCACCGCCGGACCGGCTCTGGCCCACGACGCTCTCAAGAGCAGCGATCCGGCCAAGGGCGCCACGGTCGAGTCCATCGACAAGGTCACGCTCGAGTTCACCTCCCCCATACGCATCCCGGTCGTGATCGTGCGCGGCCCCGGCGGCACCGCCTACCAGAGCGGCGATCCCCACGCCGGCGGCAAGGTGGTGACGCAGGAGCTGAAGGGCACGCTGCCCAACGGGAAGTACACGATCGCCTACCGCGTCGTCTCCTCCGACGGTCACCCGATCGAGGGAGAGATCCCGTTCACGGTCAAGGGGGCGCCGTCGCCGTCCCCTAGCGCGGAGTTGCAGGCGCCCGTCACCCAGGCTCCGGCTTCCCCAGCGGCGTCGCAGGTCCCGGCGTCGCAGGTCCCGGCGTCGACCGACCGGGCGGTGGCCGCGGAGTCGGCGACCTCCGGGTCGTTCCCCGTGTGGCTGCTCATCGTGGTCGGCGCGCTCGTCGGCATCGGCATCGGCTTCCTGTTCAGCGCGCGGAAGAAGCCGCCCGCGGACAAGAAGAAGCCATGACCCGGGCCGCGCGTCTCGCGCTCGCGGCGGTGGGGGCGGCGCTCGTCGCCCTGGTGATCGCCATGGTCGCCGGCGGCGCGGCGTTTCCCCGGATCATCCCCGGTCTGCCGGACGCCGGCCCGATCACCCGATGGGGGCTGCCGGTCTCCAAGCTGTGGATGGACGCGGCGGGCGTGGTCACCATCGGCCTGCTGCTGGCCGCGGCCGCGCTGCTGCCCAACGACAAGGGCCTGCTCGGCAAGACCGCGCTCGGCTACGTCAAGGCCGCCTCCTGGAGCGCGCTGTCCTGGGCCGCCGCCGCGTTCGCCGCGATCGTGTTCGGGGCGGCTGACTTCTTCGCCCGCCCGGTCACCGAGGTCTTCGAGTCCAACTACCTGACCGGCTTCGCCACCCAGTACAGCCAGGGCATCTCGCTCACGCTCGTGGTGCTGTTCGGGGTGGCCATCGCGCTGTTCTCGCGGGGTGCCATCACCGCCGGGGCCGCGGCGGGCCTGCTGGTGCTCGCGCTGGCCACGCTGCTGCCCCCGGCGCTCACCGGTCACTCCTCCTCCTCGCCCAACCACGACCTGGCCACGTCGGGGCTGGCGCTGCACCTGCTCACGCTGTCGCTGTGGGTGGGCGGCCTCGCCGTGGTGGCGCTGCACGCCGTACGGAAGCTGCCGCAACTGGAGATCGCCGCGGCCAGGTTCTCCAGGCTCGCCCTGTGGTGCTACATCGGGGTCGGCGCGTCCGGGGTGTTCAGCGTGCTCGCCCGGCTGACCGCCGTCTCCGACCTCTGGACGTCGGCGTACGGCGTGCTGATCGTGGCGAAGATCATCGCGTTCGTCCTGCTCGGCTACGTGGGCTGGTGGCACCGGCAGCGCACCCTGGCCGGCCTGTCCGCCGGCCGCCACGGCGCGTTCGCCCGGCTGGCCGGTGGCGAACTGCTGCTCATGTCCGCCACCATGGGTCTGGCCGTTGTGCTCTCGCGCACCGCGCCGCCGCCCGTCAGCCTGCCCGCCGACCGGGCCTTCGACCTGCTCGGGTTCCCGATGCCGCCGCCGATCACACTCGGCAACCTGGCCTCGCTGTGGTGGCTCGACCTGTTCTTCGCGGTGGTCGCCGCCGTCCTGGCCGGCCTCTACGCGGCCGGGGTCGTCAGGCTGATGCGGCGCGGCGACCACTGGTCGTGGGGCCGCACCGCCGCCTGGTTCAGCGGGGTGGCGCTGCTGGTCGTGGCCACCCAGAGCGGTGTGGCCCGCTACGCCAAGGTCATGTTCGACGTGCACATGATCGAGCACATGACGCTGTCCATGGTCGTGCCCATCCTGCTGGTCCTCGGCGGTCCCGTCACGCTGGCGCTGCGCGCGCTCAAGCCGGCCGCCAAGCGCGGGGACCGGGGGCCGCGCGAGTGGCTGACGACGATCCTGCACAGCGGGTTCGTCAAGGTGGTCGGCCATCCGGGCATCGCGACGGCCATCTTCATCGCCTCGACGTACGCGCTGTACTTCACGCCGCTGTTCGAGTCGGCCATGGAGGAACATCTCGGGCACATCTTCATGACCCTGCACTTCCTGCTCAGCGGCTCGCTGTTCTTCTGGACGATCATCGGCGTCGACCCGGCGCCGCACCGCCTGCCGTACGTGGGCAAGTTGCTGGTGCTCTTCGTCACGATGCCGTTCCACGCGTTCTTCGGGATCGCGCTGATGATGACCGGCGCCGTGATGGCCTCCGGCTGGTACGACCAGCTCGGCCGTACGTGGGGCGGGCCGCTGCTGGAGGATCAGCAGAACGGCGGCGCGATCGCGTGGGGGTTCGGCGAGATCCCGACCCTGATGGTGCTGCTGGCGATAGCCCTGCAGTGGTACCAGGACGACGAGCGGCAAGCACGGCGGGCCGACCGGAAGGCCGATCGCGCCGGCGCGGGTGACCCCGAACTCGACTCCTACAACGACTACCTCGCCAAGCTCAATCGTGGTGACAGCCGCTCATAGCCGTTCGGCCATGGCCTTCTATCCTCACCCGCACGTAACCGAACCGCCGGGTAGCCTTGCTCGCAGGGGAGACGGGCATAACCTCATGAGCTGTGTGCGTAAGCCTGGAGGGGGATTGCGCGCACGCGCATGGGACATCGGCATGGGGGCCGATGAGGCGCCCATGCGCTCAGAGAGGCGATAAGAGTTGTCGAAAGAGACGCGCATGCGCGGGGGGCAAAGCCTGGCGGAGGCGCTGGAGACCTACTTGGCGGAGTGGTCCGAGCGCACGGGCATCGCCGTTGAGACATGGGCGCTGCCCTCGACCGACGTGCCGTCGCGCATCGCGGCGGGCGTCCTGGCCGCCATGCGCGAGGCGCTCAGCAACGTCGAGACCCACAGCGGCGCGAGACTCGTCTCCGTCGCGGTGACCTCGGGCGCGAGCGGCCTGCGGATGACGATCCGGGACCACGGCGAGGGCTTCGCCACGCTCAGGGCGGGCCGCGGCATCGCGCGGATGCGGGCCACGTTCACCGAACTGGGCGGCAGCCTGTCGGTCACCGGCACGCAGGGGGAGGGCACCACCGTCAGCGGCGTGGTGCCTAGGCGAGGGTGAGGATCTCGCTGCCCGTATCGGTCACCACGAGCGTGTGCTCGAACTGAGCCGTGCGCTTGCGGTCCTTGGTCACGGCGGTCCACTTGTCGGGCCAGATGTCGTAGTCGATCGTGCCCAGCGTCAGCATCGGCTCGATCGTGAACGTCATGCCCGGCACCAGCTCGACCTTCAGCGACGGGTCGTCGTAGTGCGGCACCATCAGGCCCGAGTGGAAGCTGGTGCCGATGCCGTGCCCGGTGAAGTCGCGCACCACGCCGTAACCGAAGCGCTTGGCGTACGCCTCGATGACCCGCCCCACCACGTTGAGCTGCCGGCCCGGCGCGACCGCCTTGATCGCCCGCATCATCGCCTCGCGCGTGCGCTCGACCAGCAGCCGCGACTCCTCGTCGACGTCGCCCACCAGGTAGGTGGAGTCGGTGTCGCCGTGGACGCCGCCGATGTACGCGGTGATGTCGACGTTGACGATGTCGCCGTCACGCAGCACGGTGTCGTCGGGGATGCCGTGGCAGATCACCTCGTTGATCGACGTGCACAGCGACTTGGGGTAGCCCTTGTAGCCGAGCGTGCTCGGGTAGGCGCCGTGGTCGACGAGGAACTCGTGGCCGATCCGGTCCAGCTCGTCGGTCGTGACACCGGGCTGAGCGTGCCTGCCGACCTCCTCCAGCGCCTGCGCCGCGATCCGGCCGGCCACCCGCATCCGCTCGATCGTCTCCGGGGTCTTGACGTCGGATTCGCCGGTCTGGGGGCGCTTCTTGCCGACGTACTCCGGCCGCTGGATGTGCGCGGGCACCTTTCGGATGGGCGAAACTCGGCCTGGCTGGAGCAATGTCGTCATGAAACGCAAGTCTACGGGGCAGGAATGATCCTGTGAGCGATGGCCAGTGGTGGTTCTGCCTCAAGCACATGCGTGTCGAGCCCGACCAGGGCTGCCCTAACAAGGACCGCATGGGCCCCTACGAGAGCGAGCAGGAGGCAGCCGGCGCCCTGAAGCGCGCCTCCGACCGCAACAAGGCGTGGGACGAGGCCGACGGGGACGATGACTAGCTAGGCCGACGATCTCCGCAGCTCCTGGCATCGGTGCAGGTGAGGGCCGATGTCAGGTTTTGTGCTGCCCTCTTGGCGCCGTCTGAGACCGATTCCCTGTGACTCCAATTTGTTGCAACGGACAAACGCGCCCAAAATAAATCAGTCCTTTAACGGACAAGCACGCCCAAAAATACGTATGTAGCTCGCATAAGGCTATGGGGCGAAACGCCGACGGCGATTAACCGAAAAAATCTGGACTAGTCATCGGCGGAGAGCGTGGGATATAAAGTCCAAGGCAACGAAAGGGGGCGCGGCTTCGATGTAAAAATTGAAGTGTTTTCGCATCGTCGGCCGGCGGTCCGGAGCTCCAGATGGGGATGGCAATGGACCGCGGTGAAACCACAAAAAGAGGGATGGCTAATTCCATGAAGACGAACACGCGAGTGGCCTCGGTCGCACTCATGCTCGGCCTCTTCGGCTCCGCGCTGGTGGGTGGCGCCTCCATGGCGCAGGCCACCGGCGGCTACTCCTGCTCCAACGGTCTCGCCAACGTCGTCACCTGCAACAACACGGTCGCCGGGATTCCGGTGACGCTCAACATCACGGGCAACCGGGCGCTCAACGGCAACGAGATCGGCATCCTCCAGAACAACCTCAACAACACCACCGTGAACTTCGCGGTCATCAAGGACGCGGTGTTCAACACCTACGCCTCGTTCAACCCGACGGTCAACATCAAGAAGATCAACATCTGCATCGCGTCCCTCTGCAAATGACTCGCGACCGGGCTCGGCTGAGAGCCCGGACGTGATCGGACGCAGAGAATAGTTGGGCTACGGCGGGCCGCGGACCGGGCGGCGGCTCGCCGTAGTCTGCTTTCCGGGTCATTCTTTATTATCGGCTGCTGGCTTTTCTCAATCGGCGTTTACCTGAATTCTGCACGTCAGTTAATCTGGGCCCAGGCCGGGAGGCCCAGGGCCCGTACGGCCATCGCATGATCTTCAGATCGCACCTGAATGATCACTGCGGTGGCCGTCTCTGCGTTGGTGAGCCCTCCACTGCGGGGCGATGTAAAAGTTTCTAGACATGAGGTCAAGGATTTGCTACTTTCGAAGTGTCAAAGATTATGTACATAAGGAGCTGGTCATCATGAAGGCGATCGCCCAGGACGTGTACGGCTCGGCCGATGTCCTCCAGTTACGCGAGGTGGACCGGCCGTCGATCGGGGAGGACCAGGTGCTGGTCCAGGTACGTGCCGCCGGGGTGGACCCGGGCGTGTGGATCTGCATGACCGGCCGGCCGTACGGGGCGCGGGTCGCGTTCGGGCTGACGAAGCCCAAGGTGGCGGTGCGCGGCCGGGCGCTGGCCGGGGTGGTGGTGGCGGTCGGCTCCGGCGTGCGGCGGTTCCAGCCGGGTGACGAGGTGTACGGCACCAGCTCGGGCGGCACGTTCGCCGAATACACCGCCACCGCCGGCGAGCGGCTCGCCCCCAAGCCGCCCAGGCTGTCGTTCGAGCAGGCCGCCGCGGTGCCCATCTCCGGGGTGACCGCGCTGGGCTGCGTCCGCGACGGCGGCCGGGTGCGGGCGGGGCAGAAGGTGATGGTCATCGGCGCGGCCGGCGGCATCGGATCGTTCGCGGTGCAGATCGCCAAGGCGTCCGGCGCGCGGGTGACCGGCGTCTGCGGCACCGGCAAGGCGGACCTGGTGCGCTCGCTCGGCGCCGATGAGGTCATCGACTACACCCGCGAGGAGGTCGACCGCGACGGGCCGAGCTACGACGTGATCATCGACATCGCCGGGTGCCGACCGCTGTCGCTGCTGCGGCGCGCCCTGACCCCGCGCGGGACGCTGGTCCTGGCCGGCGGCGGGCATGACGCCGGCGGACTGCTCGGTGGCTACACCCGCCAGTTGCGCGCGCCCCTGGTCTCGATGTTCACCAGTCAGCACCTGCGCGGCCTGGCCTCCAAAGAACGCGCCCAGGAACTGGAAGAACTGACGCGGCTGATCGAGTCCGGCGCGGTCACCCCGGTGGTCGGCCGCACCTACCCCCTCGCCGACACCGCGGACGCCATCCGCTACCTCGCCGAAGGCCACCCCACCGGGAAGATCGTCATCACCATGGACGCTAAGGAATCACCGCGTACGCCCTGACGGGGAACGTCCCCATGCCCGCCACCATCGGCGGCGCGGCGTGGAAACGGAAGCCCTCATCCGGCAGCGCCGCGAGCCCGGTCAGGTGCTCGACCAGCGGGATGCCCGCCTGGAGCAGCACCGAGTGGGCCGGACGCGGGCCGCGCGAGGGGGTGTCGTCGATGTTCAGCGAGTCGATGCCGACCAGCGCCGCGCCCTGCTCGGCCAGCCAGACCGCCGACTCGGGCGCGAGATAGGGGTGCCGGTGCTGATACTCGTCGGTGCCGAAGTGCCGATCCCACCCGGTCTGGATCAGTACGGCCCGGCCGCGCACGTCCAGCCCCTCATCGAGGACGACCTTCCTGACGCCCTCGGCGCGTACCACCAGTCCCGGCAGGTCGGCGAGCTTGCTCAGCGGGACCTGCGACAGGTCCTGGCCGTCGGCGTAGCGGTGGTGGGGAGTGTCCAGATAGGTGCCGGTGTTGGCGGCCAGCGTGATCATGCCGATGTGGAACTCGGTGCCCGGCTCGTAGACCTCACGTGAGGCCTCCCTGCTGAGGTGCGTGCCGATCACCGGCCCAGGGACGCCCGGGTAGGTCACCATGCCGTCGGTGATGCGGTGGCTGAGTTCGACGATCATTTGGCGATTCCGATCTTGACGAGCTTGTAGAGAGCCGTGGTGCCGATCAGGGCCCAGACCAGGTTCAGGCCGGCCGAGGGCCAGGCGGCGTTGCAGGCGCTGTTGACCATCAGGCCGATCGAGCCGATCAGGTTGACGAGCTGGTAGGGGGCGCCGTCACTGGACATCCGTGACGCGGTGATCATGGCGTACCCGAACAGCAGTAACGCGGCGCCTAGCCAGCCGACCAGGTCAACGAGGAAGCTCATGCGTGCAATTGTCGGGATTTATCGCGTTGAAGCGCAAATAAAGATTGCTAAAGATTGGCGTAAGCTGATCTGTATGGACATCGACCCCCGCCGGCTGCGTGTCCTGCACGAGGTCGCCCGTCGCGGCGGCGTCATGCGCGCGGCCGAAGCCCTGTTCCTGACGCCGTCGGCCGTCTCCCAGCAGCTCGCCCAGCTCGAACGCGAGGTCGGCCTCGCCCTCATCGACCGCTCGCAGCGCCGCGTCTCGCTCACCCCGGCGGGCCGGGTGCTCGCCGGATACGCCGAACGCGTCGAGGACGAACTGGCGGAGGCCCGGCGCGAGCTCACCCGCTTCACCGAACGGCTGGCCGGACCGGTGCGGATCGCCGCCTTCCCGACGGTGATCAAGCACCTGCTGCTGCCCGCCATGCGCGACCTCGCCGCCCGCCACCCCAAGATCCTCCCGGTCATCCACGAGGTGTACGGGCCGCCCGCGCTGCAGGAATTGCGGCTGGGGGCCGTGGACGTGCTGATCACCGAGCAGGACATGAGCCTGCCGGTGCTGGCGCAGCCGTCGCTGGCCACCCGTGCCCTCTACGTGGACGAGTACCGCATCGTGATCCCGCCTGATTGGCCCGAGCCGCGCACGGTCGCCGACCTGGCGGAGCTGCCGTGGGTGGCGAGCGAGCCCGAGCAGGCGTGCGGCCAGGCGCTCGACCGGCTCGCCGGGCTGCATGGGTTCGAGCCGCGCAAGGTGCACGTCATCACCGAGTTCGAGCCCACGCTGGCGCTGGTGGCGGCCGGGTACGGGGTGGCGATCGTGCCGTCGCTCGCCCTGCTGGACGTGCCGGAGGGGGAGGTGCGGGTCAGCGAAGTACGGGACGTGGGGTCGCGGCGGCTGGATGCCGTCACGCGGGTCAGCCGTACGAGATCGGGAGAGCCGGATCCCGTACAGGCGGTCGTGATCGGCGCGATCGAGGACGCCACGGCCGCGCTCGACGCCAACCTCGTCGGCCGCCTCCAGACCACCGCCCGGCCGCTCGACACCTAGCGTGGTCAGTCGGCGACCTGGGGGCCGTTGACCCTCTCCAGCAGGCGGGCCAGGCGCTCGCGCAGCCCCGGACGCTGCGGCAGCTCGCCCGCGGCCATGCTGACCAGGTGCTGGGCGCCGTCGAAGGTGATCGGCCCGAGCCGCGGCACGGCGATCGCGTCGTGCGCCAGCCCCTTCAGCGCCGTGTCGCCCCCCTCCAACGCCAAGATCGTCGCGCCCGTACGGCGGGCGTCGTCGACCCGTTCGAGCAGCGGTTCGGGCGCCTCTCGCTCGGCCACCACGAACAGCGTCTCGCCTCGCCCCGCCTGCTGGATCCGGTCGAGTCCGACCCGCAGGTGGGCCGGGCCGTCGGCGCGCGGCGCCCAGCGGACCAGCGTGGGGGAGAGCTGCGGCAGGTCGGACAGCCGGGCCTCGTCCGAAAGGTGCGCGGTGAGATGCCACGGCTCGTCGGCGGGCGTGCCCACCAGCAGCAGACCGCCGGGCGAGCGGGTGGTCCGCAGCGCCAGGCCGAGCTCGCGGGTGCGCTCCACCCAGCCGGTTTCGGCGAGGAGTTCGCGCAGAAAGGTCACCGAGCCAGCATCCATCCGTCCATGGTGCCCGACGGTCGCGGTCGAGTTCACCGTTTCCCGTTGGCACGGTGATGCGGTCGTGGCCAGTGTTATGTGGCGCGGGAGGCAGTCTGACAGCGGCTCGGGTTCGCCGTTATTTCGGGCCTTGACATGAGGTTACCGACGGGTAACGATCGGCTCGCGGCGCCGCTTTCCCATGAGTGAACCCCACGGAGAGGGGTGGCACATGAGGTTACGTGTCCGCGCCAGCATGTCCATGATCGTCGTACTGATCGCGTCCTTCGTCGCGACCCAGCCGGCCCACGCGGCCGCGGCGGGGGACGTGGTCACCGCCCAGCCCACCACCGTCTACCTGCTGCCGGGCAAGCTGCTCGAAGTCCCGGTGAACGCCTGGCACCTGCTCTACCGCTCGACCTCCGCCACCGGCTCGCTGAACGCCGTGTCCGGCACCCTGCTCGTACCCAAGGCGGGCTACCCGCTGGGCAAGCGCCCGATCATCGGGTACGCGACCGGTACCCACGGCCTCGGCGACCAGTGCGCCCCCTCGGTCAGCATGAGCCAGGGCGGTGAGGCCGAGCTCGCGCTGGTCAGTCTGTTCCTGCTCAAGGGGTTCGCGGTGGCCATCACCGACTACGAGGGCCTCGGCACGCCCGGTGTGCACACGTACATGGCCGGGATCTCGCAGGGCCACGCCGTACTGGACTCGATCAGGGCCGCCACGCGGGTGTCGGGCTCGGGCCTGTCCACCGGCGGACCCGTCGCGGTGATGGGCTACTCGCAGGGCGGCGCGTCGGCCGCGTGGGCCGCCCAGCTCCAGCCGTCGTACGCGTCGGAGCTGAAGCTCAAGGGCGTGGCCGCGGGCGGAGTCCCCGCCGACCTGCGCGCGGTGGCGACCCACCTGGACGGCGATGCCAACTTCGGCCTGGGCGCCGCGGCCGGGATCGGCCTGGACGCCGCCTACCCGGAGCTCAACATTCAAGCCGACCTCAACGACCGCGGGCGCGCCCTGCTCGCGGACGCCGCCGACGACTGCGTGGGCGACCTGGAGAGCAAGCTGGCCGGTCTTCGGTTCTCCGACCTGAGCCCCGTGGACCTGATGAACCAGCCCAAGTGGCTGGCCCGGCTCAATGAGAACCGGCTCGGCGCCATCGCGCCGCGTGTCCCGATGTTCATCTATCACGCTCAGGGCGACGAGATCATTCCCCAGGCGATCTCCGCCACCTTGCGCTCGGAGTACTGCCGGGCGGGGGTCAACCTTCGATGGACGTCTCTTCCGGCTCCCAGTCACGTGACGGGGGCCATTGAGGGTGGGCCGCTGGCCATCGAGTGGCTCGCGCTGCGCATCCTCGGGTTGCCGGCGTTCGGCAACTGCTAGATACCACCGGGCTCGGCGCGTACCCCTCCATCTTGCGCCGAGCCCGGTGCCGCCCGGCCCCGAGGGTCCGGGGCGATGACGATCGTGACCCGATAGTGGTGGGGCGGCTCGTCGACAGGGTGGCCGTCGGCCTCGATCCAGGCATGGGCACCGAACGGGTGGACCCGTACGCCCGCGCACCAGGTGGGCCAGGATCCGCGCAACCGGCACAGCAGGGCGGCGGCGATGGAGCGGGGCAGGCAGCCTTCCCCGGCGCACGACAGGCTGACCGCGATCACCGCGTCCCGTGCCGCTCTGGCCTGCTCGGCGGCGGCGGGCGCGGCGCCGCGGCGGGCGAACGTGAGCACCGCGCGGATACGGGCCGGCGGCAGGCAGGCGATCAGGTGCGCGGCGGCCACGGCGGCCAGCGCCGGCAGGCGGCGGCGCCAGGGCAGGCCGGGCCGGTCGGCGGGCACCATGGACACGCTCATCGCGGCTGCTCCCGGTCGACGGTCTCGACGATCAGGTTCGCGGTGCGCAACTGCGCGACGAGCGCGGCGATGTCCGCCTCGGCGGTGGGCGTCGCGGCCGGATGGGTCCGGACGAGGTCGCGGGCGGCCCCATCCGGGCCGTGTCCCGCCAGCAGGCTGCGCAGGACGAGCGCGGCGGTGGCGTTCAACTGGCGGTAGCGGCCGGTGCGCTCGTCCAGGAGCACGGCGACCTCGTCGATCGGGGTGAGAGTGACGCCGGGGCGAAGGCTCACGCGCACGACTCCTCCTGGGCGGGGTAGGCGAGAAGGGCTCGTAGCCAGTTCTCGGCGGCGATGAAGACGTCGAGTGCCAGCACGCCCGGCCCGCCCTCGGCCGGGGTGCGCACGCAGGCCCGGCGCAGGGCGGTGGCGTCGGCCAGGCCGCGCTCCACCAGCAGCGAACCGTCGAGCAGGGTCAGGAGCTGGTCGCGGTGGCGGCGCAGCCCCTGGTAGATGTCGGCCGAGAATTCGCCCTTGGTGGTGCGGTCCAGGCATTCGGCCGGCATGACCGGGCGCATCGCGGCCCGGGTGAGCGGCTTGTAGGCGCCGGGCACCGCCCGCTGGTCCAGCCGCACGGCCAGGCAGGCGGCGACGACGCGGTCGTCCAGATAGGGGGCGTGCACGGGGGCGCCCACGCGGCCCGTCAGGATCCGCACGCCGTCGACGGAGGCGGCGATGGAACGGACGCTCGACAGGCTCTGGTGCTGGGCGCGCAGGGGGGAGTACGGCTCGGCCGAGCACGTGACGAGCTGACGGCGGACCGCGTCCGTCGCGGCCTCGGTCGTCCAGTCAGGCATGCGCAGCGGTTGCTCCCATCCGAAGTCCGGCCGGAAGCGGGACAGCGGCGCGCTGAGCATCTCCGCCTGATCCGCCAGCCAGGCGGCATAGGGACGCCGGTCGGCCAGCGCGCGGGCGCACGCCCACAGCGGCCACCGGGCCCTGGACCGCTGCTCGCGCAGGTGGGGCCAGAGCGCCGCAGGGTGGCGACGGGCCAGGTCGTGCAGGTAGCAGTCGGGCAGCAGGGTGACCTCGTCACCGCCGTGCCCGGTCAGGCGCACGGCCGCTCCTCGCCCAGCCAGCAGCGCCGAACTCGCCAGCTCGCGGGCCAGTGCGCGCAGCCACCGCGTCGGCTCGTCCAGCCCGGGAACGGCCTCGGCCGCACCGGCGAACCACTTGGGCACGTCACCGGCCCGGGCCACTCCGTGCTCGCCCGGGAGGTACGCCCGCGCCCGGGCCGCCCACTCCGGGTCGTCATGCTCGGGATCATCGATGGCCAGCACGAACGTGATCAGCTTCGCCGACCGCTCCCCGGCCGCCGCGGCGGCGAGGAAGCTGACCGGCGTGGAATCCAGCCCGCCGGACAGGTCGCTGGCCACTACCGCGCCCTCGTCGATCCGGGCGGCCACGGCCTCCTCAAGGGCCGCCCTCACCACGAGAGCGCCCTCCCGCAGCGGTACCTCCGGCTCCGGCGCCCGCCACCAGGCGCGCAGCCGCACCCCGTCCGCGTCGATGTGGGCCGCCTCACCGGGCGGCACCACGGCGACCCCTTCCCACAGCGGCTCGGCCAGCGCCGGCGGAACCATCATCAGCAACCGCACCGCCAGAGCCTGCTCGTCCACCGCCGCCCGCGTCAGCGCGGCCGGCACCGCCGCCCGACCGGACGCGACCACCGCCCCGCCGGCCCGCGCGTAGTACACCCGCCGCATGCCCGAAGCGGTGCCCTGCACCCGGACCTGCCCGCCCACGACGGCGACCAGATGGAAACTGCCGGGCAGCGCCGCGGCCACCGCGTCGGCGTCCGCCAGGCACCCGAGTCGCGCCGCCATCCGCCGGAGTCGGCCGGCGGTGACCGGGCACGTGCCGATCACCGCCAGCCGCGCGTGGCCCGCCTCCGCGTGGACGATCTCGCCGGGCGAGGCGGCCACCAGACACGGACGGCCGGACGCGTAGCTCAGCACCACCGCGCCGTGCAGCGCCTCAGCGAGGGCTTCGCCGGCGGCGCTGTCGGGCAGCACCGCGAACTCCTCGCCGCTCAGCTTGCGCACCGGACCCCTCGTCTCAGTAGTTGTAAACCCGGTCCATTTGCGGCCCGGCGATGCCGCGGGTCAGCTCTCCGAATTCGCCGATGTCCGGGGGTTCGTACGGCTCGTTGTCGACCATGACCGGTGCCCTTCTCCTGGGATGTGCCGGCTGTCCGTCCCCGTACCGGACTCCGTGGGACTCGATGGGCACGGTGGTCTCACCACAGCTTGAAGTAGTAGGCGGAGTCCATGTTGAGCATGCCGTAGCCGCGGGTCAGCTGCCCGAACTCGCCGATCTCGAGCAGTTGCGGGGGCTCGTACGGCTCGTTGCGCTCGTTGTCGTTCACGACAGGTCCCTTCATCCGTGCGGCGGATCGCCGCGTCACCATCAGTGAAGAGCCACGCTCCCGCTGTCCAACAGCGGTTGGGACGCACTCAGACGCACTCGGACAGGCTCGGACAGACTCGGCACCGCACGTGATCACTTCCATGCTTGTGACCTGGGCGGATGAAAGAAACGGCAGTGCCACCCGCCTGTGAGGCGAGTGGCACGTCATGGACCGATGAGGGGTCATGCCACCTGGCAGGCGGCTCCGTTGAGGGTGAAGGAGGTGGGGGCGGTGGTGTTGCCGGTGTGAGTGGCCTGGAAGCCGATGGCGGTGGAGCCGCCCGGCGCGAGGTTGCCGTTCCAGGCGGCGTTGGTGGCGGTGACCTGGCCGCTGGTCGGCGCGTACGACGCGCTCCAGCCGTTGGTGATGGTCTGCCCGCTGGGCAGGCTGAACACCAGCCGCCAGCCGCTGGTCGCCGAGCTGCCGGTGTTGGTGATCGTGATGTTGGTGGTGAATCCGGTGTTCCAGGTGTTCATCACGTACGCCACGCGGCACGAGCCTGACGGCGTGGGCGTGATCGTCGGGGTGACGGTCGGGGTGACGGTCGGGGTGACGCCGCCGTAGATGGTGGCCTCCTTGGCCGTGGCCTTGATGCCGTTGGCGCCGTTGAAGATCCGCTGGCCCCAGGTGGTGAGCTGGTTGGGGTTGAAGCCGGTCGCCATGTCCAGGATCGGGTCGGTGTTGCCGCTCCAGGACCAGCCGAGGTAGCCGAGACCTCGGGATGCCGCCTCGGACAGCAAGGTTTCGTGATCGACCTCGCCGGCGCTGAACCGCCAGCCGAACTCGCCGATGACCAGTGGCCACCCGTTGGTCTGGAACCGGTTGAGGTAGTCGGTGATCGCCGCGGCGCTGTTGAACACGGCGTACATGTGGATCGACAGGACAGTGTTGTGCTGGCTGTCGGCGTTCAGGATGGTCTGGGCGTTGTCTCGCATGACGTACTGCCAGTCCTGGCCCCAGTTCGGCGCGTCGATCATGAGCAGGTGCTCGAAACCGTTGCTGCGCATCTTCTGGATGGCGGCGGTGGTCGCGCTGGTCCACTGGGCGGCGTTGGTGTTGCCGATGGGCTCGTTGCCGATGTTGATGACGACGTAGCTCTCCTGGCCCACCAGCGCGCTCTTCTGGCTGATCCAGTAGTTGACCGCCTCGTCCAGGGTCGCGGCCGCGCCATCCTCTCCGTATCCGGTGGTGTCGTGCACCTCCAAGACACAGATCAGCCGATTCTGCTTGCACAGGGAGATCACGTTGGCGACGTCGGTGGACGGGCCCCACCGCTTGCCACTGCCCAGCACCACGCGGACGGTGTTGGCCCCGAGAGCCTTGATGTTGGCGAATGAACTGGTCTGGTTCGTGTACCAGACATGGGGGTGGTTGACCCCGCGCATGATGAACTTCTGGCCGTTGGCCTCGACGATGTTCGTGCCGCTGACGTGGAGCCCCACCGCCGCGTGCGCGGGCTGGACGGCAGTGAACATGACGGCGCACAACGACACGGCTACGGCGACGAACGCCGCGCCGACCGAGGCAAGCCACGGCATCGATCTCATCTCGAATCTCCTCGCTGACCTTCGCAACGGCCGGCACATCAGGGGCCTCCTGAAACGCACCCAGAATGTACGCAGAGCCGCTGCACCCGTACAGCCGCTGCCACACCGCCCCGCCAAGGCCCATAAAGCCCAGCCCAGCTCCCTAACCGTTATGCGGCCCGCCAAGCTGGTCGAACCTGTCTGAAGCGCGGCGAGAACGACGTCCCCTGCGGTTCGCCGGGACTCACGTGACCATGAAAGTTCCACACCTGGCTGTGCCTCTGGGTCGCCGGGCGCAAGCGGCCCGAGATCGCGCTGGTGACGGTCGGCGCGGGATTCGAAGCACCCCCTTCGAAGATCGAAGACGTCTCCATCGGCCTGGACTACCTCTCCTACCGATCTGGGACCTCAGGCGCCGCCCCGGCCTCGGTCAAGCCTGGTCGAACCTTTGAAATCCCATGTGCGCATGATTATCCAGCACCGGGAATGATTCGAAAGGCATTCCAAGATTATCGCTATCCGCCTGGATTGTTTGCGAACTTCTTCGTGAATGCGCTTCTGTATGTCCTGGTTTCTTTAGTGGGCTCAGGGCTCGAAATGCGAGACTCTGGTCGCAGATAGGAAGAGAAAGCCGGATGATTATTCAGGAAGTCAGGGAGAAGACCATCCCTGAATACCGCGGAGTCGCCGGAGCGGCTGTAGCCGACTCGACGATGCAACTGCTCCAGCCGCCCTTCACGATGGAGGCGGCGCCCATTATGCGCGCGCTCCCGACCCCGACCCCGATCCCGCTCCCACCAATCGTCGGGCCCCGGATTCTCATCTACAAGCAGGATCCCACCATCGCCGAACTGGGCGTCAGGGGGATCTTCATCCCCGGTGTCGTGCTCAACGGACCCACCGACGCCCGGATCACCACCAGCCTGCCCGGCACCACACCCGTGGCCCGCAACATCAACGGCGACTTCATCTTCGTCCCCAACTCGCCGGAATTCGACTGCGCGCACACGTATGCGGTCGTCCGGGAGACGCTGACGATGTACGAACGTCACAACGGTGGCTCTCCTCTTCGGTTCGCGTGGAACACCGGAGGGAACATCGAGCGGATCACTGTCTTCCCGCGCGCCGCGGTCGGAGCCAACGCCTTCTACAGCAGGACGGCCAAGGCGCTGAAGTTTCTCTTCTTCGCCCCAACCGGTTCCACGCAGCAGGTCTTCACCTGCCGCTCGCTGGACATCGTCTCCCACGAGACCGGTCACGCGATCCTCGACGGGCTCAAGCCAGGCTGGCTCGGCGCGGAGAACCCACCGCAGACCGGTGGCCTGCACGAGTCGTTCGGCGACCTGACCGCCATCTTCCTGGCGCTGTCGCAGCCGGACCAGGCCGAGGCCCTCGTCGCGCTCACCAAGGCGAACCTGCACGCCAAATCCTTCCTGTCGTCCCTGGCCGAACAGTTCGGCCAGGCACTCGGCCTGCCGTTCGGCCTGCGCAACGCCGACAACGACCTCAAGCTGAGCGAGGTCAGTAACGAGGTGCACGCGATCTCGCAGGTGTTCACTGGCGGCATCTACGACGTGCTCGCCGACATTTACGCGCACGAACGCACCAAGCAGGGCGCGTTGAAGAGCCCCACCGTGATCCTCATGGAGGTCGCGGACAAGCTGTGCAAGCTGCTGTTCGACGCCATCGTGAAGGCGCCCGCGTCGGCGGCCACCTACACCGATGTCGTCAACCAGATGCTGCAGATCTCGGCCGCCCAGGGGGATCCCAACATCTACCGGACCTTCATCCGCAACCGGTTCGCCTTCCGCGAGGTGGTGACCTCGCCCACGCCGTTCACCGAGATGCTCTCCGGCGAGATGGATCTCATGAACGCCGACTACACCGGCGACGGCAAGACCGCAAAGGACATCACCAAGGTAAAGGTCGCCGATGAAACATCTGCCAGCCTGCGCGCCGTACAGGACCGCTCGATGTGCTGCGGCACCATGCAGTTGCCCGAGTTCCGGGTCATCGACACGGCCAAGCTGACGGCCGAGGGCGACCTGACCAACGACGATATCCTCGCCACAGAGCTGAGCGCGCTCAAGAAGGCATTCAAGTAACGGTCCGGCGAACACCTCGCCGTATTGTGCCCCACGTGCGCCCAGTACGGCATGGGGGTCAAACATGCGTGTGACGATCGAAAGAACCGGCGGCTTCGCCGGCATTGTGGAGCCGGTCGCCGTCTACGATGTCGACGACCTCTCCGAGCAGGAGGCCGCCAAGGTGTACGACTCGCTGGCCGCGATCGAGGCCGCCACGGCTCAAGGTGAGCCCGGCGAGGTGGGCGCCGACCTGATGACCTACCGGATCACCGTCGGTGACGGTCCCGGACGGGTCTACACGGTGCCCGATGAGCCCTCACCAAGGCTGGCGAAACCGCTGGCCGTACTGCTCCGCCAATCCACCTGACCGGGGCTGCTCTTCAAGGCGCCTGACCCGAGAACCACGGGTCAGGCGCCTTCTGACTATTCCAGTCCCGTACGCACCAGCTCCAGCTCTGTGGTTTCGGCTGACCCTGAATGCTCTCTTTGGAGCGTATGTGACGTAGGTCACATGCATGTTCTTCTTTGGGAAAGCGCCTTCCGTGACATGTCGGTTGACCAGTGCGCATAGCACGCGTGCTTGACGGGTCCTGACTGTTGGTGTCAGGTAAGTGATGCTCCCGTCGTTGACCGATCTTGGTTCGTCGATCAGATTCCCAGTGATCGTCTTTATGTCTGTTTTAGGTGCGTGAAGGCCTCGTTGCCCGAGGTCTGCGTCAGCGTGCCCTGAAGGGATGCGGGATGCGGAGTCGACGTCTGCCTGTGTGGTTCGTGGCGCTGAGGAGTCCGTGCCGAAGGTGGAGCGGCGTAAGCCGGTGTGGCCGAAGGCGGGCAGCGCCGAGGTGGAGGTGCCGCCGATCGGCAAGGTGGCCGAGGCCGGGACGTTGCCGGTCAAGGTCGGCCAGGTCAAGGGCGGCGAATTGGATAAGGTCAAGGTGGAGACCTTGGCGCCGGAGGTGGTGCGCGCGCTCGGTGGGGTGGGCATCGCCGCTCGGGTGGTGCGGGCCGATGACGGGGCGGCGCCGGGGAAGGTACGGGCGGAGTTCTCCTACGCCAGCTTCCGGGACGCCTACGGTGGGAACTTCGCCACCCGGCTGCGGCTGGTGCGCGTGCCCTCGTGTGCGATCGAAGTGCCGCGGCCGAAGGCGTGTGTGGTGCGGCCGAGTGTGGTGCCGTCGACGAATGATGTGAAGGCCGGGACGCTGATCGCGGAGGCGGAGGCGGAGGCGGCACCCGCCAACGCCACGCCGGCGGCGGTCAAGCCGACGACGCCGGGCAAGGACCGCAAGGCGGCCGCTCAGCAGGCGATGCAGGAACGGCTTGCGGCGCAGTTGGCGGCCGGGTCGGTTTATCTGCTGTCCGTCGGGATGACCGGGCCGAACGGTAACTGGGCGCCACCGATCTGAAGCCCTCGGGGACGTGGCAGGCGGGTACGTCAGGTGGCGGGTTCGACTATGACGTTCCGTTGCCGGAGCCGCCGTCGGTGGCGGGAAACGGGCCGGATCTGTCGTTGCAGTACGAGGCGTCGTCGGTGGATGGGCAGGGCCAGTGGTCCAACAACCAGTCCAGTGTGGTGGGGGCCGGGTGGGACCTGAGTTCCGGGTTCATCGAGCGGCGTTACCGGCGCTGTTATGTCGACAACTTCTATGACGACAACACCGCGGAGTTGATCTGGACCGCCGAGGAGAAGGGGATCGGCGGGGAGGCGCTGTGCTGGGAGTCGCCGGATCAGACCGACGAAGACACCTCCACGAACGACAATTCGCAGTCGGAGTTGGTGCTGTCGGCGGGTGGCCGTTCGGCGCAGATCGTCAAGGACCGCAATGCGGGTGGGGGCTGGAAGACGGTTCCGGATTTCGGCTGGAAGATCGAGCAGGTCGCCGGGGGAGCCGACAGCCAGCCGTACTGGAAGGTCACCAGCCAGGACGGCACGGTGTGGCGGTTCGGCTACACCAAGGGCGCCCAGTGGCAGGTGCCGTACGTGGGCAACGACTCGGGCGAGCCGTGTTACGACCGCTTCCTGAACAAGGACATTCCGCCGACCTGCACCGGTGTGTGGCGGTGGAACCTGGATCAGGAGCTCGACTCCAACGAGAACGTGATCGACTACTCCTACAACCGGGAGACCAACTACTTCTGCCTGCCCTCATGCGCGCACGAGCTGTACCGGGTGCTGCCCTATGACCGGGGCGGCACGCTGGCCAGGGTGCAGTGGGGCCACAACACCCAGGTGCCGGGGAGTGTGCCGACCGCGCGTACCACCTTCACCACCGCCGATCGCGGCGGCGTCGACGTGCCGACCGACCTGCAGTGCGCGCAGGCCGCGGGCTGCACCAACAGCGCGCTCGCGTTCTACTCCACCCGCAAGCTGACCACCGTGCAGACCGAGTCACTGAATCCCACTTCGGGAAGCTGGGACCCGGTGGACCGGCTGGATCTGACGCAGACCTGGATCTACCAGCGCACCGACTTCGGGCCGGCCGATGACCCGGTGCTGTGGCTGGACAAGGTGCAGCAGACCGGCCAGGCCGCCAGCCCGTCCATCATGCTGCCTTCGCTGGACTTCGACGCGGTGATGCTGGCCGGCAAGATGGACTACGACTCGATGTCGGATTGGACCGACCTGCTGTCGTGGCGGATGGTGCCGCGCATCGCCGCCATCGCCAACGGCATGGGCGGCCGCACCGAGGTCAGCTACGGGCAGGCCGATGCGTGCGGTGGCGGCAAGGGCCGCGACGGGTCCAACTATTTCACCGACAAGGTCGGCGACTGCTACGACGTCGACATGGGCAGCGACCCCGACTCCGGTTATGAGAGCTGGTCGCGCTTCTTCAAGCAGCTCGCGGTCAAGGTCGTCGAACGGGACATGGTCGGCGCTTCGCCCGACATGGTGCATCAGTACGAGTTCATCGGCAGCCCGCTCTGGGTGTGGAACGCCACGTAATTCCCCTGGGGTTCGTTGCAGGTTATTCCCCCAGGTCCTAGCCTTGATCCTTTTCTAGTGGGTGTCGGGTTTGTCTGT